>CALWRP010000149.1 GCA_944383955.1 uncultured Clostridia bacterium
CGAAGCGTCTTTTTCCGGACGGCGGCGCACTCCTGTACTTTTCTCCACACGACCTTTTTCGACAAGCTCAAAGGCGCGGTTCGCTTTCGCGGACCGCGCCTTTTGAAAGAGGGAGGAGGTTTATTCCTTGACGGCACCGATAACGATGCCGGAGACAAAATACTTCTGGAGGAAGGGATAGATGAGCAGCAGCGGAATCGTCGAGACGACGATCTTCGTGGCGTTGAACGCACGGTTGCTCATCGTGGAGAGCTGCTTGAGCTGCTCGGCGTCGGTCACCTGCGTGATGTCGACGTTGAGCTGCTGGATGTACGTCTGCAGGGGATAGAGGGAAGCCTTGTTCATGTAGAGCAGGCCGGAGAAGTAGTCGTTCCAGTGGTTGACGATGGAGAACAGGGCGATCGTCGCGAGCGCCGGCAGGGAGACGGGCAGGTAAATCTTCACCAGAACCGTCAGCGGGGAGGCGCCGTCGATGGAAGCGGCCTCGTCGAGGGAGACCGGAACGCCCTTGAAGAAGTTGACCATCAGGATGACGTTGAAGACCGGCACAGCGCTGGGCAGCACGAGAGCCCAGATGGTGTTGATCATGTTCAGCTTGCTGACCACCATGAACAGCGGAATCACGCCGCCGGAGAACAGCATCGCGAAGATGACGATCTTGATGTAGATCTCACGGGCAGGGAAGCGCAGGCGGCTCTTGGAGAGCGGATACGCCATGGTGATGACGAAGAACATGTTGATGATGGTGCCGAGCACAACGCGCTGCACGGAAATCCAGAAGGAGGCCCAGAACTGCGAGTCGTTGAGCAGCTTCTCGTAGGTGCTGAACGTCAGCTCCACGGGAAGCAGGCCGACGGTGTTGGAGGCCACGGCGTTGCTGCTGCTCAGAGAGATGGCAACCATGTTGATGAGAGGCAGCAGGCAGCTCAGCGTCATGATGATCACGACCAGCCAAATCAGCGCCTGGCAGATCTTTGTGCCCAAAGTAACCTTTTTGACCATTTTTCACTTCGCCGCCTTTCTTAAAAGATTCCGCTGCCGGTGAGCTTCTTGGCGAGCTTGTTGGAGCCGAGGATGAGCACGAAGCTGATGATCGACTTGAACAGGCCGACGGCGGCGCCGATGCTGTACTGGCGCTCGACCATACCGATGCGGTACACGTACGTGTCGATGATGTCGCCCGTCTCATAGACGATCGGGTTGTAGAGGTTGAACACCTGGTCGAAGCCGGCGTTGAGGATGTTGCCGAGGCTCAGGGCGACCATCAGCACGACGGTGGGCATGAGGGACGGCAGGGTGATGTTCATGATCTGCTTGAAGCGGCCGGCGCCGTCGATGGAAGCGGCCTCATACAGGCCGGGATCGATCGAGAGCAGGGCGGCCAGGTAGATAACGGAGTTGTAGCCGAACTCCTTCCACACGTCGGTGCCGATGATGACGGTGCGGAACCAGCTGTTGTCGGCCAGGAACTGGATGCCCCCGATGCCGAAGAGGTTCAGGAAGGAATTGATCGGGCCGTCGAGGGAGAACATATTCGTCACGACGGTGGCCAGCACGACCCAGGAGAGGAAGTGCGGCAGATAGACGACCGTCTGGAAGGCGCGCTTGAAGATTTTGCCGCCCAGCTCGTTGAGCAGGATGGAGAAGGCGACCGGAATGACGGCGTTGAGCACCAGTTTACCGAAGGCGATCACCAGCGTGTTCCAGAAAACCTGGATGCTGTCCGGGAAGGTAAAGATGATGCGGTAATTTTCCAGGCCGACCCAGGGAGAGCCGAAGAGGCCGAGGCCGATCTTGTAGTTCTGGAAGGCCATCAGGGAGCCCACCAGCGGAACGAAGACGAACAGCGCCAGGACAATCATGCCCGGCAGGAGCATCAGGTGGAAAATCAGGCGTTCCCGCTTTTCGCCGTGGCGGGCACTCGCCTTCTTCAGTTTAGCTGTCGACATAATACCCTCCTTCGGGAAAACGGCCTCCAAAACATGACGCGTGCTTTGGAGGCCCGTTTCCTTCATGATACGTTAACCGGTGGTGAATCCAGCTTATTTGGCGATGACGTCGTTGACTTCCTGCGTGATCTTGTCGCCGCCGGCGCTCGTCCAGCTCTCGACGAAGGAATCAAACGAGGAGATATCCTGCTCGCCGGTGATGATTTTCAGAACCGTCTCCATCTCCATCTTCTCGAGGGAGGCCCACAGGGTGCTCATGGACTCGGTGGTCTCAAAGAAGGAGGGAACGAGGAAGTTCGCGGGCTCGTCGATCATGCGCTGCATGGAGACGATACGGGAGACGTACTGCGAGTAGTCGGCGGCGTCAGCCTTCTGGCCGGCGGCCTCCGCCTCGAGGTAGCGCTGAGCGGACTCATAGTAGCTCTGCTCCTCGGTGGTCAGGGAGTCGAACTCGGCGGTGCCGTCCATAACGGCCAGCACATGAGAGGTCATGATCTCGGCGTTGTTGCCGGGCTGCACTTCGCAGTAGAGGGGCCAGTTGAAGTAAGCGAGCGTCTGGTTCTCCTTAACCTCCTTGCCGGCGTCGGACTTATCCTGCTTGGAGTACTCGGAGTTGACGTTGACAATCTTCATGGCAATCTCGGGATGCTCATAGCCCTTGCGGACCACGACGAAGCCGCCGTAGCTCTTCGTGCTGATGGCGTTGATCTTGCCGTCGCTGCCGACCGGGCAGGAGAGGTTGACCCACTCCGCGTCGCCGGAGGTGTAGGTGGAGGTCTGAGCCTGGTTGAACGGAGACCACCAGGGACCGATGTAGATGCCGCACTTGCCGGTGGAGATCAGGCCGACGATGTCGTCGTTGGTGCGGGTGGCGAACTCCTTATCGATGAGGCCCTCGGTGTACCAGCGGTTGAGCAGCTGGAGGGGCTCCTTCATCTCTTCCTGAACCGAGCCGTAGACAGCCTGGCCGTCCTTCTCGATCCACACGTTCGGATAAGCGTCGAACGCGGTGAAGATGTTGTCGATGGCGAAGGTGTTGTTCGGATACTCGCCGTAAACGTCGCTGAGAACCACCATGCCGATGGTGTCGGCCTGGCCGTTGCCGTCGGGATCCTGCTCGATGAAGGCCTTCATCAGCTCTTCGAGGTCCTCGATGGTGGAGGGCTCGTCAAGGCCGAGCTTGTCGAGCCAGTCCTTGCGCACCCAGAGGAAGTCCTGGCCGTCGCTCAGCTGCGTCTTCGGGATGGCCATGATCTTGCCGTCGAAGGTGACGGTGTTCAGCGGGTTGTTGTCCTCGCCATAGCTCTCGTAGGCCGCCTTCACGGTCTCGCAGGCGATGTTGTTGTAGACGTCCGTCAGATCCTCAATCAGATCGCTCTCCACGAGCTCGACGAGGGTGGCGTAGTCGGAGATGTACATCATGTCGGGGATGGTATTGCTCGCGATGGCCATGGAGACCTTCTGGTCGTAATCCGGGCCGGTGGAGGCTTCGAACTCATTCTGGTTCTGAATGTTCAGCAGCTCCTTGAGGTAGCGGGTGTAGGCGTTGTTCTCGGTGGTGTCCTCCGCGTAGGGCGTGCCGGCGAGAACGTCGGAGCCCTGGGCGGTGAGGTTGTAGCCGGTCGTGTAGGTCACGAGCTCCGGATACTTGCCATAGGGATCGTTGGCGGCAGCCTCCCAGGCGGCTTTCTCCTCGTCGCTCAGACCGGCCATCGGATCCTGATCCTGAGAGCAGGCGGTCAGAGAGGACGCCGTGAGAGCGGCTAACAAAAACGCCAGAACTTTAGTGGTCTTTTTGTTCATGTTAGATTACCTCCTCGTAGTGTTCCACACGAATTTGTTCCGTTTCGTGCTGGTTTTCGTCTATGTCTATAGGATACAGTTTTTTTCGCCGGGAGAAAACATCAAATTTCCGACAAACATATCAGTATTCCGTTTACTTTTTCTT
>CALWRP010000150.1 GCA_944383955.1 uncultured Clostridia bacterium
CCAAAATTTTCCGTGATATTTTCCAAAAATGCTCGCCAATCCGGCAAGGATTGCCTGCGCTTTTTGGATCATCTCACAAAAAATTTTTTGGCACGCTACACCACCTGGGATTATGCGGTGTTGCCTAAGAAAAACCTCCGGAGAAAGCAATTGTTTCTCCGGAGGTTTTGCTCTATATCCCGGCAGGGTTATATCCAAGCACGGGAACCAGCTGCCCGCAAATGCGCAAGCGTCCGAGAGGTATCCCTGCACCACAAGCCGCGAGGGGGGAAGGGCCGGGTACAGGGAACTCGGCGCCGCCTGCGATGAAGGCAGGAGCAGGCTGTAAAGCCAGAAAAAACGCGAGGGCAGCGCGGGCAGGAAGATGCCGCCGCATGGTGAAGACGCTGAATTCGCGCGGGGCAAACCGCGGAAAGCGAAAAAATCTTGATTGCGCAGGTCTCCATGCTGCCCAAAATGGAGACAATACAAGCGGAGGCGTTCAAAGGATACTGGCTCTTCCCTTTCCGTTTACCTTGGACAGATACAGGGCGCTGTCCGCCCGTTCCAAAGCTGATTCGAGGGATTCGTTCTCTTCGAGCTGCGTCATACCGATAGAGACGCCCACCGCGAGATATGGCTTCTCCTCCTCCCTGTTCAGGGCGGTTTGCAGCTCCTGCGCGATGAGCAGCGCTTCCTCGCGCGTCATCCCCAGGCTGCAAAGCAGGATAAACTCATCGCCGCCCATCCGGCAGACGAGATCGCCCTCCTGGACCGACGACACCAGAATCCGCGACAGCCTCTGCAGCGTCTCATTGCCCGCCAAGTGGCCATAACGGTCGTTCACGCCTTTGAAATTATCAATATCAAGGATCACGAGCCAGGCGCCCTCCTTGCGAACGCCGGGATATTTCCTGCAAAAGGAGCGGTAATTCATCAGCCCGGTCAGGCTGTCCGTCTCTGCCAAATACAGCAGCGACTCCATTTTTTCCTGCACCAGCTGAGGCTGTTCCCCAAGCACTTCGGCCCGAAAGATATCTTCCTCCAACAGCTGAGAAGGAGAGGAGTGATGGATGTGCGTGATCCTCCACGCGCCATTTTCTCTCCGATACAGGAAGGAAAACCTGCTGTCAACACGGGAGTGGCGCAGTCCATCCTCGCTGGTGCGCCAGATAGCTCCGCCGCCATACACAAGGGTGAAATCCCCGCTCAGCGGAAGCTCCTCGCCAAAAAAATCCGTGCATTCGAACAGAGAGGATTGATTTTCCCCGTGCTTGAGAACCACAGCGTCTCGGAGTTGACAGAGATCCCGGAATAGTTCCTGCCGTCCCGCGCCGACAACCACGCAGTCCTGCGCAAACCATTCCAGGCTTCGAAGAAGCTTCTCCCGATCCCCTTCGTAATATTCTTTCCATATTTTTTCTGTCAGCTGAATCAGTTCACTCATATCAAACCTCTCTATAGGAGCGCGCCGAATCTCGCAGCACCTCAAGCTTTTCAAAATACAAAAGGAGCCGTCTTGGCGCCATTACAGCTGCCGCACACCCACGCGCGCCGGCCCGCGCTCTTCCTTGCTCCCGGCTCCATAAAATCATATCCCTGTTTTTACTATATCGGAATCCAGGCACTTTTTCTACCCTTGCGGCCTAATGTGACGAAGCTGTGACTTTTCGGAGGCAGTCATTTATGCTATGATGAAAGCACAGCAAGAAAGCTGGTTCGCAACGCGTTTTCTGAGAGGAGGCATGCCGGTGTACCGTGTTCTTTTGGTCGACGACGACCCGCATATCCAAGCCGCCAACGAGGCCTATCTGAAAAAGCAGGGTTATGAGATCCTTCGCGCAGAAAACGGAACCCAGGCGCTCAGACTCGCCTCAACAGCCTCGCTCGACGCGATTGTGCTCGACGTGGACATGCCGGGCATGGACGGCGTGACGCTTTGCCGCCGGATCCGCGAGACGAGCGGCGTTCCCATTCTCTTCCTCTCGGCCTACGCGCGGGAGGACGACCGCATCCGCGGCCTGATGGCGGGAGGAGACGACTATCTCGGCAAGCCGTATTCGCTGGTGGAGCTCGAGCTGCGCCTGCGGCTTCGCATTGGCAGGAGGCACGGCGGAGAGGCCAGAGGCGTGCTGCGCTTCGGCGCGCTGGAAATTGACCTGAGCCTGCGGGAGGTGCGCTTTAACGGAACGGCGGCAACGTTCACGGCTCTCGAATTTGATCTGCTTGCGTTTTTAGCTCAGAACCCCGGTCAGGTTTTCTCCTATGAGCAGCTCTACGACCGTGTGTGGAAATCCCCCATGAACCGCGGCCTGCATAATATGCAGGTGTGCATGGCCCGTGTGCGGCAGAAGCTCGATCAGCTCTGCCCCGGTATGCACTATATCGAGACAGTGCGGCGAAAGGGCTATCTGTTCCGCGCCGCGCCGCCGGCATAAATAAATCCCCAGGCCAAAGCCTGGGGATTTTGGACGCAAACTGACTTGTTATCTGGCACGGCGCGAGAAGGGACCGGCTCCCGCAAACGCCATTCCGGCGACCACGCAGGCCGCAAGACCTGCGGCAACCAGCAGAAACTGGCCAACGGGAGGCGGAGCGGTTGTTTCCTGCCGGGCGTCCGAAACGGCGGCGGGTTCCTCCAACGGCGCCGCGGAGGCGCCGTCAAGCTCCTGTGCCGGCGGGGCGGACTGCGTCTCCGGCAGCGGCTGCTCATCCGCCTGGGCGAGGGCTTCCCCCGCAGAAGACGAGGCTGCGTAAGCGGGGGGCGCCGCGTTTTCTCCTCCGTTTGCCTGCTCCACGCCGTTCGGCTCAATGGGAAGCAGAGCCGTCTCATGGAGCTCCTGTACCGGCGGCTCTTCCACAGGAGCAGCCGCAGGCGGAAGAGCCGAGGAGGCAGCGGCTGCCGAGGAGGTGCTGCCGGCCGGAGCGGCAGCGCTTCCCGAAGAAGCAGAGAGCTCAGACACAGCCTCTTCGCTCTCCGCAGACGGCACAGAGGCGGCAGATCCGCCCGGCGGAACAGGGGCAGGCTCCCGATCCGGCGGAAGCAGCGCGGTGCCGCCGCCGCGGTTGCCGCCCTGATCCTCCTGCGCATCGTCCGGATCGGGCAGGAGGAAAGCCTCCGACGACCAGGTTCTGCCGTCAAAATCCTCCGCGCACACGCGATACAGGCGCGGGGTATTGTCCGGCGGAGAGAAAATGCAAATGGGCGTGCCGTCCGTGTCCCGCGTCACAGAAAAACGCTCCTCGGCATCCCAGAATGTCCACTGCGCCCACGTCTCTCCTCCGTCTTCGGAAACCTCGCCCCACACGCCCACGCCATAGCCCTGGGGGAGGTTGGGGACGACCATCGCGACCGAGGGAGCCTCCCTCCCCTGCCAGACCACGTCCGTCACAAGAAGGTCGTCGCCATACCAGTGAACCGTCACGGTGAGCGGCAGCGCCGCGAGGAGCGGTTCGCCCTGTTCATCGAGGTACTCGCCCGTGAGCGTGAGCTCGCCGGCGGTACGGCCGTCATACGCGCTCAGGTCCCAGCGCAGGGCGAGCATTTTCCACTCCTCGCCTCCCTGAACCAGAACGGCACAGTTCTTTTCCTGCGGCAGAAGCTCCGCGGTGAGCGTCTCCCCCTCCGGGAGCCAGACGTCCTCGGGCAGACCGGAGCCGGACAGATTGTTGACGACAGGCGCG
>CALWRP010000151.1 GCA_944383955.1 uncultured Clostridia bacterium
TGCGCCCATGCGTCGCACGCCGTCCTCGGCGTCTCCGGCGGCCTCGACTCCACGCTGGCCCTGCTCGTCTGCGCCCGCGCCTTCGAGCTGCTCGGCCTGCCGAAGAGCGGCATTCTGGCCGTCTCCATGCCCGGCTTCGGCACCACGGGCCGCACGAAGTCGAACGCGCAGAAGCTCGCCGAGCTGCTGGGAGCCTCGTTCCGCGAGGTGCCGATCGGCGAGACGGTGCAGAAGCACTTTGCCGATATCGGCCACGACCCGGAGAAGCGCGACGTCACCTATGAGAACGCGCAGGCCAGAGAGCGCACGCAGGTGCTCATGGACCTCGCGAACGAGAACGGCGGCCTCGTCATCGGCACGGGGGATCTCTCCGAGCTGGCCCTCGGCTGGGCGACGTACAACGGCGACCACATGAGCATGTACGGCGTGAACGGCTCGATCCCGAAGACGCTCGTGCGCCATCTGGTGCGCTACGCGGCGCAGAAGGCGGGCGGGGCGCTCGAGGCCGTCCTCCTGGACGTGCTCGACACGCCGGTGAGCCCGGAGCTGCTGCCGCCCGTCGACGGCGACATCGCGCAGAAGACGGAGGACATTGTCGGCCCCTATGAGCTGCACGACTTTTTCCTCTACTATCTGCTGCGCTTCGGCTTCGGCCCCGGCAAGATTTACCGCCTGGCCCTGGCCGCCTTCGAGGGCGCTTACGACGAGGCCACCATCAAAAAATGGCTCTCCACCTTCTTCCGCCGCTTCTTCGCGCAGCAGTTCAAGCGCTCCTGCCTGCCGGACGGCCCGAAGGTCGGCACCGTGGCCCTCTCGCCGCGCGGCGACTGGCGCATGCCGAGCGACGCCTCCGCCCGCCTCTGGCTCGAGGAGATCGAAGCGCTGTGACGCCTCTCGGGATCTATGTGCACGTTCCCTTCTGCGCCTCGAAATGCCCCTACTGCGATTTTTACTCGCTGCGGCAGGGCGAGGACGCCTGGGAAGCTTATACAAATTGTATTATTGAGAGAATAAAATCCTATCAGGAGCGAGCTTTGCCCGTTGACACCGTCTATTTCGGCGGGGGAACGCCGGGCCTCATCGGGGCCGGGCGGATCGGAAGGATTTTGGACGCCGTGCGGGAATCGTTCCGGGTGCAGCCGGGGGCGGAGGTCACGGTGGAGACGAACCCGGGCGTCGGGGACGAGAGCTTGTTTCCCGGGCTGGCGGCGGCGGGCGTGACGCGGATCTCGCTGGGGCTGCAATCGGCGAACGCGGACGAGCTGCGGCAGCTGGGGCGCATCCACACGGCGGAGCAGGCCGCGCGGGCGGTGGAGCTTGCGCACCGCGCGGGAATCGGGAACGTCTCGCTGGACCTGATGATCGCGACGCCGGGCCAGACGGAGGAGAGCCTGGTGCGATCGGCGCGCTTCTGCCGGGAGGCGGGGGCGAGCCATGTGTCGGCGTATCTGCTGAAGATCGAGCCGGGAACCGTATACCACGAACGGCGGGATTCGCTTGATCTGCCGGACGAGGACGGGGTGTGCGGGCTGTATGAGGCGGCATGCTCAGAGCTGGAGCGGCTCGGGTATGGGCAGTATGAGATCTCGAACTTCGCGCGGCCGGGGCTTGAGAGCCGGCACAACCTGAAATACTGGCGGTGTGAGGAATACCTGGGCTTCGGCCCGGCGGCGCACTCATTCTTTGAGGGGCGGCGGTTCTATTTTCCGCGGGACCTGAGCGGTTTTCTCGCGGGCGGGGAACCGGTGGACGACGGGCCGGGCGGAGATTTTGAGGAATTCGCGATGCTGGCGCTGCGGTTGACAGAGGGCCTGCGGGAGGAGCGGTGCCGGGAGCGGTTCGGGCACGGGATCCCTCAGGAGCTGCGCCGCCGCGCGGCGGTGCTGGCGCGCGGGGTGTACTGGCGGGTGCCGGCGGAAGGGGTGGCGCTGACGCGCGCGGGCTTTCTGGTGTCGAACGCAGTCATCAGTGAGCTGCTGCTCTAAAACCCTGCGGCGTAGCCGCTGCCGCAGCAGCTGAAGCGTCAATTTTTGGTGTGCAGCGCCGAAAATTGATGCTTCAGACGGGACTGCAATTGCAGTCCCAAGTTTTGGCCAGGCCTTTTTCAAAAGGGCAGGCTGAGCCTGCACGCAATGGCCCGCGCGGAAGCTGTGAGAGAAGGGTATCCTCGTTGCGCGGGACGGTTCGAACAGGCTCCCGGTTTTGCGACCGTACCGAGCTGTCGGAATGTCTTTTTCCGGGCGCTGAGCTGCCTGAGAGCCCCGGCCCCTGTCCCACGCAAGGGAAAAGCACCGCCCACACAGCCGCCAATTCCCCCACTTGCCCAGCCTCCCAATTCAGCCGCGCCGCCGCCCCACACCGAAAAAATTTTGAAAATTTTTCCTCCACCCTGAATGGATTCCGCGTTCCCGATCGTATTGGGAGTGAAACCGGCCGGAGGGCCGGCGAACAATACGACGGACAAACGGGGAGCACGGGCGCGGCCCGCTCCGTTCCGGAATGGAGGAATTTTTCATGAAGAGACTTTTGGCAGGTATCCTGGCGGCGGCGCTGATGGCAACGGCGGGTGTGGTTGGCGTCTCGGCGGCGGGGCGCGGCATGCAGGGAGCGCAGGCCGGCGCGCGGTATGTGGACGCAAACAACGACGGCGTGTGCGACACGTGCGGGCGGCTGCACTGCCGCTTTGTGGACGCAAACGGCGACGGTGTGTGCGACAACTGCGGCACGGGCCTCGGCGCGGGCTGCGGCCACGGGATCGGCTGGGTGGACGCGGACAACGACGGCGTGTGCGATAACCGCGGCACGGGCCTCGGCATGGGCCGCGGCCACGGGAGCGGCTGGGTGGACGCGAACGGCGACGGCGTGTGCGACAACCGCGGCACGGGCTGCGGCATGGGCCGCGGAGCCTGCGGAGGGCGCGGCAGATAATCGAAGGAAATGAGGCGGGGCCATGCGGAGCGAGCAGGAGGCGAACAGGGCGGTGGAGCGGTACGCCGACATGGTGCGGCGGCTGTGCTTCGTGCACCTGAAAAACGAGGCCGACACGGAGGACATCTTCCAGACCGTCTTCCTCAAATATGTCGTCAGCGACAAGCGCTTCGAGAGCGAGGAGCACGAGAAGGCCTGGTTCATCCGCGTGACGGTGAACGCCTGCCGCGACCTGCTGCGCAGCTTCTTCCGCAGCCGCACGGCCCCGGAGGAGGAGCTCGAGACGCTGGCGGCCGATTCCACGCAGGAGCAGCGCGAGGTGCTCGCTGCGGTGCTCTCGCTGCCGGGGAAATACCGCGACGCGGTGTACCTGCACTACTACGAGGGCTACACCGCCCCGGAGATCGGGCGGCTTCTGGGCAAAAACACCAACACGGTCTATACGCTGCTGACGCGGGCGCGCGAGCTGCTCCGCGAACGGCTGGGAGGTGAAGAGCATGGATGAGAGACTGCACGGCGCGTTCGGCAGCGTGCGGGCGGACGAGGCGCTGAAGGACCGCACAAAGGCCTTTCTCGCGCGGGAGATCGCCCGCCGGGAGCGCCGCAGTGCGCTTCCCGTCAGGAGGCTTGCGCCCGTTCTCGCCTGCCTTCTTCTGCTGCTGGTGGGCTTTGGCGGCTACCAGTTCTATTTCACGCCCGTGGCGGCGATCCGGCTGGAGATCAACCCCGCTCTGGAGCTGGGCGTGAACCGGCTGGGGCGTGTTGTCTCCTCGCAGGGGCTCAACGAGGACGGAGAGGCGCTGGCGCAGGAGGTCGACGTGCGCTTCCTGCCCTATGAGGAGGCGCTGGAGCGGCTGATGGCCGACAGCCGCGTGGAGGAGCCGCTCGAGGCGGGCGCGCTGCTCTCGATCGAGGTGATCGGCGACGACGAGACCGGCACGGGGGAGATCCTGGCGGCTGTGGAGACCTGCACCGCGGGCAGCGGGAACGTCTCCTGCTGCGCGGGCAGCGCCGGAGAGGCGGCGGAGGCGGCGGAGCACGGCCTCACCCTCTCGCGGTACCGGCTGTATACGGCGATCCGGGCCCTCGATCCCTCCTTCACCGCGGAGGAGGCCGCGGCCCTCACCATGCGCGAGCTGCGGGATCGCCTGGCCGCGCTCGAGGGCGGGGCGTCCTCTGAGAATGGCGGCAGCGCAGGCGCGGGCCAGGGCAACGGCCCCGGCGACGGCACGGGCGCAGGTACAGGCCAGGGCAGCGGCCCCGGCGATGGCGCGGGCCAGGGGTACGGCCCCGGCGACGGCACAGGCATGGGCACGGGCGCGGGCCACGGCGGCCACGGGCACGGCCATTCCTGAGGCGGTTCCGGGAACAGGCGCCGCGTCATATCCTGTCTCAGGAGGTGACGATCCGCTTGAATGCCTGTGAACTGACGTCCGCCGTGACCGCGGCCGCCAACCTGCTCGCGTGCCGCCTGACCAACGAGGAGCTCAGCCTGCTCGGAGCGGTGCTCACCCAGCTGGCCGACACGCTGTTCACCATCGCGGCCCAGCGGGATGCCTGCTGCACCGCGGATCCATAAGCCCGCGCGGGACAAAAAACCGCCCCCGGTTTTCCGTGTTCAAACGGAAGGCCGGGGGCGGTTTGGTTTCGGGGATTCCCGCTTATTTGCTCTGCCCGTAGTAGGCGTTCGGGCCGTGCTTGCGCAGGAAGTGCTTGTCCTGAATGCGCTGCGGCGCGGGCGCGGCGTTCGGGTCGATCTGCAGCGTCAGGAGCGCCATTTTGGCGACCTCCTCGAGGACGACGGCGTGATAGACGGCCTGCGCCGCGTCCTTGCCCCAGGTGAAGGGGCCGTGGCTCGTGCACACCACGCCGGGAACGTGCATCGGCTGGATGTTCCGGCCGCGGAAGGCCTCGATGATCACCTTGCCGGTGTTCTTCTCGTAGTCCTCGTCGATCTCCTCCTGCGTCAGCGCGCGGGCGCAGGGCACGGGGCCGTAGAAGTAGTCGGCGTGCGTCGTGCCGAAGCAGGGGATATCGCGCCCGGCCTGCGCCCAGGCCACGGCGTGCGTGCTGTGCGTGTGCACCACGCCGCCCAGCTCCGGGAACGCCTTGTAGAGCTCGATGTGCGTCTTCGTGTCGGAGGAGGGGTTCAGCTTGCCCTCGACCTTGTTGCCCTCCAGGTCGAGGACGACGAGATCGTCGGGCGTCAGCTCGTCATACTCCACGCCGGACGGCTTGATGACGAACAGGCCGCTCTCGCGGTCGATGCCGGAGACGTTGCCCCAGGTGTAGGTGACAAGCCCGCGGCGGGGCAGCTCCATATTCGCTTCGTAAACCTGCTGTTTGAGCTTCTCAAGCATGGCGGAAGGCCTCCTTTTTTATTTCAGCTTCCAGGCGAGATCGGAGAGGAACAGCTCGTGCTCCAGGCTCTCGACGGTGGTGTCCTTCGTGATGTGGACGAACTCGATGTCCATCATCGTGGCCCAGTCCTTCATCTGCTCGGCGGTCACGTCGTAGCTGAGCACCGTGTGGTGCGCGCCGCCGGCGGTGATCCAGCACTCGACGCCGGTGGTGAGGTTCGGCATGGCCTTCCACATCACGCGGGCCACAGGCAGGTTCGGCATCGGCATGATCGGCTTGACACACTCGATATCCTGGCAGATCAGGCGCAGCCGTCCGCCCATATCGACGAGGCTGACGACGATCGCCTTGCCGGGATGGCCCTCAAACACGAGGCGGGCCGGGTCCTCACGGTCGCCGATGCCGAGCGGGTGCACCTCAATGCGCGGGCGCTGTGCCGCGACGGACGGGCAGACCTCGAGCATATGCGCGCCGAGGCTGTACTCGTTGCCGGGCTCGAGGTGGTAGGTGTAGTCCTCCATGAAGGCGGTGCCGCCCGTCATGCCCTCGCTCATGGCCTTGAGGATGGTCGTCATGGCGGCCACCTTCCAGTCGCCCTCGCCGCCGTAGCCGTAGCCGAGCGCCATCAGGTGCTGGCTGGCGAGGCCGGGGAGCTGGCGCATGCCGTACAGGTCCTGGAAGGTGTTCGCGAACGCGCGGCAGCCCTCGGCGTCGAGCATCTTCTTCATCGCGATCTCCTCGCGGGCCTGATAGCGGACGGTCTCGATGTCATCGGTGGCGAAGTCGTAGGCGGCGCGGTAGTCGTCCATCAGGGCGTCGATCTCGGCGTCGGTCACGGCGTCCATCGTCTCCACGAGCTTGCCGACCGGCCAGGTGTTGACCTCCCAGCCGAGCTTCTTCTGCACCTCGACCTTATCGCCCTCGGTGACGGCGACCTCGCGCATGTTGTCGCCGAAGCGCATGACCTTCAGGCTCTTGCTGTACGCCACGCCGACGGCGGCGCGCATCCAGCTGCCGATTCTCTCCTGCACGTCCGCGTCCTGCCAGTAGCCGGCGATGACCTTGCGCGGCATGCGCAGGCGGGC
>CALWRP010000152.1 GCA_944383955.1 uncultured Clostridia bacterium
GCCGCTCCCCCCGGGAGTTCAGCGCGGTGGCCCGGAATTATGTGGAAAACTTCCCGGAAAAAGAGAGCATGGAGCTGATGGTGTTCAGCTCCAGCGGAAGGATCCTCATCACCTCCATCGGCTTCGCCCCGGACGAAACCCAGCCCATGCCCGACTACCAGGCCGCCCTGGCCGACCCTGAGGGCTACGGCACCTGGACGGGCAAGCTC
Organism: uncultured Clostridia bacterium; assembly: GCA_944383955.1. Lineage (GTDB taxonomy): Bacteria > Bacillota > Clostridia > Oscillospirales > Acutalibacteraceae > Caccousia. The sequence continues at coordinate 210 of CALWRP010000152.1, forward strand.
ACCAGCGGTGAAAAGGTGATGGCCGTCACCCGGGTGATCCGCAACAACAACGGCAGCTTTGTGGGCGCGATCCGCTATGTCGTCTCGCTGGAGCAGGCGGACAAGCGTGTGCTGGCGGTGGTGGGCCTGCTCACCGCCGTGGGGGCCGTGATCATCCTCTTTGTGCTCACCTCGAGCTATTTCTTCCTTAAGAGCATTTTAAACCCGATCCGCCAGATCGGGGCGACGGCGCGCCGGATTGCCCAGGGCGATTTTGAGGCGCGCATTGAAAAGAGCAACGACGACGAGATCGGCGCGCTGTGCGACACGATCAACGATATGGCTGTGGAGCTGGGCACGGCGGAGCGCATGAAGAACGATTTCATCTCCTCCGTCTCGCACGAGCTGCGCACGCCGCTGACAGCTATCAAGGGCTGGGCGGAGACGATCACCGAGGTCGGCGACGACGACAAGGACATGTTCTCCCGCGGCATGGGCATCATCATCCGCGAGAGCGAGCGCCTTTCCGGCATCGTGGAGGAGCTGCTTGACTTCTCGCGCATGCAGAGCGGCCGCATGACGCTCATGATGGAGAAGATCGATATTCTGGCCGAGCTCGGCGAGGCCGTCTACATGTTCAGCGACCGCGCCAAGGCCGAGAACAAATTCCTGCTCTATGACGAGCCGGCCATGCTCTCGCCTGTTTTGGGCGACATCAACCGCCTGCGGCAGGTCTTCGTCAACATCATCGACAACGCGCTCAAATATACGGCGGAGGGCGGCACCATCAGCGTGGCCGCGATGGAATTGGAGGGACTGATCAGCGTCGTTATCTCCGACAACGGCTGCGGTATTCCCGCCGAGCATCTGCCGAATGTCAAGAAGAAATTCTATAAAGCCAACCAGACGATCCGCGGCTCCGGCATCGGCCTCGCCCTTGCGGACGAGATTATGCGGCTGCACAACGGCTCGCTCAAGCTGGAGAGCCAGGAGAACGTGGGAACGACCGTCACCATTACCATTCCCGTTTTGTCTGAGACGGGGGACGAAAGGAAACAGGAACCCAATGCCTAAGGAAAATGTCAAGCGCATCACCACAATCGGCGGACAGGCGCTCATCGAGGGGGTCATGATGCGGGGCCCGAAAAAGACGAGCATGGCGGTCCGCCTGCCGGACGGGTCGATCGACCTCTCCGAGGTCTCCGCAAACTCCCTGCGGGACAAGTACAGGTTCTGGCAGATCCCGTTTTTGCGCGGAATTGCCACCTTCATCGACTCCATGCGCATCGGCTTCGCGGCGCTGGGCGCCTCGGCGGAGAAATCCGGCCTCGAGGACGACGAGGAGCCGAGCAAATTCGACCGCTGGATGCAGGAGAAATTCGGCGACAAAATCATGCCCGTCATCATGGGCGCGGGCACGGTGCTCGGCATCCTGCTGGCGGTGCTGCTCTTTTTCTTCCTGCCCACGCTGTGCTTCAACGGCATCGAGCTGCTCGCCGGGGAGGGCATCGAGGGCTGGCGTTCCGTCGTGGAGGGCGTGATGCGCATTCTCATCTTCGTGGCCTACATCCTATTCTGCGCGCACATGCCCTATATTCGCCGCGTGTTCGAGTATCACGGGGCGGAGCACAAGACGATCTTCTGCTATGAGAGCCAGGAGGAGCTCACTGTGGAGAACGTGCGCCGCCACAGCCGGTTTCATCCGCGCTGCGGCACGAGCTTCATGGTGATCATGCTCCTGCTCGGCATTGTCATCGGCTTTTTCATCCCCTTCACGAACCCGCTTCTGCGCACGGCGGTCAAGCTGCTCTGCATTCCGGTGGTCGTCGCTATCGGCTATGAGCTGATCCGCCTGTGCGGCCGCGTCGACAACTGGCTCACGCGGATCATCGCCGCGCCGGGGCTGTGGATGCAGCGCATCACGACGCAGGAGCCGGACGACTCGATGATTGAGGTGGCCATCGCCGCGATGAAGGACGTGATCCCCGAGAACGGCGAGGATATCGTGGGCGGGTGCGGGTGCGCGAAATGACGCTGGAGGAGACGTACCGCGCAGGCATGCGCACGCTGCGGGAGGCCGGGATCGAAAGCCCGGCCTTCGACGCCGTGTGCATTTTCGAGAAATATTTCGGTTTGGATCGGCAGGGCCTCATTCTCCGCGGCCGAGAGGCGGCGGGGGAGGAGGCCTCGCGCGCGTTTTTCGGCAGCATCGGGGAGCGCGCCGCCGGCAGGCCGCTGCAGTACATCCTCGGGGTGTGGCCGTTTCTCGACATGGAGCTGGCCGTCGGGGAGGGCGTGCTCGCCCCGCGGGAGGAGACGGAGCTCCTGGTGCGGGAGGGAGCCGCGCGATTGCGCCGCGCTCTGCCGGAGGCCGGAGACGGGGCGGGCCTCGCCATCGCCGACCTCTGCTCGGGCAGCGGCGCGGTGGCCCTCGGGCTGGCGGGGGAGTTCCCCGCCGCCTCGGTGCGGGCTGTGGAGCGCTTCCCGGCCGCCTATTCGTATCTCACGGAGAACATCCGGCGCACAGGGCGGCGCGTGACGCCGCTCTCTCTCGACGTGCTGCGCCCGGAGAGCGCCGCCGGGTTTTGCGGTCTCTCGCTGCTGGCGGCGAACCCGCCCTATGTGACCTGCGGGGAGATCGACGGCCTCCAGCGGGAGATCCACCACGAGCCGCGCTCGGCCCTCGACGGCGGCGGCGACGGCCTCGTCTTCTACCGCGCGATCGCCGCGCACTGGATCCCCTGCCTCGCCCCCGGCGGCGTCTGTGCCGTCGAGATCGGAGAGAACCAGGCCGCCGCCGTCTCCGCCCTCTTCACGCGGGCCGGTCTGGCCGATATCGAGGTCACAAAAGATTTCAACGACTTCGACCGCGTCGTCACCGGGCGGCGTCTCCCTTGACAAAGCTCCGCAGCAGTCCGGATCATGTGACAGCGCTTTTTGTATTCTAATGATAACGGGAGCCCCCCATGCTCACAAAGCCCCCTGCGCTTTCCCGAATCAGGCATGCTGGATTGCAGCCCGCCAGGTTTCGCCGCAGCGTCCCGCCCTACAGGAATTGAACACATGTTCGAAAAAATCGGGTAAATGTGTTGATTTTGGTGTTCCGATTCGGTATAATAGGGGAAACGAAGAGCAATTGGGCAGGCTGAGCCTGCACGCTACGGCCCGCGCGGCAGCGAAGAGCGATTGGGCACCAGGGCAGCGCGGGACGGTCTGAACAAGCTCCCGGGCAAGAAAACGGGCGGGCGAGTGAAACGTTCTTGTTAGAACGTTTCGACCGTCTTACCGCGAAGCGGGAAGACACTCGGGACTTGGTCTGAACAAGCTCCCGCAATATTTCGGGCTGCAGCGCAGGCCGCACAGGTATTTTCCCCCACCAAGCCGGGCGACCGTAGGGAGCTTGTGCGAAATGCCGACCGCAGGTCCGCGAAATGCCGACTGCAAGTCCGGGCTGCAGCGCAGGCCGCGCAGGTATTGTGCCCCACCACGCCGGGCGGCCGGAGGGAGCTTGTGCGAATTGCCGGGCGGAGGCCCAGGCCGCACAGGTATTTTCCCCCACCAAGCCGGGCGACCGTAGGGAGCTTGTGCGAAAT
>CALWRP010000153.1 GCA_944383955.1 uncultured Clostridia bacterium
CCGCAATGCCGGGCGGCGGCGCAGGCCGCGCAGGTATTTTCCCCCACCAAGCCGGGCGACCGTAGGGAGCTTGTGCGAAATGCCGACCGCAGGTCCAGGCCGCGCAGGTATTTTCCCCCACCAAGCCGGGCGACCGTAGGGAGCTTGTGCGAAATGCCGACCGCAGGTCCGGGACGCGCAGGTAGCATGCCCCGCCAGGGCGGGCGAGCGGAGGGGGCTGGCGCGGAATGCCGACCGCAGGCCCAGGCCGCACAGGTATTTTCCCCCACCAAGCCGGGCGACCGTAGGGAGCTTGTGCGAAATGCCGACCGCAGGTCTGCGAATTGCCGGCCGCAGGCCCAGGTTGAGAAAGGAAGAGGAGAAGGATGGCAGAGAAAGCAGCAACTGTGAAGGATAAGAATGCGGAAAAGGCTGCGGCGCTGGAAACGGCGCTGACGCAGATTGAGAAGCAGTTCGGCAAGGGCGCGGTGATGCGCCTGGGGCAGAACCAGGCGATGCAGGTGGAGGCGATCTCCACGGGTTCGCTGTCGCTGGATCTGGCGCTGGGTATCGGGGGCCTGCCGCGCGGCAGAATTGTGGAGATTTACGGGCCGGAGAGCTCCGGCAAAACGACGCTGGCCCTGCACTGCATCGCGGAGGGACAGAAGAACGGCGGCAACGCGGCCTTCATCGACGTGGAGCACGCCCTCGACCCGGTGTACGCCCGCGCGCTCGGCGTGGACGTCGACTCGCTGCTGGTGTCGCAGCCGGACACGGGCGAGCAGGCGCTCGAGATCGCGGAGGCCCTGATTCGCTCCGGCGCGATCGACGTCATCGTCATCGACTCGGTGGCGGCCCTGGTGCCGCGCGCGGAGATCGAGGGCGAGATGGGCGACAGCCACGTGGGCCTGCAGGCCAGACTGATGAGCCAGGCGCTCAGAAAGCTCGCGGGCGCGATCTCGAAATCGAGCTGCGTGGCGATCTTCATCAACCAGCTGCGCGAGAAGGTGGGCGTCGTTTACGGCAACCCGGAGGTCACCCCGGGCGGCCGCGCGCTGAAATTCTACTCCTCCGTGCGCCTGGAGATCCGCAAGATTGAGATCCTCAAATCGGGATCGGAGCAGGTGGGTACCCGCACGCGCGCGAAGGTCGTGAAGAACAAGATTGCCCCGCCATTCCGCGAGGCGGAGTTCGACGTGATGTACGGCCGCGGCATCTCCCGCACGGGCGAGCTGATTGATCTGGCCGCGAAGCTCGACGTGATCCAGAAGAGCGGCGCGTGGTTCTCCTATAACCAGACGCGTCTCGGCCAGGGCCGCGACAATGTGAAAACCTTCCTCGAGAACCCGGACAACGCGGCGATCGCGGCGGAGATCGAGGCGGGCGTGAAGGCGAACGCGGCGCGGCTGTATAACAAGACGGCCCCGGCGCAGGCCTCTCCGGCCCGCCCGATGGAGATTCTGCCCGTGCAGACGCCGCCCTCGGCCAAGGCGGGCGGCGCGGCTCCCGCGGCGGAATCCCCCGCCCCGGCGGCCCCGCAGAAGAGCAAGAGCGCGGGCAAGCCCTCCATTGACATTGAGGCCGACGACTGATGGAGCTGACGGCGATTGAGCCGCGCCGCCACCGGCTGGTGCAGCTCTCGCTGGAGGGCGAGCCGGCGGTGAAAATCGACGCCGCCACGGCGCAGGAGGCGCGGCTGCGGGCGGGCATGGAGATCGACGACGAAACGCTGCACGAGCTGCTGCTCAAAAGCGATGCCGCCCGGGCAAAGGAGAAGGCGCTCTACCTGCTCGAGCACCGGCCGCACGCGAAGCGGGAGCTCGAGCAGAAGCTGACGCGCACGGTGGGCGAGGACGCGGCGCGGGCTGCCGCCGACCGCATGGAGGAGCTCGGCCTCATCGACGACGAGGACTATGCGCGGAGGCTGGCGCAGGAGTATGCGCGCAAGGGCTGCGCGGCTGCGCGCACGGTGCAGGAGCTCGTGCGCCGCGGCGTGGACCGCGAGCTGGCAAGAGCCGCGGCCGAGGAGGCCTCCCCCGAGCCGGAGGAGGCGCTGCGGCGGCTGATTGAGCGAAAATACGAGCGGCGTCTCGGGGACGAGAGGGGCCGCCGCCAGACGGCGGCGGCCCTGCAGCGTTTGGGCTACCGGTGGGAGGGGATCCGCGCGGCCCGGCGCGCGTTCGACGCCTGCGCGGAGGAGAATTTGCCCTAAATTCGGGCGCTTTTGATTGCGCGCGGGCCGCGGGTGTGATATATTGGATGTATCGGAAGGGTTCCGTTCATACCCGCTTTTGCAAAACCATACATATATATAGTAGAGTAAGGAGAACCACCATGCCGTATTCTGTTGGAATGGTCAGCCTTGGCTGCGAGAAAAACCGCATCGACGCGGAAATGATGATGGCGTCCCTGGAGAAGGCCGGGTTCGTGCTCAAGGACGACGCCGCGCTGGCGGACGTTGCGATTGTGAACACCTGCGGCTTCATCGAGTCCGCAAAGCAGGAATCCATTGAGGAGATTCTGGAGCTGGCCCGCCTCAAGGAGGAGGGCCGTATCCGCGCGCTGGTCGTCACCGGCTGCATGGCGGAGCGCTACCGCGAGGAGATCCGCCGCGAGCTGCCGGAGGCCGACGCCGTGTGCGGCATCGGGGCCAACGGCGAGATCGCCGAGATTGTGCGCCAGGTGCTCGAGGAGGGCGAGAAGCCCGAGATCTTCCTCGAGAAGGAGCGCCTGCCGCTCGAGGGCGACCGCGTGCGCAGCACCCCGAGCTACTTTGCCTATCTGAAGATCGCCGAGGGCTGCGACAACCGCTGCTCCTACTGCGCGATCCCCATGATCCGCGGGCGCTACCGCAGCCGCACGATGGAGAGCATCGTGGCGGAGGCGGAGCAGCTGGCCGCCGAGGGCGCGAAGGAGCTGATCCTCATTGCGCAGGACACCACGCGCTACGGCAAGGATCTCTATGGCCGCTACGCCCTGCCGGAGCTGCTCACGAAGCTGTGCGCCATCGAGGGCCCGCGCTGGATCCGCCTGCTCTACTGCTATCCCGACGCCGTGACCGACGAGCTGCTCGACGTGATGGCGCGGGAGAAGAAGATTGTCAAATATATGGATCTGCCGCTGCAGCACTGCTCGCAGCGCGTGCTGCGGGCCATGCGCCGCGCGGGCAGCCGCGGGGAGCTCACCGCCCTCATTCAGAAAATGCGCGAGCGCGTGCCGGGCCTTGTGCTGCGCACGACGATGATCGCCGGCTTCCCCGGCGAGACGCAGGAGGACTTCGACGAGCTGTGCGCGTTCGCGAAGGAAATCGGCTTTGAGCGCCTGGGGTGCTTTGCCTACTCGCAGGAGGAGGGCACGCCCGCTGCCGAAATGGAGGGCCAGCTGCCCAAGGAGGAGAAGGAGCGCCGCCGCGACGTTCTCATGGAGCAGCAGTCTCTCACCATGCAGCGCTGGGGCGAGAGCCGCATCGGGCAGACGGTGGAGGTGCTGGTGGAGGGCTTCGACCGCTACGCCGAGTGCTGGTTCGGCCGCAGCGCCGCCGACGCCCCGGACGTGGACGGAAAAATTTTCTTCATGGCCGGAGGGCGCAGGCCGCGTCTCGGCGAGTTCCGCAAGGTGAAGATCACCGACTGCATGGACTGCGACCTGATGGGAGAAATCGTTGGCTGACAAAGGAGGGCATGCCGCTTGAATACACCGAATAAACTGACGGTTCTGCGCATGATTCTCGTGCCGTTCTTCGTCGCGGCGCTGCTTGCGGGGCAGAGCCTGCCGCACCACTATCTGATCGCCCTGGCGATCTTCGCCGCCGCCTCCTACACAGACCACCTCGACGGCAAGATCGCGCGCAGCCGCAACCTCATCACCACCTTTGGAAAATTCATGGACCCGCTCGCGGATAAGATCATGGTGATTTCAGCCCTGGTGTGCTTCGTGTCCCTCGGCCTCGCGAACGTGTGGCTGGTGCTGCTGATCATTTTCCGCGAGTTCATGGTGACCTCGGTGCGCCTCGTCGCGGCAGACAGCGGCGTGGTGGTGGCCGCGAACAACTGGGGCAAGGCAAAGACGGTGAGCCAGATCATTGCCATTCTGGCGGTGCTGTTCCTGCAATATCTGCTCGAGCTCGTCTCGCTGGGCGTGCTGCCCGCCTTCACCCTCTTCGGAGGCGATCCGGCGGCGTGGTTTACCCTGGCCGGCAACGCGCTGATTCTGATTGCTGCCGCGCTGGCGGTGATCTCGGGCGTCATCTATTTGAAGCAGAACTGGAAAATCGTGGCGCGCGAAATGTAAGGATTCGCCGGAATCCCCCTTTACAACGCGGCGCGCGTGCGCTATACTATGGAATAGAAACAACGCGAGGGCGGAAGAAGTACCCCCCAGACGCGCGTCAGAGAGGGAACGTCCGGGAAACCGGGCTGCGAGCGTTCCCGGCGCGGCTTCGGGCGAAATGCAGCCGCCAGGCCCTAAAAGGCGCGCGGGCGGCAGGAAATGGCCGCACGGCCCGGCCCCGTTACAGGCCGAAGGGCTCCGCGCTGCGGCGCGCGGCCTGAAGTGAGAAAGCGGAGTGGAACCGCGGCAGAAGCTGTCGCCTCCGTCCTTCGGAGAGAAGGACGGAGGCGTTTTTCATATCGCCCCCCTTCCCCGAAGCCAGAACCACGCGGCGCGGCCCGAAAGCTTCCCGCGCCGCCCAAGAAGAAAGGGAGGGACGCGATATGTTCCGGCAGCTCAAGGAGGAGCTCGACTCCATCATGGAGCGCGACCCCGCCGCCCGTTCGCGGCTGGAGGTCTATTTTCTCTATTCCGGCTTCAAGGCCGTGCGGTCCTACCGCCGCGCGAACTGGTTCTACCGCCACAACCACAAGTTTATCGCCCGGTGGATCAGCCAGCGCGCCCGCCGCCGCACCGGCATTGAGATTCACCCCGGCGCGACGATCGGCAAGGGCCTCTTCATCGACCACGGCATGGGCGTTGTGATCGGCGAGACGACGGAGATCGGCGACAACTGCACGCTCTACCAGTGCGTGACGCTCGGCGGCACCGGCAAGGAGCACGGCAAGCGCCACCCGACGCTCGGCAACAACGTGATGGTCGGCTCCGGCGCGAAGATCCTCGGCCCCTTCAAGGTGGGCGACAACGCCCGCGTGGCGGCCGGCGCCGTCGTCCTCGACGAGGTTCCCCCGAACTCCACCGCCGTCGGCGTGCCGGCGAAGATTGTGCGCGTGAACGGCGAAAAGCCCGCCGCCCTCGACCAGATCCACGTCGCCGACCCCGTCGCCCTCGAGCTGTGCCGCCTGAACGCCGAATACGACAAGCTCGTTCAGCGCATGTGCGAGCTGCACCCCGAAATGAAGCTCTGCGGCGGCTGCGGGGAGGGGAAGGATGATACCGTATAAGGGCGAAAACCTCCCTCAGGCGCGGGAGATGAGGAGGGAGATGACGGGGGAGGAGAACCATTTATGGTATGATTTCCTCAGATTTTTCCCGTATCGATTCCAAAGGCAAAAAGCCCTAGGGCCGTTTATTGCGGATTTCTATTGTCATGCCGCGCGGCTGGTGGTGGAAGTGGACGGCATGCAGCATGATACCGAGCAGGGGAAAGCCTACGACGCGGAGCGAACGGCTTTTTTGCAGCAATATGATATTGAAGTGATTCGATTTAAAAATACGGAAGTCAACACACAGTTTGCGGGCGTCTGCGAAGCGATTGCCGCCATCGTGGACAAACGGGTGAAAACCATTCCTCCGAGCAACCGCACAGGCCCGCATGTGAGAAAACGATTGCCTAAAAAGTCTCTCTAGCGCTGCCTGAGAGGAGCCTGGGAGCTTGCGGGGAGCTTACTCCCTCAGAGATGCCTCAGCGCTCGCGGGGGCTTACTCTCTCAGAGGCAGCGCGGCGCTTGCGGGGGCTTACTCCCTCAGAGGCAGCGCGGCGCTCCCGGAGGCTTACTCCCTCAGGCACGCCGCTGCGGCGGCGCGCCAGCTCCCCCAGAGGAGGAGCCTAAGTTACGGCGGAGCTGTAGCTCAGCGATCGATTCAAGCTAACTGCGAGCCGTAACCTGGCCTCCCTCTTGAGGGAGGTGGCACTTTGCCTGTCGCAACAGGCAAAGTGACGGAGGGAGTAAGCTGCCGTGACCGCGGCGGCCGCA
>CALWRP010000154.1 GCA_944383955.1 uncultured Clostridia bacterium
TGGAGACGGCCAGAATGCCGCTCTTCGGCAGGCCGAGCAGCTCGAAGGCGCGGGCGCAGACGAGCAGGGCCAGCGTGGAGTCGAGGCCGCCGGAGACGCCGAGGACGGCGTGCGACGCATGGGCGCAGGCGAGGCGGGTCCTGAGGCCCGCGGCCTGCAGATTGAGGATCGTCTCGCAGCGGGAGGACAGATCGCTCTCCCCCTTCGGCACGAACGGCGAGGGATCGACGCGGCGGCGCAGGCGGAACGGGGCGGCGGGCAGCGGGAAGGAGACGGTGCGCGCCGCCTCATACTTGCCGCCCTGCCATGTCGTCACGCGGCGGCGCTCCCCGGCCATGCGGGCGAGGTCGAGGTCGGCCTCCGTCACGCCGGTGGTGAACGGCTCGCTCTCGGCAAGCACGGTCCCGTTCTCCGCGAGGAGGTTGTGGCCGGAGAAGACGAGGTCGGTGGTGGACTCGCCCTCGCCCGCGTCGGCGTAGACGTAGCCGCACAGCAGGCGGGCGGACTGGCCGCGCACGAGCTCGCGGCGGTAGGCGGCCTTGCCGATCACCTCGTCGCTCGCGGAGAGATTGAGCAGGAGCGTGGCCCCCGCCAGCGCGAGGCGCGTCGACGGCGGCTCGGGAGCCCAGAGGTCCTCGCAGATCTCCACGCCGACGACGCAGTCCTCCCAGCCCTCGGGGCGGTAAAGAATCGAGCTGCCGAGCGGCACGGTGAAGCCTGCGAAGGACACCTCCACGCACGCCGGGGCGGGCGTGAAGTGGCGGGCCTCATAGAATTCGCCGTAGTTCGGCACACAGCTCTTCGCGGAGAGGCCGAGCAGCCGCCCGCCGCAGAAGACGGCGGCGCAGTTGTAGAGCGCGCCGTTCACCGGCACCGGCACGCCGGCGGCGGCGAGCAGCGGCAGGCCCGCCGTGCGCTCAATCAGGGCGGCCAGCTCGCGCTCGGCGGCCTTCAGAAGCGGCTGCTGCAAAAAGAGATCGCCGCACGTGTAGCCTGTCAGGCACAGCTCCGGGAAGACAATGGCCTGCACGCCGCGGGCCGCGGCCTCCTCCATGAGGTCGGCCACGGCCTGGGCGTTGTGCGTGCAGTCCGCCACGCGGATGGCGGGGGTGGCCGCCGCCGCGCGGAAAAATCCGTCGTTCATCAATGATTCCTCCTCATCCATGCGCCGCCCCGCGGGAGGGTTCCCCGGGGGCGTTCTGTTTCAGTTGCAAGCGCCCGCGGCTTCTACCGCATATATTTTCTGAAATTCCGCCGCGTCTTCCAGTAGCCCATCTGCGTTTTCAGGCGCTTGAGGCCGCTGCCGCCGAAAAAGATCACGATGTTCACCAGCGACATCACGATCGCCAGCCGGTCCGCCCACCCGGCGAGCACAAAGCTCACGAGCAGGAGCACGGCGTCGAGGATGGCGAGGTATTTGACCTTAATCGGCAGAAGGAAGAACAGCGTCAGCCGGTAGTCGGGGTAGAAGGCCGCGAAGGCCAGAAAGAGCGAGAGGTTCAGATAATAGTTGGTGCCGAAGCCGGTGATGAGGGCCGACACAATCGCCCCCAGCATGCCGCACAGGTAGAACAGGTTGAAGCGGAACACGCCCCACTGCTGCTCAAGCCCCCGGCCGAGAAGGCAGTAGAAATAGAGGTTGAAGAGAATCCAAAGCGGAGACGACGAGGGCGGGATCGCGAGAAAGGTGACGAGCCGCCAGACCTGGCCGCGCAGCAGCGCCCCGCGGCTGAGCGAGAGCAGGCCGGGCAGCGCCGGGAAAAACAGGCTGAGAATATACACCAGCAGCATGGCGCCGGAGAGAAAGAACATCAGGTTGGGGATGGCAAAGCCTCTCGCCTTTCGTTCCAGTCGATCGATCCATTTCATAGAATATGGCTGCTCCTTTCCGCTCTGCGGCGTGACGCCGGCAAACGGGCTTGTGTTTGTGCCGCTTTCCGCCGTCCGCTGCGGCGGGTGAATGGTTTCATTATAGCGGATGGCCCTCTGTTTTGCAAGAAGGGCTTGACTTTCCGGGGGAGGCGCGCTATACTTATTTTTGTTTCTTGCGCAATCGACAGAATTTCACCACAACGGCGAAGGGAGGCGGACAGAATGACTATCACAGCGAGAGAGCGTATCATCCGTGTGTCTGGGAATCCGTGTGCATTTGTCCGGCGCCCTGGGAGTTGTCTGCCCGCATCCGGCCCCGCCTGATTTCGGCGAGCCCGCTGCTCATCTGCGGCTGTACAGCGTCCCCGGCCTGCGCCGGGGGCGCTTTTTTTGCGTGCGCGGGGGAGAGACGGCGGGAAAAACGGCGGCGCGGGAGACACGGCGCGGGCGGGCTGAAGCTGCGGCTCCCCCGAAGCAAAAACGAGGAGATTAGAAACGAGGAGGGAATTGCTTGAAACAGTCAAAGAGGGCCCTGATCTGGCGCTTCTTGAAGCCCTATGCCTGGATCTTCGCCCTGACGCTGGCCCTTTCGATGGCGAACACCGTGCTCGGCTCGCTCACGCCCCAGGTGGTGCGCGTGGCGGTCGACTCCATTCTCGGCGGCGAGGCGCTGCCGGAGGTGGTGACGGCCCTGCTGCCGGCCTCTGTGACGCAGGCGCGGCCGATGACGCAGCTGCTGTGCGCGGCGGCCTTCCTGCTGGCGGTGGCGGTGCTCTCCGGCCTGTGCACCTACGGCAGCCGCATGGGCACGGCCAAGGGCTCAGAGAGCTTTGTCAAATCGCTGCGCGACGCGCTCTACCGCCACATTCAGCGGCTGCCGTATGCGTGGCACGTGGAGCACAGCACGGGCGAGATCATCCAGCGCTGCACCTCAGACGTGGAGGTGGTGCGCAACTTCGTGACGAACCAGCTGCTCGAGGTGTGCCGCACCGTTTTTCTGGTGGGCTTCTCGCTGGCCGTCATGTTTTCGATGAACTGGAGGACGTCGCTGATCGCTCTCGGCTTCCTCCCCGTTATTCTGCTGTATTCGGCCTTCTTCTATTCGAAGATCGCCAAGCGCTTCCTCACGGCGGACGAGGCCGAGGGCGAGCTCTCCGCCGCGGTGCAGGAGAACCTGACGGGCGTGCGCGTGGTGCGCGCCTTCGGGCGGGAGAAATTTGAGGTGGAGCGCTTTGACAAGAAGAACGAGCGCTTCGCCTCGCTCTGGATCCGCCTGGGCCGCCTGATGAGCGCCTACTGGGGCATCGGCGACCTGATCACGAACCTGCAGATCCTCACGGTGATCTGCGTGGGCGTGGTGCAGACGGTGAACGGGGAGATCACCCTCGGCGAGTTTCTGGCCTTCGTGTCGTACAACCAGTCTCTGGTGTGGCCGGTGCGCGGCCTGGGCAGGATCCTCTCTGAGATGAGCAAGGCGGGCGTTTCGATCGACCGCCTGGCCTACATTCTCGACTCCGAGCCGGAGCAGGAGCCCGAAAACGCCCAGACCCCGCCGATGGACCAGGACATCGTCTTCGACCACGTGTCCTTCTCCTACGGCGAGCAGTCCGTCCTGCGCGACGTGAGCTTCACCATCGAGGCGGGCAAGACCTTCGCCATCCTCGGCGGCACGGGCAGCGGCAAGTCGACGCTGATGCACCTGCTCGACCGCCTCTACGACCTGCCGCCCGAGAGCGGGAGCATCACCGTGGGCGGGGTGGACATCTCGCAGATCAGCCGCCCCTACCTGAGAAGGAGCATCGGCATGGTGCTGCAGGAGCCGTTCCTCTTCTCGCGCAGCATCCGCGAGAACATCGCCGCGGTGCGCCCCGGCGCGAGCATGGAGGAGATCCGCCGCCAGGCGGGCACGGCCCACGTGGACGAGGCGATCCTCGAGTTCTCCGACGGCTACGACACCATCGTCGGCGAGCGCGGCGTGACGCTCTCCGGCGGGCAGAAGCAGCGCGTGGCCATCGCCCGCACGCTGATGCAGGACGCGCCGGTCCTCATCTTCGACGACTCGCTCTCCGCCGTCGACGCGGAGACGGACGCCCAGATCCGCGCCTCGCTCCACGACGCGAAGGGCTCGGCCACCGTGATTCTGATCTCCCACCGCGTGACGACGCTGATGCAGGCCGACCGCATCCTGGTGCTGCAGGACGGCCGCGTGGCGGAGCTGGGCACGCACGAGGAGCTGCTGGCCCTGGGCGGAATCTACCGCGAAACGTATGACATTCAGACGGCGGCGGCCGACCGCGAGCTGCTGCTGGAGGAGGAAGGAGGCGAATCGGATGGCAATGGGATTTGATGATCAGGAATACACCAAATCGTTCGACTGGAAATCCTGGAAGAAGCTGCTGCCCTTTCTAAAGCCGTACCGGAAGCTCATTTTCGCGGTGCTGGCGCTCAACGTGCTGTGCGCCGTCATCGATATCGCGATGCCGCTCTTTCAGCGCTACGCGATCGACGAATTCATCGAGACGGGCGACGTTGCCGGCCTGCCGGGCTTCGCCGTGCTCTACGCCTGCGTGATCACCGTGCAGGCCCTGGCCGTCATTTTCTTCACGCGGCGCTCCATGCGCATCGAGATGAGCGTGGGCCGCGATATGAAGCGCGCCTGCTTTGTGCATTTGCAGACGCTCTCGCTCTCCTATTATAATGTGACGCCCGTCGGCTACCTGCTCTCGCGCATCATGAGCGATACCAACCGCATCGCCGGCATGCTGGCGTGGAGCGCGGTGGACATTCTGTGGGCCGTCTTCTATGTGCTGGGCGTGTTCGGGGCGATGCTGCTGCTCAACCCCGGCCTCGCGGCCGCCGTCATCCTCATCGTGCCGGTGATTTCGCTGCTCACGGCCTGGTTCCAGGAGCGCATCCTGCGCTGGAACCGCCGCGTGCGCAAGATGAACTCGCGCATCACCAGCGCCTACAACGAGGGCATCATGGGCGCGCGCACGTCGAAAACGCTCGTCATCGAGGAGCAGAACTGCCGCGAGTTTGAGGCCGTCACCCAGGATATGCGCGTCTCCTCGGTGAAGGCGGCGCGCCTCTCGGCCGTCTATATCCCGCTTGTGATGTTCTTCAGCTCGCTGACGACGGCGATCGTGCTGGCCCGCGGCGGCTGGCTGGTGCTCGAGGACCTGCTGCTCATCGGCACCCTGTCGGCCTTCACCTCCTACGCCGTGGGCATCTTCGAGCCGATCCAGCAGATCGCCCGCAACATCGCCGAGATCCTCTCCCTGCAGGCCAACATCGAGCGCGTGATGGGCCTGCTCGAGCAGAAGCCGCTCATCACGGACACGCCGGAGGTGATTGAGAAGTACGGCACGGCCTTCGAGGCCAAACGCGAAAACTGGGAGCCGATCCGCGGCGACATCGAGTTCCGCGACGTCACCTTCCGCTATCCGGACGGAAACGAGGACGTGCTCAGCCACTTCAACCTGAAAATTCCGGCCGGCTCGACGATCGCCATCGTGGGCGAGACGGGCGCGGGCAAGAGCACGCTGGTGAACCTGGCCTGCCGCTTCTTCGAGCCCACGTCCGGCCAGGTGCTCATCGACGGCCGCGACTACCGCGAGCGCAGCCAGCTGTGGCTGCACAGCAGCATCGGCTATGTGCTGCAGAGCCCGCACCTCTTCTCCGGCACGGTGATGGAGAACATCCGCTACGGCCGCCTCGACGCGACCGACGAGGAGGTCATCGCCGCGGCGAAGGCCGTCTCCGCCGACCAGGTGGCGGCCAAGCTGGAGAAGGGCTACGACAGCGACGTCGGCGAGGGCGGCGACCGCCTCTCCACCGGCGAGAAGCAGCTCATCTCCTTCGCCCGCGCCGTGCTGGCGGATCCGCGCATCTTCGTCCTCGACGAGGCCACGAGCTCCATCGACACGCAGACCGAGCAGCTCATCCAGCAGGCCACGGAGCTTCTGCTGCGCGACCGCACCTCCTTCCTCATCGCCCACCGCCTCTCCACCATCCGCAAGGCGGATCTGATCCTCGTCGTGCGAGACGGGGCGATCGTCGAGCGGGGCACCCACCAGGAGCTGCTGCGCAAAAAGGGCTACTACCGCGACCTGTATCTGCAGCAGTTCCGCGAGGAGCAGGTGCGCATGGCGTAAGCCGGCCGGCGGAGCTCAGCTGCCGGCGATCCAGCCCCATCGCCCGCGTTTCTGTTCGCGCCGGGCTGCCAAAGCGTCTTTCTCCGGCCGGCATTTTCCCTCACCCGGCATTTTTCGGTAAGAAACGGCCCCCCTGTGCCGTCCGCACGGACGATACAGGGGGGCCGCTGTGCGATTATGCCCGGTTTCGCGGGATCAGTTCGGATCCGGAACCTCCTCGCCCGCGTTCAGGAGCTCGAGGTCCTGCATGGCGAGGTTGACGGTATCCGAGAGGGCCAGGCCCATGAGCTGGCCGTTCTCAACGATGGCGTAGCGCCGGTCGGAGACCTTGTAATACTCGATGGTGTCGGAGCCCTCCTCATCCTGGTAGGTGTAGGTGCAGGAGAAGTCCGGCGTGCCGGTGGGCATATCCCAGGTATCCTCGGAGACGGTGATGGAGATGAAGGCCAGGTAGAAGTGCTTGAAGCTCTCCTCATAGTCGAGGACCAGGCCGTCCGCGTTGGAGACGGAGTAGGTGTAGGCCGTCTGATCCTCGGTGCTCTCCTCCTCGTCGACCGTGCGGTCGATGGTGAAGACGTACTCCTTGCCGTTCATGTTCAGCGTCATGGTGCGCACGTCGACAATGTTCGGCAGGAGCGTCAGGGTGCTCTGCAGATAGAAGGGATCGGCGTCCGCCCAGGCGGTGACCTTGTCGTTCGCGATCTGGAAGATGGCGTCGATGCCGCTGCGGGTGATGTAGCGGTTTCCGTCGTTGTCCGCCGCCGAGACGGTGAGCACATAGTCCTCTCCGTTGGAGGTGAAGGCGCACACGGCGTCAGGCTCCGCCAGACCGTACTCCGCGAGATCCGCCTCCTCGGGGTGCGGCAGCACGAGGCTGTCGGCCGAGAGGCTCGTCAGGGCCAGGGCGATATCGGCAGCCTTGGTGGAGTTGGTGTCGGCCTGGCGCGGCTCCGTCATCAGGTAGCCGATGGTCGCGTCATACTCCAGGGTGACCTCGCGCTCGAAGGCGGCGCCGGAGAGGTGGAGCGTGTCGATGATGGCCGAATCGGTGTAGGTGCCCGCATACTGGGCGATGCTCGCCGCGTTGCTGGTGTCCTCGCCGATCTCCAGGTCGAGCAGCGTCAGGTCGGCAAGGGTATAGCACGAATTGAAAATGCCGGAGCTGACGGAGGCGAGATAGACCTCGTCGGACTCCTCGGTCTGCACATAGTAGTAAGCGCCGTTCGCGCCGCCCACGTGGTAGGAGAAGGCGGAGCCGTCCTGATAGACGACCTCAACGGTGACGGCCGGATCGACAAGGCCGAAATCAGTCAGATCGTCGACCGTGCCGATGGAGCGCTGAGCGGTGAGCGAGT
>CALWRP010000155.1 GCA_944383955.1 uncultured Clostridia bacterium
GTGAGATGATCCAAAAAGCGCAGGCAATCCTTGCCGGATTGGCGAGCATTTTTGGAAAATATCACGGAAAATTTTGGCGCGACACGCCGCCTGAGCCCCAAGGCGCGAATTGTGCGGTGGTGCCATAGATCCATCAAACAATCATGCCGGACAGCGCCGCGTTTTTCACCCGCGCGCTGCCGGAGCAACGGCGAAAGGATGAAATGAAAATGGCAGTTTTAACCCAGGCCCCGCGCGGCACCGAGGACGTTCTCCCCGAGGAGGCCGCCCAGTGGCAGATTCTCGAAACCGTGATGCGCAGCGAAGCCTCCCTGCACGGCTTCGGCGAGGTGCGCACCCCCGTCTTCGAGCACACGGAGCTCTTCCAGCGCGGCGTCGGCGACACCACCGACATCGTGCAGAAGGAGATGTACACCTTCCTCGACAAGGGTGGGCGCTCCGTGACCCTGCGCCCCGAGGGCACCGCGGGCGCGGCCCGCGCCATGCTCGAGCACGGCGTGTACAACAACGGCCTGCCCGTCAAGTTCTACTATTTCACCTCCTGCTACCGCTATGAGAAGGCGCAGAAGGGACGCCTGCGCGAGTTTCACCAGTTCGGCGCAGAGCTGTACGGCTCCGCCGACCCGCTCGCCGACGCCGAGGTGATCCTGCTGGGCAATTCCATCTTCGAGCGCTTCGGCCTCAAGGATGTGCGCCTCGAGATCAATTCCATCGGCTGCCCCTCCTGCCGCGCCAAATATCTCGAGGCCCTGCGCGCCTACTTTGAAGGCCGCAAGGGCGAGCTGTGCGAGACATGCCTCGACCGCCTGGAGCGCAACCCGATGCGCATTCTCGACTGCAAGAGCCCCGTGTGCAGCGCCATCGCCGCGGACGCGCCCCGCATGCTCGACTACCTCTGCGACGACTGCAGGGCGCACTTCGAGAGCGTAAAAGAGGCCCTCGACGCCGTGGGCGTGGCCTACACCGTCAATCCCTCGATCGTGCGCGGCCTCGACTACTACACCCGCACCGTCTTCGAATTCCTCGCCCCCATCGACGGCAGGGAGCTCGCCGTGTGCGCCGGCGGCCGCTACGACGGCCTCATTGAGGAGCTCGGCGGCCAGTCCATGCCCGCCCTCGGCTTCGGCCTCGGCATGGAGCGCCTGCTCCTGCTCCTCAAGCAGCAGAGCATCGAGCTGCCCGGCTCCGATCCCTGCGAGCTCTTCATCGCCTTCCTCGGCCAGCCTGCGAAGCTCGCCGCCTTCCGCCTCTGTGACACGCTCTGGAAGAGCAGCGTGCAGGCTGCCTGCGACGTCAACGCCCGCGGCCTCAAGGCACAGATGAAGTATGCCGACAAGATCGGCGCGAAATACTGCCTCGTCCTCGGCGACGACGAGCTCGCCGCCGGCAAGGCCGAGCTCAAAAACATGAAGACCGGCGAGAAGAAGAAGATCTCCCTCGGCGACAGCTTCCTCGACGACTACCTCACCGCTGTGACGATGGAAGAGGATCTGTCGTTCTGAGCATGCGCTCAGAACGACAGAGGGAAGAGGGAATAGGGAAGAGGGAAGAAGTGTGGTGGCGCGCCGGGGCGCGCGATTATAATACGATTTGGAAATTTCTTTTTGATATTTACGAATTGTTGAATTTTTTAGGCTTCGCTTTTCCTGAAACAGGGCGCATGAGGTGTGCTGCCTTTGATACGATTTGTATACTCTATATTTTATTTTACAATATGTTTAGAAATGAGGCTGTTTCTTTATGGCTGAGACAATGAATGGAATGAAGCGGACGCATTATTGCGGGACGCTGCGGATGGAGCATGTGGGCCAGGAGGTTGTGGTGTGCGGCTGGGTGCAGCGGCAGCGCGACCTCGGGCAGCTGATCTTCATCGATCTGCGCGACCGCACCGGCATTGTGCAGCTCGCCTTCGACGAAAGCACCGACCGGGAGATCTTCAAAAAGGCCTTCGCGATCCGCGGCGAGTTCGTGCTCGCGGCGCGGGGCAGGGTGCGGGAGCGCACGTCGAAGAATATGGAGATCCCGACGGGTGAGATCGAGATCGAGGTGACGGAGCTGCGCGTGCTCGCGAAGTCCGAGACGCCGCCGTTCGAGATCCTGGAGGACTCGAACGTGAAGGAGGACACGCGCCTCAAATACCGCTACCTCGACCTGCGCAGGCCGAACCTGCAGCGGAACCTGATCGCCCGCCACAAGCTCGTGAAGGTCGCGCACGACTACTTTGACCGCAACGGCTTCCTCGAGATCGAGACGCCGGACCTCATCGCCTCCACGCCGGAGGGCGCGCGCGATTACCTCGTGCCGTCCCGCGTGTTCCCGGGCAGCTTCTTCGCCCTGCCGCAGTCGCCGCAGCTGTACAAGCAGCTTCTGATGCTCTCCGGCTTTGACCGCTACATGCAGGTGGCCCGCTGCTTCCGCGACGAGGACCTGCGCGCCGACCGTCAGCCGGAATTCACGCAGATTGACTTCGAGATGAGCTTTGTCGATCAGGAGGACGTGATGGCGATCGGCGAGGGCTTCATCCGCGAGGCCTACCAGGAGCTGTGCGGCATCGACATCCCGCTGCCCCTGCCGCGCCTGACGTGGGACGAGGCCATGCGCCGCTTCGGCAGCGACAAGCCCGACATGCGCTTCGGCCTGGAGCTCGTCGACCTGAGCGATCTGCTCGGGAACACGGAGTTCAAGGTCTTCTCCGGCGCGCTGGCCGAGGGCGGCTCCGTGCGCGGCATCTGCCTGAAGGGCGAGGCCGAGAAGCTCTCCCGCAAGGAGATCGACAAGCTGCAGGAGTGGATCAAGGCCTACGGCGCGAAGGGCCTGGCCTGGACGCGCCTGGCGGAGAAGGAGACCTCCTCCTACGAGAAATTCCTCACGGCGGAGGAAGCCGCCGCGATCCGCTCCGCCATGGGCGCGGAGCCGGGCGACGTGCTCTTCCTCGTGGCGAGCGGGGACAACTCCGTGGTGTTCGCCTCCCTCGGCGCGCTGCGCTGCGAGCTGGCCAGGCGCTTCGGGCTGATTGACACCTCGAAGCCGTGCCTGCTGTGGGTCACGGACTTCCCGCAGTTTGAGTACAGCAAGGAAGAGAACCGCTACATGGCGATGCACCATCCCTTCACGGCCCCGCGCGACGAGGACGTGGACAAGCTCGTGAGCGATCCCGGCCACGTGTACGCGAAGGCGTACGACATGGTCGCGAACGGCTACGAGCTCGGCGGCGGCTCGATCC
>CALWRP010000156.1 GCA_944383955.1 uncultured Clostridia bacterium
AATTTTCCGTGATATTTTCCAAAAATGCTCGCCAATCCGGCAAGGATTGCCTGCGCTTTTTGGATCATCTCACAAAAAATTTTTTGGCACGCTACACCACCTGGGATTATGCGGTGTTGCCTTAAAAAAGAGCAGCAAAAATCCCCTGCCGGGCGGCAGGGGATTTTTGCGTATCCCGCAGAATGCGGCGCTGTCAAATTGCGCCGGCGGAAAAGCGCTCAGCAGAACGACTGCTCCGTGCGGGCGATGATCTCATCCTGGAGGGCGCGGCTCAGATTGCGGAAGTGGTCGCTGTAGCCCGCGACGCGCACGATGAGGTCCTTGTACTCCTCCGGGTGGGCCTGGGCGTCGAGAAGCGTCTGGCGATCGATGACGTTGAACTGGATGTGGTGGCCATCCATGTTGAAGTAGGCGCGGATCAGGTTGGCCATCTGGCGCAGCCCCTCCTCGCCCGCCACCACAGACGGGGTGAACTTCTGGTTGAGCAGGGTGCCGCCGGTGCTCAGGTGGTCCATCTTCGCGCAGGAGCGCAGCACCGCCGTGGGGCCGTTGGTGTCGGCGCCCTTGTCGGGCGAGATGCCCTCGCTCACGGGCTTGCCGGCGCGGCGGCCGTTCGCGCTCGCGAGCATGACCTCGCCGAAATAGACGTGGCACGTTGTGGGCAGCATGTTCACGCGGTATGTGCCGCCGCGCTGGTTCGGGCGGCCGGTGACGGCGTCGCGGTAATACTCGAAAACGCTCTGCATGACGTCGTCGGCATAGTCGTCGTCGTTGCCGTATTTCGGCGTGTAGTTCTGCACGAGATTGAGAATCTGCGGGTCGTTCGCGAAGTCCTCGCGCATGGCGCGGAGCAGATCCTTCATCGCGATGTTTTTCTTGTCGTAGACCTGATAGCGGATCGCGGCCAGGCTGTCCGTCACCGTGCCGATGCCCACGCCCTGCAGGTAGCTCGTGTTGTAGCGCGCGCCGCCCGCGTTGTAGTCCTTGCCGGTGGCGATGCAGTCGTTGGTGATGACGGAGAGGAAGGGCACGGGCATATAGTTCGCATAGATGCTCTCAATGAGGTTGCTGCCCTGCACCTTGATGTCGAGGAAGTAGTCGATCTGCTTGTGGAAGGCCTCGAGCAGCTCCTCGTAGGAGTGGAAGTCCTCCGCGCTGCCGAGCTGCAGGCCCAGCTGGCGGCCGGCCACGTGGTCGTAGCCGTTATAGAGCGTCAGCTCGAGGATCTTCGGCAGGTTGAAGTAGCCGGTGAGGATATAGGCCTCGTTGCCGAAGGCTCCCGTCTCCACGCAGCCGCTGGTGCCGCCGCGGCGGGCGTCCTCCAGCGATTTGCCGGCGGCCAGCAGCTCCTGAATGATCGCCTCTGTGTTGTAGAAGGCGGGCTGACCCCAGCCCTTGCGGCTGATCTCGCACGCGCGCAGCAGGAACTTCGCCGGGGTTTTGCGGCTGATCTGCACGTTGGAGCTCGGCTGGAGCAGCTTCATGTCGTCCATGCAGTCGAGGATCAGGTAGCTGACCTCGTTGACGCCGTCCTTGCCCTCCGGGGTGATGCCGCCGGTGTTGATGTTCGCGAAGTCGGTGTAGGTGCCGCTCTCCTTGAGCGTGACGCCCACCTTCGGCGGGGCGGGCTGGTTGTTGAACTTCACCCAGAGGCACTCGAGCAGCTCGAGCGCCTGGTCGCGCGTCAGGCGGCCGTCGGCGACGTCGGCGCGATAGAAGGGGATCACGTGCTGGTCGAGGCGGCCGGGGCTGTAGGAGTCCCAGGGATTGAGCTCGCTGGTGACGGCCAGGTGCACGAACCAGTACATCTGCAGCGCCTGGTGGAAGGTCTGCGGCTTGTGCGCCGGAACGACGGCGCAGTTCTCCGCGATGGTGAGCAGGTCGGCCTTCCACTGGGGATCGGTCTCCTCCTCCGCCATCTTGCGGGCCAGCTCCTCATAGCGCTTGCCGAGGATCATCACGGCCTCGCAGGCAATGTGCATGGCAGAGAGCTCCTCTTTCCTGTGCAGGGCCCCCTTGTCGTGCACGAAGTCGAGCGCGTCCATCGCGCGGCGGATGTCCTCCTGGTAGTCGGCCAGGCCCTTCTGGTAGATCTTGTTCGAGCCTACGGTGTGGCCGGGGCCGCGCTGCTCCATGAACTCGGTGAAGATGCCGCACTCGTAGGCGGCCTTCCACTCCTCGCTCACACTGCTGAGAATCTTGTGGCGGATCGAGCGCTTCTCCCAGAAGGGGATGATCTTCTCCTGCTGGATGCGCAGATCCTCGTCTGTGACGGCAAAGCGGATCAGCTCGCGCTGGTCCATGATCTTCATGTCCTCGATCGTGTGGCAGCACAGCTCCGGGAAGGTGGGCGCAGACTGCGGGCCGTCGCCCTTCTCGCCGACGATGAGCTCGCCCCTGTGGATCGAGATCGCTTTATTCTGGAAAAAATGCCGCAGCGTCAGCGCGCGCAGCTCCGGCACGGAAACCGTTCCCTCATATTTCTCGTAGGCCTCCGTCTCGAGCACCGCGCGCTCGATGTAGAGGCGGGGCTGCGTGTTGAGGCTCTCCTCGCGCAGCCTGCGCACGCGCTCCGTCGCGCCGTGCTGCTCGCCGACCGTCTTCTGCTCTGTCATATCGTGTATCCACCCTTTCTCGTTTTTCATCGTGTTCTCCCTCAGCCGCCAATAACCACCTGCGGGTAGCCCGCCTGCCGGAACAGCTCCGCCAGGCTCTCGAGCTTCTCCTTCGACGGCACGCGGAAGGGGTTGGAATCCCGCCCCAGCCGCGCGAATTTTTCCCTGCCGAACTCGTGGTACGGCAGCAGATGAATTTTCTCCGCCCGCACGCCCTCCCGCAGCAGCTCGATCACCGGGAAGATATCCTCCGGGCCGGCGTTGACGCCCTCGATGAGCGGCAGGCGCAGCCGGATGCGGACGCCCGCCCTGCTCAGGCGGCGGAGGTTGTCGAGGATCAGCCTGTTGTCCGCGCCGATCCATTTTTTATGCTTTTCCGGGTCCATCGCCTTGATATCGTAGAGGAAGCAGTCCACGTCGCCGAGGATCGCCTCGAAGCGCTCGTAGGGCGCCATGCCGGACGTGTCGACAAAGACGCGGATTCCCTCCTCGCGCAGCAGCTCGCACAGCCGTTCCACCTCGGTGAAGGGCTCGGCCGCCATCACCTCGCCGCCGGAGAGCGTTACGCCGCCGCCCGATTCGTCGTAGAACATCACGTCGAGCGAGACGAGCGCCACGAGCTCCTCCGGGGTGTAGCGCCTGCCGGAGAGCTGGCGCGCCCCCCCGGGACACGACTGCACGCAGCCGCCGCACGCGGCGCACAGCGAGCGGTCGAGCCGGAAGGCGGAGGCCGCCCCGTGCGGGCAGACCGCCGCGCAGGCCCCGCAGCGCGTGCACTTCTCCTCGTCCCACATCAGCTCAGGCGCGCCGTTCCAGCTCTCCGGGTTGTGGCACCAGGCGCAGCGCAGCGGGCAGCCCTTGAAAAAGATCGTGGTGCGGATGCCGTCCCCGTCGTGGATGCTGTAGCGCTGGATATTGAATACGGAAAGGCCCTTCATGCCCCGTTCCTCCTCGTTCTCTCAGGCTTTTCAGCCTCTCGCCGCCATCGCGTCCTCGATATCCTCGAGCTTTCTCGGGATGGAGGCGGAGAGGTTCTCGCAGCCCGTCTCGGTGACAAGGCAGTTGTCCTCGAGGCGGAAGCCGATGCCGCTGTCCTCGTCGTAGATGCCAATATCGACGCAGAAGACCATGCCGGGGGCGACGGGATGGGTCATATCCACCTCGTCGTGCACGTCGAAGCCGACATGGTGCGCGCCGCCGTGCCACATGTATTTGCCGATCTCGTCGTAGGAGCTGAGCTTGCCGATCGCCTTGAGCTGCTCACAGCAGTATTTTCTCGCCGTCTGGTCGACGGAAGCCATCGGCATGCCGGGCTTGATGATCGAGAACATGTACTGCGAGGTGTTGTAGGCGCAGCGGTAGAGCGCCGCCTGCTCCGCGGTGTATTTGCCGTTGCACGGCCAGCCGCGGGAGACGTCGTTGACCTCGTTGTCCCAGCAGGCGCCCACGTCGTTGAGGATCATGTCGCCGTCCTTGGCCAGGCCGGTGTAGCCGTAATAGTGAATGCAGAAGTTGTTCGCGCCGGCGGAGATGATCGACGGGAAGCCGGGTGTGAGCACCCCGCGGCTCGTGAGGGCGTGGTCGAACTCCGCCTTGTATTCATATTCGTACATGCCGGGGCGCGAGGCGCGCATCATCGCCAGGATGCCGGCCTTTGTCACCGTCATCGCCTGGCGCATGGCCGCGATCTCGCACGGCTTCTTGAAGGTGCGCTGGCGGCGCAGCTGCGGCAGCAGGCTGCGGATCTGCACGCCGGGATAGCGGCGCGCAGCGCTGTGCGCAAAGCGGTGCGTCTCGCCGGGCTCCTCCTCGGGCGTGTGCAGGAACAGGTCGAGCCACAGCGTTTCAAACTCGCCGTTCACGGCAGCCTTGCGGAAATCCTCCTCAAAGCTCTCCACATAGCGGATATCCTCGATACCCGAGCGGAGCCGGGCCTCCTCCGCGGTGGGGCGGCGGCCCGTCCAGCGCTCCTTCATCGCGTCGTGCGGCAGGATATAGAGGCTCTCCGTCACGCTGCCGCCGTTCTTGCGCAGAAAGAGCGCAAGCCCAGCGAAGTCCACGCCGGTCAGATAGAGAAAGTTCCGGCTGCAAAAGAAGGGATAATAGGCGTCCGCCGACTGGCGCGGCGCGTTCCCGGAAAAGAGAACCGCGGCGGAATGGTCGGGCAGAAAATCGAGCAGCGCCTTTCGGTTGTCCCGATAAAAGGATGCGTCCATGATACTTCGTCCTCCTTCGCAAATTCACGTTTTTTCCTTGCGCCGCGCCCTCCCGGAGGCGGGAAGCCGTTCGGGTGCGGGCGCGATCACTGGTGTTTCATTTATATGAAATCATTATAGAATGAAGCGCATGAAAAGTCAATCAGCCTGCGAAAAAGAGAGCGGTATTTCACGAAATCAGAGGAAAGCACAGAGCCAATTGCCGTGAAAGTGAAATTTTATTGCGTTTTTTCATGCCAAGCGATCCGGCGCACTTGCCGGAAACGGCATTTTCCCGTATACTAAAAAAGAAAACACGCGGGCGGCGCTCCGGGCCGGATGCGCCGCCCCCAAAAGGGCGGACGCTTATGGGAATCAAGGAACCGTTTGTATCGGAAATCGCCCCGGGGACCTATGCCGTCAACGAGTTTGGCCTTGCGGCGATGTATCTCGCCGTCGGCGAGGAGCGCGCGCTGCTCATCGACACCGGCTGCGGGCTGACAGACCTGCCGAGGCTGGTGCGCCGCTTCACGGACAGGCCGTTCGACGTCGTGCTGACGCATTGCCACCCCGACCACGCGGGCGGCATCGGCTGGTTTGATCGGATCTATCTGCACCCCGATGATTTTCCTGCTGTGCCGGAGCTGGACGCAGACGAAATCCGCGGCTACAACCGGATGCTCGGCGAGCTGGGCTCGTTTCAGGTTTACGACTACGATCCGGACGCCGTGCGCCCGATCGAGCGGCAGCCGGAGCTCGTGCCCATCGGGGACGGCTTTGTGTTCGATCTCGGCGGGAGAACGCTGGAGGTGATCGGGACGCCGGGGCACACGCCGGGCTCCGTCTGCCTGCTGGACAGGAAGAACCGCATTCTCTTTACCGGAGACGCCTGCAACGTGAATTTAGGACTTTCCTCCCGCTCCCTCCAAAGCGCGGCCGCCTACTTCGACCGCCTGCTGCGCCTGCAGGAGCTCTTCGACCAGAACTGGAACGGCCACCTCGGCTACGCCGGCGCGCCTGAGTGCCTGCCGACCGCCCCGCAGGTGCTGCCCACCTGCGCCGCCATCTGCGCGTCGATCCTCGACGGCACCGCAGACGTGCGGCAGGAGGAATGGTTCGGCGGGCAGGTGATGCACTGCGTGACGAAGGACGGCGTGCGTATCTGCTTTGAGCAGGAAGACTGAAAAAGCAGGAAAGGGCGGGACCGGAGCGCCCCTGTCCGGGCATCCGGCCCCGCCCTTTTCCAAAAACAGAGCGGCGCGTCCTGCGGGAAACGCGCCCCCCGGCAGCGGGCAGCCGCTCACTCCTTGACGGAGCCGAGCGTGATGCCGCTGACAAAGTATTTCTGCATGAAGGGATAGATCACCAGGATCGGAACCGTGGCGATGATGATCTTCGCGGAATTGAAGGTGCGCTGCGACATCAGGTTGATCAGCTGATCGGTCGAGAGCTTCGAGGTATCCGACATGTTGATGGCCAGCGACTGGATGTACGTTTGCAGCGGAACCTTCTCCGGGCTGTTGATGAGCAGCATGCCGTCGAAGAAGTTGTTCCAGTGGCCGACCACGCTGAACAGCGTGACCGTCGCGAGAGCGGGCTTGGCGAGCGGCACGCAGATTCTGAGCATCATCTGCAGGGCGTTGACGCCGTCTATCTTGGCCGACTCCTTGATGGCCTTCGGCTCGTTGCGGAAGAAGTTCATCAGCAGGATCACATTGTAGACCGGAACCGCGCCCGGAATGACGAGGGCCCAGATGCTGTTGAGCAGGCCGGTCTCCTTGATGACGAAGTACCAGGGCACGAGGCTCGCGCCGAAGAGCATGCAGAAGATGGTGAACCACATGTAGCGGTTGCGGGACGGGAACTCCTCCTTTTCGAGGGAGAGCGGGTAGGCCATGAGCACCGTCATCACGAGGTTCAGGCCGCCGCCGAGGATGACTCTCTCCACGGAGACGAGGAAGGACGTGAAGAAGCGGGTATCCTGCAGCAGATACTCATAGGAGGCCAGGGTGAACTCCACAGGCCAGAAGCTCACGCGGCCGGCGACGGCCGCGTTTTTGCTCGAGAACGAGAGCGCCACAACGTGCAGGAGAGGCATGAGGGCCAGCAGGCCGAAAATGACGAGCAGGACAATGACGACCGTGTCGAAGATCCTGTTTTCCAGTGTTTTGTATTTTACCATGCTTTCTTCCCCCTCCCGCTCAGAAAATCCGGTAATTCGCGAACTTGTTCGCGAGATAGTTGGAAATGACGATGAGAATGAAGCTGACCACCGACTTGAGCAGGCCAATCGCCGTCGCGAGCGAATACTGCGCGCTCTCGAAGCTCATGCGGTAGACGTAGGTATCGATGATGTCGCCCGTCTCGTAGACGATCGGGGAATAGAGGTTGTACACCTGATCAAAGCCGGCGTTGAGAACGTTGGCGATGTTCAGCGTGGCCACGAGGACGATCGTCACCTTGATGCCGGGCAGGGTGATGTGCCAGATCCGGCGCAGGCGGCTCGCGCCGTCGATGGCCGCGGCCTCGTAGAGCTCCTGGTTGATGCCGGCCAGCGCCGCGATGAAGATGATCGCGCCGTAGCCGAACTCCTTCCACACGTCCGTGCCGATGATGATCCCCTGAAACAGCTGATTGCTGCCGAGGAAGATGATGCCCTCGTCGATGACGCCGAGGTTGATGAGGAAGGTGTTGATGATGCCGCTGCCGTCAAAGATACTCCTCGCAGGATTTCACCCATTGGACGCGGCGCGCCAACCTCCTCGAGCACTCCGGCACGCGGCCCATGGACGCCGGCCTCGGCCACCATGCCGACGTTGTGGTGCGCGGGGACAGG
>CALWRP010000157.1 GCA_944383955.1 uncultured Clostridia bacterium
GAGGAAGCGGGCTGCTCCTTCGGCACAGCGTAGGCGGAGGAGGCGTTCGTCTTCGCGGCGGCCGGTGCGGGCTCTTTCCTGGAAGCGGAGGCCGGAGCGGGGCTGCCGTCATGCGTGGCAAAGCCGGTGGCGATGACGGTGACGCTCATCTCGTCCTCCATGTTCTCGTCGAACGCGGCGCCCCAGATGATGTTCGCGTCCTCGTGCGCCTGCGCGGTGATCATCGAGGAGGCGGTCTCAATCTCGTCGAGGCCGATATCCGGAGACGAGGTGATGTTGATGATAACGCCCTTCGCGCCGTTGATCGCCGTCTCGAGCAGCGGGCTGGAAATCGCCATGTTGGCGGCGACCTCAGCCTTGTCCTTGCCGGAGGCGCGTCCTACGCCCATGTGCGCGTAGCCGGCGTCCTTCATGACAGCCGTCACGTCGGCGAAATCGAGGTTGACCAGGCCGGGGAGCTTAATCAGATCGGAGATGCTCTGCACGCCCTGGCGCAGCACGTCGTCCGCGACGGAGAAAGCGTTGATGAGGGTGATCTTCTGCTCGCTGACGAGCTTGAGGCGCTCGTTCGGAATCACAACCAGGGAATCGACATGCTCGCGCAGCGCGCAGATGCCGCCCTCGGCCTGCTCCATGCGGCGCTTGCCCTCGAAGAGGAAGGGCTTGGTGACGATGCCGACCGTCAGGATGCCCATATCCCGCGCAATCTCGGCGACAATCGGAGCGGCTCCCGTGCCGGTGCCGCCGCCCATACCGGCGGTGATAAACACCATATCGCTGCCACGGATAGCGGCCGCGATGGCCTCGCGGCTCTCCTCGCCGGCCTTCTGGCCGACCTCCGGCTTTGAGCCGGCGCCCTTGCCGTGGGTCACCTTCTCGCCAATCTGGATCTTCTGCGTCGCCTTGGAGCGCAGCAGAGCCTGCTTGTCCGTATTGACGGCAATAAACTCCATGCCCTTTGCTTCCATGGTGACCATGCGGTCGATGGCGTTGCCGCCGCCGCCGCCGACACCGACGACCTTTATGATTACACCGTTGTTGTCAAAATCGTTGTCAATTTCAAAAGACATTTTGCCGCGTCCCCCTTAATTCGTCCCTGTATTGATACGCGGGAAAGCCCCCGCCGCACATAGATTCAGAGAAAAATGATTTACCATAACTGTACCATGTTTTGCCTTTGATTGCAATAAACAAATTGTGAAATGGAAATATCTTCCTTCTCCATTTCTGTCGGAAACAGAGATCTACTCTTACAAGGTTAACATAAGAAGCAGGGAATTGCAAGAGAAAAGCTCCGTTTTTTCGCTTCCCACCGGGAAAAAAACACCATTTTCCGCTCCCCGGAGCTCACTGCGCCGCGGCGGAGGACGTTCCCGCAGCCTGCGAGCCGTCGCCGGCGGAGGAGACGCCGTCCGCGGAGGAAGCGGCGGGATCTGACGAGACCGCGGAGGAGACGGAAAAGTCTTCGCTGAAATAGGAGCGATCCGTGTCGACCACAAGGGAGAGATCCAGCGTGCCCCGATCCGTATCGGTCAGGTTCCCGCCCTCCAAAAGCGTCAGGAAGGTGTTCAGCTTTTCCTTAAAGGAGGTGGGAGGGCCGAGCTTGAGAAGGATCCGATTGTCATAGAGCACCGTTGTGCTGTAGGAGTCCGTCAGGTCGATCTCCGTCACGTTCTCGAGAGAGAGCTCGTCGATGGCCTGAGCCAGCTTCTCGAAGACGCTTGTGCTGTCTCCGTCCTCGTAGACGATCGGCGTGCCGATCACGGCAGACTGCACCACCATTCCCTTGACGAGCGGATAGCCCTCCGGGCGCTCCGTCACGCGCTCGAGCACCTTGCCCGACACGCCCACAAGAATATACTGCGTATCGTCGAGCACAGCGCCGGCCACCTGCTCCTCCGAAACGGCAATTTCAATCTCGGAGGGAAGAACGCGCTTGACGTCGGCCTCCCCGATATAGGGAAGCTGTTTCTCGATGGCGTCGGACGCGGCGTCAATATCGGTGAGGAAGAGGTTCCCCCCCGTCTCCAGACCGGAGGCCTCGAGGATCTGCTCCGCCGTGTAGCGGCTCTCCCCCTGGACCTCGATCGTCTCCACGCGGAACAGCACCGTCAGCGAAAGGGTGAGCGCCGTGCCGAGAACAAGCAGGAAGAGGAAAAAGTAGAAGACCGCCATCACCCGCCGCCTGCGCCTGCGCCGTGCCGCCGCGTCAATCTTCGGCCGCCTGCGCCGCTTCAGCTCCTGCTGCGGGCGGGGCCTGTCCGCCGCGCGGGCGGTTTTCCCCGCGGGAGGGCCTGCATGGGGACGGCCCTGGGGCGGCCTGCCGGTACGCCCCGGCTCCTCCCTGCGCCGCGCTTGCCTCCTGTCTGGAGAGACGCGCCTGCCTTCTCCCGGCTGGCGGACGGGCGGCTGTGCCTGCGGCCTGCCTTCCTGTCCGCGCGCCTGCCCACTGCTCTGCTGCCGCGCCTGCTGCCGGCGCCGCCGCCTTTCCTGCTCGCGGCTTTGCCTGCGCTGCTGCTCCCGCCGGGCCTTCCCCATGCTTTTTCACTCCCTTACATCCAGGCTTACTCGTACTCCCGGCGGATGCTCGCGCCGAGCTGGGCGAGGCTGCGCTCAATGTGCTCGTAGCCCCGATCGATATAGCGCACGCCGGTGACCTCCGTGGCCCCGCGCGCCGCCAGACCGGCAACCACCAGCGCCGCCCCGCCCCGCAGGTCGGCGGCCTCCACCGGCGCGCCGGAGAGACGGGGCACGCCCTCGATCACGGCCACACGGCCCTCGACCTTGATGTTCGCGCCAAGCCGCAGCAGCTCGCCGACATGCTTATACCGGCTCTCGAAAATATTCTCGACAAAAATGCTCGTGCCCGACCCGAGACAGGCCGCCGCCATCAGCGGAGCCTGGGCGTCTGTGGGAAAACCGGGATAGGGCATGGTGCGCACGCTCTTGATCCGCCCGAGCCGGGACGGCGCGCACAGGCGCAGACTCGTTTCCTCAGACTCGATGGAGCAGCCAAGCTCCTCGAAGAAGGGGAGCACCGGCTCGAGATGGGCGGGCACTACCTGATTCAGGCGGACGCAGCCGCCCGTGGCAGCCGCGGCGCTCATGAAGGTGGCCGCGGCGATGCGGTCGGGAATCACGCGGTGCTCGCAGCCGTAGAGCGTCTCCACGCCCTCAATGACGAGCGTGCTGCCGCCCGCGCCGCTCACCCGCGCCCCGCAGCGGTTGAGAAACTCCGCCAGGTCGCAGATCTCCGGCTCGCGGGCCGCGTTCGTCACAATGGTCGTCCCCTCTGCGAGGACGGCGGCGAGCATGATGTTCTCCGTCGCTCCGACGCTCGGGAACGACAATCCGATCGCCGCCCCGTGCAGCGGCCCCTCCGCCGAGCAGGACAGGCAGCCGTAATCCTCGACAATCTTCGCGCCCATCTTGCGCAGAGCGCTCAGGTGGAGATCGATCGGCCGGGGGCCGAGCTCGCAGCCGCCGGGAAAGGAGAGCACCGCCCGCCCCGCGCGGGAGAGGATTGCGCCCAGAAAGACGATGGAGGAACGCATCTCGCGCATGAGCCCGTCCGGAATGTCGCACTGCGTCACACAGCGCGGATCGATCACCAGGCTTCCCCCCTGCCGGTTGACAGTGCAGCCGAGGTGGCGCAAAATCCGCGCCGAGACGTCCACGTCGGACAGGTGCGGACAATTATGTAGCACGCACTCGCTCCGGCAGAGCAGCGTTGCCGCCATGAGGGGAAGCGTGCTGTTTTTTGCCCCGTGCACGTTCAATTCCCCGTTCAGGCGGTTTGGCCCATGAATCAACAGTTTCACCATAGCTATTCCCCGCTTCCTCTTGTTTGAAGTATGCCATACTATGCGGGGAGGAAGAAAGCGGTGAAACGGGCCGGAGCCCCGCAAAGCGGGAAGCCCCGGCATAACGCCGCCGCGTGCAGCGCACGGAGAAGCCGCGGCAGGCGGCTGTCCCGTCGCGCGGGACGCGGCGAATCGCTGCGCCGCGGGGGCGCGAAGCATTATCCCTTTGTGCGGCCGAGCACCTCGCGGATCAGCTGATAGATTCTGTCGTTGGCGTCGGTGATCGCCATCTTTCTGGCGTTCGCCGAGAGGGTGGGGATGGTATCCGCGTCGTGGAACAGGTCCTCGACCAGCTTGCGCAGCGTCTCGCCGGAAAGATCCTTCTCCTCGAGGATGGCGGCGGCGTTGCGGTTGACGAGGGCCATCGCGTTGTGGAACTGGTGGTTTTCCGCCACGTTGGGCGAGGGAATCAGGATTGACGCCCGGCCCTGCACCTGCAGCTCCGAGAGCGTGATGGCGCCCGCGCGGCAGATAACGAGATCGGCGGCGGCCAGACAGTCCGGCATGTTGTCGATGTATTCGCGAATGTCCATCTCCGGGTGGGCGGCGAGATCAATTCCCTTCTCGCGCAGCAGATCCGGGAACCAGCGGCCCCACTGGCCGTAGGCGTGGATGTGCTGGAAGCGGCCCTCCTTCGCGCTCCAGGCCAGCAGCTCCGCCACAGCCTCGTTGACGCGGCGCGCGCCGAGGCTGCCGCCGAAGCTGAGAATCAGCGGGCGCTCATCAAGGCCCAGCTTTTCCCGGGAAGCCGCGCGCTCCGCGCGGAGGACGGCGGGGCGCACGGGGTTGCCCGTCAGCACGCAGCGGGCGGAGGCCGGCAGATACTTCTTCGCGTCCTGCACGGCCAGCATGGTGTAGGCCGCTTTTTTGCTCAGCGCCTTGTTTGTCACGCCGGGAAAGGCGTTCTGCTCGTGGATGAGCGAGGGGATGCCGAGCTTCATGGCCTCGCGGATGACGGGGCCGCTCACATAGCCGCCGGTGCCCACGCAGATGTCGGGCTGGAACTCCCGGATGATACGCTTGGCCTCGGCGGTGGAGGTGAAGAGATGAATGGTTGTCTTGACGTTCTTTTTCAGGTTCGTCCAGCTCGGCTTGCGCTGAAAGCCGGAGAGGGTGACGCTCTTGAAGTCGAAGCCCGCCTTGGGGACGAGCCTCTCCTCCATGCCGCCCTTCGCGCCCACATAGAGGATGGCCGCGTCGGCCTCGCGCTCGCGGACGGTGCCGGCGATCGCCAGGGCCGGGTTGATATGACCGGCGGTTCCGCCGCCGGCAAAGAGGATTCTCATATGAAACACCCTTTTCTTCTTGTCTGATTTCCTGCCGGCGTCCGCGGGCGGCGCAAAGCCCCTCTCCCCCGCGCTTCCGGCGCTACAGCTTCTCGATCGCGGAATTGCGGCTGATGGAGAGGACGACGCCCATCTCCGCCAGCAGCATGATGAGCGAGGTGCCGCCATAGCTGAAAAACGGCAGGCTGATGCCCGTGTTCGGGATGGTGTTCGTCACCACCATGATATTCAGAATCACCTGCAGGCCAATCTGGAAGGTGAGGCCGACGCCGAGCAGCATGCCGAATTTATCCTTGGCCTTGAGCGAGACGACGACGCCGCGCCAGATCAGCATGGCAAACAGAATAATGATGATCAGCGCGCCGATGAAGCCGAGCTCCTCGCAGACGATGGCGAAGATGAAATCGTTCTGCGGCTCCGGCAGATAGAGGTACTTCTGCCGCGACTGGCCGAGGCCGAGGCCGAGCAGCCCGCCCGAGCCGATCGTCATCAGCGACTGGCGCGTCTGCCAGGTGTCGACGTCCGCCGGCGGATTGAAGGGATCGAGCCAGCCGTAGACGCGGTCCATGGCGTAGGAGAAGAGGTCGGTGAAAACGAGCAGATAGAGCGCCGCGGCGATCAGCACGGCGAAGGCCAGGCCGAACCAGCGCAGCCGCACGCCGCCGATGAACATCATCATCGCGCCGAGGCAGAGAATGATCAGCGTGGCTGACATGTGCTTTTCCAGCACGACCAGCAGGGCGATCGAGCCGAGGATCAGCACATACGGCACCACGCCGAAGCGGAAGGTGCTCATCTTATCAAAATTGAGGGAGATCAGATGGGCGAAAATCAGGATCAGGGCAAACTTCGCCACCTCGGAGGGCTGAAAGTTGATGGGGCCGATGTAGAACCAGCGGTAAGCGCCCTTGATGTTCGGGACAAAGGTGGAACCTCTGAGCACCAGCATCGCCACGAGCAGCAGATACGTGACGATCAGAATGGGAATCGCGAACTTGTGAAAATGATGGTAGTCAAAATAGGACACCGCAATCATGATCGCCACGCCGAGCACGGCGTAGAACGCCTGGTTGCGGATGAAATAATAGCTGTCGCCATCCATATTATAGTAGGCGTAGGGATAGCTGGCGGAGAACATCATCACGAGGCCTATCGTCAGCAGCACCAGAATCAGGAAGAAGAAGGGCAGATCCAGACCGGAGCGGACGGAAAATACCCGAAACTTCTTTCTGACACGCTTGAGAACGGAGCCCTTTTTCCCGCTCTCCTTTTTCTCCTGCGAACCGACAGGCGCGCCTGTCATCGCGCCGGACTGCGCATGGGTCGTCAACGCAGCCGCCTCCTTTCCTTCATTCCTGAAATTAGTATGCCGTTCCCGTCAGATTCCATACAGCCAGCTGCAGATCGACAGCGCGCCGAACACGACGGTGACGGCGCTGAACACGACGCAGATCTTGACCTCGCTCCAGCCGCACATCTCGAAATGGTGGTGAATGGGCGTCATCTTGAAAATGCGCTTGCCGTGCGTGATCTTAAAGTAGGAGACCTGCAGCACGACGGAGAGGATCTCGCACAGATAGACAATGCCGGTCACCAGGATCAGCACCGGCAGATTGACGCCGAAGCCGAGAGCGCAGACGATGCCGCCGAGGAAAAGCGAGCCCGTGTCGCCCATGAAGACCTTGGCGGGGTTGAAGTTCCACAGCAGGAAGCCGAGGCAGCCGCCGGCCACAGCCGCCGCCGCGATGCTCATGCCGAAGAGCGACATGATGCCGGACAGGATCATGAACGTGACGGCAAAGAAGAAGGTCACGGAGGCGTTGAGGCCGTCGATACCGTCCGTGAAGTTGACGGCGTTCACCATGGCGACGATCCCCAGCGCGGAGAGCACCCAGAAGGCGGGGCCGAAATCCACGCTGCCGACGAAGGGGATCAGCGTGGAGGTGCCGACGCCGGAGAGCCAGAGGGAGAACAGATACGCTCCCGCCACGAGGAATTGCAGAACCAGCTTCTGCTTGACGTTCAGGCCGAGGTTGCGCTTCTTGACGACCTTGATATAGTCGTCGACAAAGCCGACCAGACCGAAGCCGAGCGCCATCAGCAGACCCCCGACCGCCTTGGTCAGCGACTGGTTGCGCAGATACGGGTCAATCCCGCCCTGGCTGTAGTATAAGGGCAGGCAGACCGCGACCGCGAGAAAAATGCCGATGATGAAGAGGAAGCCGCCCATGGTGGGCGTTCCGTTCTTCTTGCGGTGCCATTTCGGGCCCTCCTCGCGGATCGTCTGGCCGAAATTGATGCGGTGCAGCAGCGGCACCATCCATTTCCCCAGCAGCGCCGTCACGGCGAAGGCAATCACCGCGGACAGAAGCACCAGCAAACCGTTTGTCTGATTCATACTTTCACACCCTCTGAATTCATATTGCCGCACAATCCCGCACGGGAGCCGGGCGGCTTCCATGCGGGATTGTTTTCAGGCGGGGCGCCGGGGAGGCGAAACCGCCTCCGGACTGCTGAAAGCGGGAGAGCGCCGGCTTTCTGAAGCGAGGGGCCCCTGCAAAAGAAGCAGGCCCCGGCCAGTTTTCCCGATATCCCGGGAAGGGAAAAAGCGGCGTTTTCTCTCTTTTCCAGGCAGCCCTTAGTGCACCGCCTCCAAATCCACAAAATTCACCGTGATGACCGTGCCCGCGGGAACCTCTGTTCCCGCCTCGATATCCTGCGTGTCGGAGACGGCGCTGCCCGTGGTGACGGCCGCGCCCGACACGCTCAGGTTCAGTCCGGCCTGCGCAATCTGGCCGTTCACCTGCGTGAGCGTCAGACCTGTGAGATCCGGGACCGTCACCGTCTGGGCGGCGCTCTCCTGATCGAGGTAGAGCACGACGGTGCCGCCCTTGGGGATGCTCTTGCCCTGCTCGGGAATCTGCGAAACGACCGTGTCGCCGGAGCCGCTGACCTTGTATGTCAGGCCGGCGTTGCTCACCTTTGTCTGCGCGTCCTCCACGCTCAGGCCGACAACGCCGGGGGTGGAGATATCGAGCTTGGCGAGCTCCTCCTCCGTATACTTCGGCTCGATGCCGAGATACGGCAGAACCTCCGCCATCGTCTCCGCGAAGGGCGGGCCGGCGATCGCGCTGCCGAAGACCTCGCCGTTCTGCGGGACCGGCTCGTCGAAGAAGACCAGCATGATGATCTCCGGATCGTCGGCGGGCGCGTAGCCGCAGTAGGAAGCGATGTATTTCTTCTCGCCCTCGCGGCCCTCCGCGTTCCACTCGTCGATCTTCTCGGAGGTGCCGGTCTTGCCCGCGATGCGGTAGCCGGCCACGTAGCCGTTCTTGGCCGTTCCGGTGGTCGCCGTCTCCTGCAGCATGGCGCTGATTCGCGCGCTCGTGTCCTCGGAGATCACCTGCCGCTTCACGGTGGTGTCGTTCGTCATCACGATATTGCCCTCGCTGTCAATCACCTTGCTGACAACATGGGGCTGCACAAGATAACCGCCGTTCGCCACGGCCGCCGCCGCCGTGATCATCTGAATGGGCGTCACGCGGAAGGTCTGGCCGAAGGAGGACGTCGCGAGCTCGGTGGGGCCGAGCCCGTCTGCGGTATAATAGATGCTGTTGCTCTCGCCGATGAGATCGATGCCGGTTTTCGTCGCCAGGCCGAAGGCCTCAAAATACCGGTAGAAGGTGTTCGCGCCCAGCAGCTCGCCGAGCTGCATGAACACCGGGTTGCAGGAGTTGCTCAGGCCCTGGGCAAACGTTTCCGTGCCGTGGCCCGCCGTCTTCCAGCAGCCGATGCTGCGGTCCGCCACCTGATAATAGCCGCCGCAGTTAAAAGTCGTATTTTCGCTGACAAGGCCTTCCTCAATGCCCATGGCCGCCGTCACCATCTTGAAGACGGAGCCGGGGTTGTAGGTGTCGCTGATGCACTTGTTTCTCCACTGCTTTTCCTGGGCGGTGCGGATCGCCTGGGAGCGCTCCTCCTGATGCTCCTCGTCGTCCGGGATGGCGGCGATAGCCGCCAGATCGGCCTCGTCCGTGATGGTGTAGGGGTCGTTCGGGTCATAGTCGCCCTTGACCGTCATCGCCAGAATCTCGCCGGTGTTGACGTTCATCACGATGCCGCAGGCGCGGTTTCTGGCCTGGCAGCTCTCTGCGGCCGCGGCCACGCTCTTCTCCAGGAAGTGCTGCACCACCTCGTCGATCGTCAGCACGATGCTGTAGCCGTCCTGAGCCTCGACAAGCTGCTCATACTGGAACGGCATGTCGATGCCGCGGGCGTTTTTCGCCGTGACGAGCTTGCCCGGCGTGCCGGAGAGATATTCGTTGTAGGACGCCTCGACGCCCGTGACGCCCTGGTTCTCGCTGTTGGTAAAACCGAGCACGCTCGAGGCGAAGGCGCCGTAAGGATAATAGCGCTTGTAGTCGGGCTCGAGAAGAATGGCGTTGCCGAGGTTGAGCGTCGACTTGAGCTCGAGAATCTGATCCTTGAGGTCTGTCTCCACCTTTGTCTTGACGACGGCATAATACGTCTGCTTTTCCATCAGCGCGCGCACGTCGGCAACCTCCAGGTCGAGAATGGAGGCAAGCCCCGCGGCGATCTCATCCTGAACGGTGTCTCTGCCCTTATCCTCGACGAGCTCCTTGCGGATGTAGTTCGGATCGAGAACCACCTTCCAGACGTCCGCGCTGGTGGCCAGCACCTTCATGTTGCAGTCGTAGATGGTGCCGCGCTTGGCGGAAAGAGAGGTGTCCTGCGTCTGCTGGTTGACGGCGCGCGTCTGCAGCTCCTCCCCCTCGATGATCTGCAGGCGGAAGAGGCTGACCACGATGCTACCGAAGCCTCCCACAATCAGAACCAACAACACGATAATTGTGCGCCGCCACATGCGGACGGTCGTTCCCTTGGCCATACTGCTGCTTTCCCCGCCTTTCCGGTTTCCGTGGATGAGAAAAATGGAAGTCAAGATGTTCTCTTAACTTCCATTTTTCTTCCTTCCAAACAATTCTATCTCAACATTACAAAAAACGGTATTTTATACTTATTGAGAAGGGCCGCCGATTATGCCTTGAGCCGTCTCAGCCGAGCAGATGGAGAAGCCAGCTCCAGATCTGGTCGAGAAGGCTCTGCTCGCCGACGCTCTGCAGAACGGTTCCCTCGTCCCCCTGCGCCGTGGTGATGTACTCCACCTGGCTCTTCTCCGCCTTGCGCATGCCGAGGTTCTGCTCTGCGTACGCCTCCACCGAGTCGATGGAGAGCAGGGCGTCAGACTTCATCTGCAGCTGCGTATAGAGGCTCTCGCTCTCGGAGATGGCCTGCTCCGTGCTGTTGATGCTGTCCGTCAGCTCCGTGAGCTGAACCTGACCGTAGACGAGGCTGCCGACGGTGGCGAGAATCACCGCGAACATCGCCAGGCGGGAGAGCAGGCGCACCGGGTGCAGCTGCGGCCTCGCGTTTTTCTCGAGCTGTTCCTTCGGGAGCTGGATAATATTGTTCTTCTGGACCTCTGCCGCCTGCTCCCTTTGCTTGGGCTCAAACCGAGAAAAATCATACGCGGTATTATTCTGCATTGCCATGCTGCCATTCCCTCCCTGTGGGTCTTGCGGCCGCTCTCCCCCGCGGGAAAGAGACCGGATTTCATGAGAAAACGATGAGGCTGTCAAAATCGCGCCGTCCCTCACGGGTCAAGCGCGCTGTCTCTGAGCTTGGTGCACACGCGCAGCCGCGCGCTTCTGCTGCGCGGGTTTTCCCGCAGCTCGTCCTCGCCCGGGGCCAGTCCCTTTTTATAGACCAGCTCGGCCCGCGGCTTTTTGCCGCAGACGCAGACGGGGAAATCCGGCGGGCAGGTGCAGCCCTCACACCACTCGGCCATGCGCTGCTTGACGATGCGATCCTCCAGCGAATGGAAGGTGATCACCGCCAGGCGGCCGCCGGGCTTCAGAAGCGAAAAGGCGGCGTCGAGACCCTCGGAGAGGCGGTCGAGCTCGCCGTTGACGGCGATGCGCAGCGCCTGGAACGTTTGCCGGGCAGGATGTCCCGGCGCGCGGCGGACAGCCGCCGGCACGCTCGCCTTCACAATCTCCGCAAGCTGCAGGGTGGTCTCCACCGGCTGCTCCTCTCTGGCGCGGACAATGCCCTGGGCGATAGCCCTCGCATGCTTCTCCTCGCCGAAGCGGCGGAGGATATCCGCGAGC
This sequence comes from uncultured Clostridia bacterium, assembly GCA_944383955.1. Lineage (GTDB taxonomy): Bacteria > Bacillota > Clostridia > Oscillospirales > Acutalibacteraceae > Caccousia. The sequence goes on from CALWRP010000157.1 coordinate 11,341, forward strand.
TCCTGCCAGGAGAGGGAGTTCACCAGATCGGCCGCCGTGCGGCCCTCCTGGCTCATGCGCATATCGAGCGGGGCGTCCGTGTGATAGGAAAAGCCGCGCTCCGGCGTGTCGAGCTGATAGGAGGAGACGCCGATATCGAGCAAAACGCCGTCCACACGCTCGAGGCCCTCCTCGCGGGCGACGCGGGCCATCTCGGAAAAGTTGGCGCGGCGCACAATCGAGCACGGGTTCCCGGCAAAACGGCGGGTCACCGCGGCCACGGCGTCGGGATCCTGATCGATTGAGAGCAGCTTCCCCGTCGTGAGCGCGTCGAGAATCGCCTGCGAATGACCGCCTCCCCCCGCCGTGCCGTCAATGTAGAAGCCGTCGGGGCGAAGCTGTAACGAATCAATGGTCTCGTGAAAGAGAACCGGAATATGCTGAAACTCCATGGGACCTCCCTCCGCCGTCAGAGCTCAAGGTCATCCATCGCCTCGGCGATGGCTTCCTCGGTCAGATCCGAGTTGAACTTCTTCCAGCTCGCGGCATCCCAGATCTCCGCGCGGCGCGAAGCGCCGATGAAGGCCACGTCCTTTGTCAGGCCGGCGTGGTCGCGCAGATGCTGCGGCAGCAGGATTCTGCCCTGCTTGTCCGGCTCCACCTCGGCGGCGCCGGAGAAGAAGAAGCGCTGCAGGCCGCGCGCCTTGCTGATCGGCATGGACATGATCTTCTCCTGGAGCTTGTCCCACTCCGCGGGAGACAAAACAAAGAGGCAGCCGTCCAGGCCCTTTGTGACATAGAAACGCTCCCCCAAGTCCTCGCGGAACTTGGAAGGAACAATCACGCGGCCCTTCGGGTCGATATTATGTTGGTATTCGCCTATCAACATAATAAAAAGGGTGGGGCTCCACACGAAAAACCCTTTTGTGGAACTATCCCCCACTTTCCTCCACTTGTAATGATTATGATTATACTCGATTTATTACAGAATTGCAACCAGAAGATTTCAATTATGTCAACCTTTTTTCGAGCACTTTCCCAGGATCAGCGGAGTAAAATCCATATTATGTGAAAATCCTCCTCTCTGCATACCATATCTTGTATGCAGGGAGGAGGATTTGGGGGTTCCTGTACAAAAAATTTTTTGTAATTTCCAGCAAATGACAGCTCTTCCGCCTCAGTTCTGGCCGGAACGAAGGGTGGATTTGATCTCCTGGCGCGTCTTGCGCAGCTCCGCGAGGTTGGCGGCCAGCCCTTCGTCCGTGCGGCGCATCAGATCGTCGATGTATTCGTTCGACGCCTTGCGCATCTCGCGGGACCTCGCCTGCGCCTGAGCGAGCATCTCGTTGGCCTTCTGCTGCGCCTGGCGGACGATCTCGTCCTGGTTCACCATCGCGCGGGCGCGCTCCTCGGCCACACGCACGATCGTCTCGGCCTCGCGCCTGGCGTCGTCGATGATCTGCTTTCTGTCCGCCACAATCGCCTTGGCCTGGCGGATCTCCTGCGGCATCGCCTCGCGGATCTCCCCGAGAATCTCGCGGACCTCCTCCACGTCGAGCATCGCGCGGCCGCGGCTGAGCGGAAAGTTCCACGCCTTCTCCACAATATCGCTGAGCTCCTCCAGAAGCTCGTCCACACTCACATTATCCGTCATGTCAGTTTCCTCCCTTGCACAGTCGCTGCTGAATATCGCTCAGAATACAGGCCGGGACAAACGACGAGATGTCGCCGCCGAAGCTCGCGATATCCTTAATCATGCTGGAGCTGAGATACATATTCTGCGCCTGCGTGGTGAGGAACATGGTTTCCAGCTCGCTGTTCAGCTTCTGATTGATCAGAGCCATCTGGAATTCATACTCAAAATCCGAGACGGCGCGCAGGCCCTTGACAATGGCGCAGGCGCCGCGCTTTCTCGCCAGATCGGCCAAAAAGCCGTCGAAGCCGATAACCTCCACGCTCTCCATCTCCGCCGTCGCCTTCTTCAGCAGCGCGACACGTTCCTCGAGCGTAAAGGCCGTCTTCTTGGCGGGATTGACCATCACCGCGACGATAACCTTGTCAAATATTTTGGAGGCGCGCCGGATGATGTCCATATGACCGAGCGTAACCGGATCGAAGCTTCCGGGGCAAATCGCTGTTTTCATGCGGGATCCCGCCCTTCCTCCGCCTGACGGCGGTATAATGTAACCATGATTTTCCCGTACTTGCGGGAACGGTACTGCGAAAAGAGGCCCACCGATTCCGGGAGCGCCTCGTCTGTGGGGTGCTCGCAGAGAATGGTGCCGCCGGGATTCATGCAGGCCGCCACCAGCGGCAGAGCCTTCTGCAAAAGGCCGGCCCGGTAGGGCGGATCGAGAAAGGCCAGATCGAACCGCTCCCGGCAGGAGGAGAGGTAGGAGGCGAAATCCCCCTGCACGAGCCGCGCCCTGTCGCGCAGGCCTGTGGCGGTCAGATTCTTCTCCGCGACGGCGAGAGAGCTTCTGGCCGCGTCCACCAGCACGGCGTGCGCCGCTCCTCGGCTGAGCGCCTCGACGGCCAGCTGGCCGGAGCCGGCGAACAGATCGAGCACCTGCCTGCCCTCTATTTCAAACTGAATCGCGCTGAACATGGCCTCCTTGACCTTGTCCGTGGTCGGGCGCACGCTCTCCCCCTCCAGGGTGATGAGCCGCCGCCCTCTCGCGCTTCCGGTAATCACTCGCATAGGCTGTTCCTCCGCGCGCCGCCGGAGATTGCGGGAAGGCCCGCTCTGCGCCGCGCTTTTTTGCTGTTCTATTATCCCATCAATCAGGTTTCCTTGTCAAGTGCGGTTTTCTCCTCCGGATGGAAGGCGTCATAGACGGCGCGGGCCGCCGGCTTCGTCATGTGAGGGGCGGCCTCAAGCTCCGCGAGATCGGCGCTCTGGATGGCGGAGACGGTGCGGAAGTGGCGCAAAAGCGCCTTCGCGCGCGTCGGGCCGACGCCGGGGATCTCCAGCAGGGAGGAACCGATGACGGCCTTTTTCCTTCTCTGGCGGTGATAGCCGATGGCAAAGCGGTGCACCTCCTCCTGAATCGCGCCGACAAGGGTGAAGGCGGCGCGGTGCGAATGGATGGAGATCTCTCCGCCGTCGAGCGCGATGGCGCGGGTGCGGTGCTTGTCGTCCTTCACCATGCCGAAGAGAGGAATCCCGCCGAGCCCCATCGATTCGAGCACAGGCTTCACCGCCGCCACGTGCCCCTTGCCGCCGTCGAGCAGGATGAGATCCGGCAGCCTGCCGAAGCCCTCTCCGCTGTCCTTCTGGCGGAAATATTCCTGAAAGCGGCGGGAGATGACCTCCCGCATGGAGGCATAGTCGTCCTGGCCCTCGACCGATTTGATGGAGAACTTGCGGTAGGCGCTCTTGAGCGGCCGGCCGTCCTCAAAGACGACCATGCCCGCGACGTTCTCGCCTCCCGCGAGGTTGCTGATATCGTACGACTCGATATAGGCCGGGGGCTTCTCAAGGCCGAGCAGCCGAGCGAGCTCGTCGAGGGCAGAAGCCTCCCGGCCGGTGCGGCCCGTGGACTGGGCCACCTGTTCCGCCGCGTTGCTGCGGCACATCTCGAGGATGTCCTTCTGCTCGCCGCGCTGCGGGATGGAAAGCGTCACCCTGCGGCCGGCCTTTTCCGAGAGCCAGCGCGCGATCAGCTCCATCGAGGCGGCGGGGCCGTCGAGGGAAATGCGGGGCGGAATGCGGTCGCGCATTGAATAATAGCGCTCGAGAAACTCCGCGCGGGCCGACTTGGCGTCGCCGATGTCGCTCAGCAGGAAGGTCTCGCGGTCGCAGAGCCTGCCCTGCTGGAAACGGAACACCTCGAAGCAGGCGTTCGACGGGCCCTGCGCCAGGGCGATCACGTCCTGCTCCTGCACGCGCGCCGCCACCACCTTCTGCCGCTCGCGGAGCTTTTTGACCGCCTCGAGGCGGTCGCGGATGCGGGCGGCACGTTCAAACTCGAGCGCCTCCGCCGCCTCGTTCATGCGCTCGGTGAGCAGCCGCACGCTGTTGCCGCTGCCGCCGCGCAGAAAATCGACGGCCTCGCGCACAATCTCGTTGTATTCCTCGCAGCTGATGCCGCCGCGGCACGGCGCGCAGCACTGCTTGATATAATAGTTGAGGCAGGGCCTCGCCTTTTTGATATCCTGCGGAAAACGGCGCGTGCAGGTGGGAAGGCGGAAAATCTTCACCGTCTCGTCCACGCTCTCCTTCGTCGCCCACGAGCTCACATAAGGGCCAAGGTACGTGGCCCCGTCGTCAAGCATCTGCTTGGCCTGCGAGATCCGCGGCCAGGCCTCGTTTGTGATGCGGATATAATGATAGCCCTTGTCATCCTTAAGCAGGATGTTATATTTGGGCGCGTGCTGCTTGATGAGGCTGCACTCCAGGACAAGAGCCTCAAATTCGCTGTCTGTGAGAATATATTCAAAATACTCGACATTGGAAACCATTTGCCGCACCTTGCGGTCGTGATGGCGCTCGCTTCCAAAATATTGGCTGACGCGGTTCTTGAGCGCTTTGGCCTTGCCGATATAGATGATTTTTCCAGTTTTATCGTGCATCAGGTACACGCCGGGCGAAAGCGGCAGGCGCATAGCACGCGCCCGCAGCTCGCGGATATGCCGCTTCTGTTCGTCCAAGAAGCCCCCTCCTTTCCGTCAGTTCCGCATAGAAAAGGAAAAAGGCCGTCTCCTTCGCGCGCGGCCCGCACCGGCGCTGTGAGAGACAGCCTTATGATCTGCAGGGAAACGTTTATCCGCTGTGCGCCAAATTACTCGGCGAAGCCGGACTTGACCAGCTCAACCAAGCTGCTGACAGCCTCTTCCTCGTCGGAACCATCCGCGATGATGCGAATGTTGGTGCCGCCCACGATACCGAGGGACAGGACGCCAAGAAGGCTCTTCGCGTTGACGCGGCGCTCTTCCTTCTCAACCCAGATAGAAGACTTGAACTCATTCGCCTTCTGGATGAAGAAGGTAGCCGGACGGGCATGCAGACCAACCTGGTTCTCAACCTTAACCTCTTTGCCACACATTTGAAATCCACTCCTAGCTTATCAAGATTCTTTCCGCACATCCAACTGTTGCTGCTGGGACGTTCAATCTCTGCGATTTAAGGCTATTATATCACAATTCAGTGCCTCGTCAACAGATTGGAGGAAAGTTTGGCTTACTCACCGAATCGGCCGGTTGATGGAAAGTTTTGCTTTGTGCAAGTTGCAGCAATTGTTGAAAATTTTTATATTGTTTGACATGGATTGCATAATTCCACCTGTCGGATTTTGGAGATTATGTGGTGAAACAGAGGAAATCACTCCTCCAATTCCTCGCGTTTCTCCTCCTCAAGCAGGCCCTGATCTTGCAGAAAAGCCAAATCACCGGGAGACAAATCGGCATTTTTCAGCAGCTCCGGGCGCTTTTTTGCGGTGCGCAGGAGCGACTGCTCATGCCGCCATTTCCTGATATTGGCATGGTGGCCGGTGAGCAAAACAGGGGGTACCTCTCTGCCGCGCCACACTGCGGGCCGTGTGTACTGCGGGTATTCGAGGAGGCCGCTGAAATGGCTCTCCTCCTCGAAGCACTCGTCGGCCGAGAGGACGCCGGGGATCATGCGGCTGACGGCGTCAGCGAGCGCGAGAGCCGGGAGCTCGCCGCCGGTGAGCACAAAATCGCCGAGGGAGATCTCCTCGTCGACGAAGACCTCGAGCACGCGCTCATCGACTCCTTCATAGTGGCCGCAGAGGATGATGAGGTTCTCCTCCTGCGCAAGCTCGCGAACGCGCTGCTGGGTGAGCGTTTTTCCCTGCGGGGACATATACACAATATGCGGGCGTTTGCCGAGTTGTTCCATCACGTCCTCCAGGCAGGCCGCGATGGGCTCGGCCATCAGCAGCATACCCATGCCGCCGCCGAAAAGATTGTCGTCGACGCGGTTATGCTTGTTGCCGGAAAAATCGCGGAACTGATGGCAGCACACCTGCAGCACGCCCTTGCGCCGCGCGCGGCCGACAATGCTCTCCGCCATCACGGTCTCGCACATCTCGGGGAAAAGGGTCAGCAGATCAATCCGCATCGTCGAAGATCCCCCTCATCGGCCGCAGCTCGAGCACGCCGCCGTCCACGTCCACCCGCACAATCACCTCGCGGATGGCGGGGACGAGATAGTCGTGTCCGGCCTCGTCCGTCACCTGATAGACGTCGTTCGAGCCTGTCGGGAAAACATCCGTCACTTTTCCGTACACACGGCCGGTGTCTGCGTCGACGGCGGACAGGCCCATCAGGTCCTGCACGAAATACCGCCCCTCGGGCAGCTTCGCGTCCTCCCGCGCCAGATAAAGCACGCGCCCGCGCAGCGCGTCCCCCGCCTCAACGGTATCGACGCCCTCGAGCTTGAGCAGCAGCAGGTTCTTGTGCGGGCGGGAGGAGACCACGCGCACCTTCTCCCTGCCGCCGTCCCAGTAGAACGCTGAAAAACCTGTCAGGAAGCGGGCGGAATCGCACCAGGGCTCCACGCGCAGCTCGCCGCGCACGCCGTGCGTGCCGACCACGCGCCCGGCCTCGAGAAACGGGTTCTTCATTTCATTTCCCCCTTTTTACCGAAATCATACATCCGGAAAACACAAAAGGGCGGACGCTCCCGCGCCTGCCCTTTCCTTTCCGCAAGCCGGCTCGCGCACGGCCCCGGAATCAGTCGATTTCCACGGAAACCTTGTCGTTCGTGCGGGTCGCAGCCGCGCGCATCACCACGCGGATCGCCTTGGCGATGCGTCCCTGCTTCCCGATCACGCGCCCCATGTCGTTCTCCGCGACATGCAGGTGGTACACAACGGCGCCCTCCTCGTCGGGCTCGTCAACCGTCACGGAAACGGCGTCCGGATCCTCCACGAGGCCGCGGGCAATCGCGGTCAACAGTTCCTTCATTGTGTCCCCTCCTGATTACAGGACGCCGTGCTTCTTGAACAGAGCCTTCACGGTATCCGTCGGCTGAGCGCCGTTGGCAATCCACTTCTTGGCCTTCTCAGGGTCAACCTTCACAACGGAAGGCTCCTGCATCGGATCGTACGTGCCGATCTCCTCGATGAAGCGGCCGTCGCGCGGGAAGCGGGAGTCAGCCACCACGATACGGTAGAACGGAGCCTTCTTGGCGCCCATTCTGCGCAGTCTGATCTTAACGGACATGGAATTCACCTCCACAATCGATATCATTTTTTATTTCATCGGGCAAAGCCCGGATGAAGCCGGCTGATTCAGAACGGCAGGCGCATTTTGCGCTTCATATTCTTGCCGCCCATCTGCTTGACAACCTTCTGCATCTGCTCAAGCTGCTTCAAAAGACGGTTGACGTCCTCCACCTGCATGCCGGAGCCCGCCGCGATGCGGCGCTTGCGCGAGGGATTGATGAGGGACGGCTTCTCGCGCTCCTCGGGCGTCATCGAGAGGATCATGGCCGCCGTGCGATCCATGATGCGGTCGTCGATTTCCACATCCTTGAGCTGCTTTTCCATCCCGGGGAATTTACTGAGAATGTTCTTGATGGGCCCCATCTTTTTGACCTGGGCAAACTGCGCGAGCAGATCGTTGAAGTCGAGCTTGTTCTGCATGATTTTGCGGGACATTTTCTCGGCTTCCTTCTGGTCAATCTTCAGCTGCGCCTCCTCGATGAGAGTCAGCACATCGCCCATGCCCAGAATGCGGGACGCCATGCGGTCCGGGTGGAAAACCTCGAGATCCTCGAGCTTTTCGCCCACGCCCGCGAACTTGATCGGCTTGCCGGTGACGGCGCGCACAGACAGCGCGGCGCCGCCGCGGGTGTCGCCGTCGAGCTTGGTGAGAATCACGCCCGTGATATCAAGCTTCTCGTCGAAGGTCTTGGCCACGTTGACGGCCTCCTGGCCGGTCATCGCGTCGACAGTGAGCAGAATCTCGTGGGGGCCTATCTTCTCCTTGATCTCGCCGAGCTCATCCATGAGCGCCTCGTCGATCTGCAGGCGGCCGGCGGTGTCGATGAGCACAAAGTCGTTGCCGTAATCCTTCGCGCGGCGGATGGCGGCGCGGCAGATCTCCACCGGCTTCTCCGTGCCCATCTCGAACACGTCCACGCCCGCCTGTGCGCCGAGCACCTGCAGCTGCTTGATAGCCGCGGGGCGGTAGATATCGGCGGCGACGAGCATCGGGCGGTGGCCGCGGCTCTTGAGCATCACGGCCAGCTTCGCGCAGTGCGTCGTTTTACCGGCGCCCTGCAGGCCGCAGAGCATCACAACGGTTGGCGGCGACGGCGGAGACGCCAGACGGGACTCTCCTCCGCCCATGAGGGCGGTGAGCTCCTCGTTGACGATTTTCACCACCATCTGCGCGGGCGTCAGGCTCTCCATCACCTCGGCGCCGACGGCGCGCTCGCTCACCCTGGCGGTGAACTCCTTGGCAACCTTATAGTTGACGTCGGCCTCGAGAAGGGCGAGCCGCACCTCCCGCATGGCCTCCTTGATATCGCTTTCACTGAGCTTTCCCTTGGACTTGAGCCGCTTGAAGGCGGCGGAAAGCTTGTCTGCAAGGCCTTCAAATGCCAACGGAATCTCTCCTTTGCTTTCCTTACTGATTCAAACGGCGCGCCGTGTCCCGGATCAGGACGGCCCGCTCGTACACATCTCTCGAATAGGCGAAGCGCTCGTTATAATCCATGATCTCCTGCGCCGCGCGCGTGATCTGCCTGAGCCCGGCCTGCATCTCGCGAAACCGGCGGGCAAGACCGAGACGCTCCTCCATCTCAAGCAGCTGAGCCTCGGCGCGCTTGATGGAATCGCGCACGCCCTGGCGGGTGATGCCCTCGTTGTCCGCAATCTCTGCCAGCGAGAGATCGTCGTTATAATAGTATTCAATCACTTCCCGCTGCTTTTGCGTCAGCATTTCGCCGTAGAAATCAAGCAGGAAGGAGATCTCCAGATTCTTGGCCACTGCGGCGGCCTCCTTCGGGCTGTACTGTAAAGGATTTCTCTTTACAGTAGTGCATTATAGCGCATTTTTTGCCTTCTGTCAAGGCAAAAACCTTGCTTATGCCACTCGGAGAAGTTTTTTGTCGTTTTTCTCCTATTTCCACAAAAGGCATGAGAAAGATATCAAATCAGCATGCACTTATTCCTGTATTGTCCATTTTTCTTTAACAACCTGCAAAGAATTCCGGGGAATGCGGTTGTCTCTTCTGTTGGAATATGATAAAATAGAGCTCGTGAGGCGGTGCAAGCCCAGTTCTGGCTGTCCGCCGGAAAAAGCCGGAACGCCGGCTCATTGGTCGAAGGGGGAATTGGTTATGGGAAAGGTCATCATCAGCGCCGACAGCACATGCGACATCGGGCCTGAGCTGCAGAAGCGCTTCAACGTTCAGCTTCTCAACTGGAGAATTCTGCTTGACGACAAAGAATATCTCGACAACGTGAGCATTACCCCGGACGATCTGTACAGCGCCTGGCGGGAGCGCGGCGCGCTGCCGAAATCAACGGGCGCAACGTGTGAGGAATACAAGGCGCATTTTCAGCCTTTGATCGATCAGGGCTATGAGATCGTGCACATCGGTCTCGGCTCCGGTATCTCCTGCTCCTATCAGAACGCCGTCCAGGCGGCCCGGGAAACCGGCCATGTCATCGCTGTCGACTCCCAGAACCTCTCCACCGGATTCGGCCTGCTCGTCCTCGAGGCCGCCGAGCTCGCGGCGAAGGGCTGTTCCGCGGAGGAGATCGCAAAACGTGTGGAGGAGCTTCGTCCTCGCTCGCACGCGAGCTTCCTGCTCGACACGCTTGAATTCATGAAGGCAGGCGGCCGCTGCAGCTCCCTCGCAGCCTTTGGCGCGTCCATCCTGCAGCTCAAGCCCTGCATCGAGGTGGACAACCGCGACGGCAGCCGCATGCACGTGGGCAAAAAATACCGCGGCAAGATGGAGCAGTGCCTGCTGCAATACGTGCGCAATAAGCTCGACGGGCGCACAGACCTCGACCTGCGCCGCGTGTTTGTCACCCACTCCGGCTCTCCGGAGAGCGATATCCGCGCCGTCTGCCGCGAGGTGGCGCGCTGCGCGAATTTCAAGGAGATTCTCGTCACCCGGGCAAGCTGCACCATCTCCGCGCACTGCGGCCCGCGCACGCTCGGCGTCCTGTTCCTGACAAAATAGATCGCATGCGTCAAACAGACAGAAGGCGTCCCTGCTCCCGGGCAGAGCGGCGCATGCTTTGCCCGCAAAGCACTTCCGCATGCCTTGACGTATCCAGCGAAAGCGGCGGCTTCCGGCCCTCTCGGGCTGTGGAAGCCGCCGCTTGTTTGCGTTCGAATTGTGTGGAAGCTGCCTGCTACAGGTCGGCAAAGGCGACAGACTCATTTCCCGCCGCGTCGCGGGCATAGAAGGTATAGGTCGTGCCGCTTCCAAGGATGACAAACAACGCCGTGCCGTCGCTGCGCAGCGAGAAGGGCGTGCCGAGACTGCCGCCCGCAAACTGGCTTGTGAAGAGCGTGCCGGGAGCATAGGAGAGAGCGGACAGATCGCCGTCAGCATCCGTGACGCGCACCTGCAGGCAGGCAACCCCGTCGACCGTCACGCGCTCCACGGCAATCTGCGGAGCGCTTCCTCCCGACGTACCGCTGGAAGCCGGCGAGGCCGGCAGCGCGCTTCTGTCAGCAGAGAGGGCCGCGGCCAGATCGAGCATGCCTCCCGTCACGGTTTTGCCGGCGAGGCTGGCAAGCGGCGACACGGAGGAGAGCAGGATTGTGCGGACGTCGGCCGTGGTGACGTCCGAATAGTATGTATAGACAAGGGCGGCAGCGCCTGTCACCATCGGCGCGGCCATCGAGGTGCCGGACATATAGCCGTAGCCGGAGCCGGCTGTCGTGCTGAGAATATAGGAGCCGGGCGCGCCGAGATCGACCGAGACGGCGCCGTAGTTCGAGGCGGAGCTGAGCGTGCCGTCATAGCTCACGTTCGCAACAGCGATCAGGTTGTCGAGATCATAGGAGGCCGGATAGCAGGGGGTTGCATCGTTGTTGTTTCCCTCGTTGCCCGCAGCCGCGACAAAAAGCATGGAGGAGCTCGCCATCGCCTGATAGAGCGCCGGATCGTACACCGAGCCGCCGAGGCTCAGGTTGCAGATGGCGGCTCCGTTTGCCTCTGCGTAACGAATGGCGCGCACCATGTCAAGCGTATTGCCGCTGCTCATGCCGCCCCCAAGCACCTTGAGGACCATCACCTTCACCCGCCCGGAGGGAACGATACCGGCAATGCCGAGACCGTTGTTGGACGTGGCGGCGATTGTGCCTGCGGCATGCGTGCCATGGGTATCCTGCGTGCCGTTGTACACCTGGTTGTTATCGTAATAGAAGTTCCAGCCGTAGACATCGTCGGCGTAGCCGTTCCCGTCGTCATCCACACCGTTGCCGGGGATCTCATCCGTGTTGATCCAGATGGAGCCCGACAGATCCTCGTGCGTGATATCGACGCCGGTATCGATGAGGGCGACCACCACGTCGCGGCTGCCGCCCTGATAGAGCGCCCAGGCCTCCTCGGCGTTGATGTCGACGCCCGCCACGGCGGAGCTGTGGTCGGCCAGATTGGAGAGGCTGCCGTCGTTCGCGAGCGCCCACTGGCGGGAGAAGTACATATCGTTCACAGAGGCTGCCGTGTTCTCATAGGAATAGTTTGGCTGCACGAGGGCCACGCCATCGAGGGCCAGAACGGCGGAAAGGGACTCCGCGAACGAATCGCCCACCGGGAAAACCTCGCAGTCTCCGTCATCATACAACGCCAAAATTTCGCCGTTTTCGTAGTCTGCCGGGTCATCGGATATGAGGATGGGCCCTGTCTCCTCCGAGGAGGACGACGCGGCCCAGGCCCCCTGGATCCCCCAGGAAAACAGAAGGGAACAGCTCAACAGCAGGCAGAGCATCCGCTTTTTCATCAGTGAAACCTCCGATCGCACAGTTCCCGCACGGCGGGCAGTCCGGTCCGCCTGCTGTGGGGTTACTTCAAGTATACCGTCACAATCTTCATTTTGCATGAATAAATGTCGAAAATGGCAAAAATTCACAGTATATTCACATTTTCAAAGGATGCGGATCTCAGCCGAGGAACGCCTGCAGCCAGTCGAGCCCTTCCTCGATCAGATCCGCCGTACCGTCCGCGTTGACGGCAAAGCTAAGCGCGACTCCTTCGGACGAAACGGCGGCCTCCCGCACCTCCAGAGCGGCAAGCGTCCTCTCCTCCCCCAGGAGGAGCAGCGGCAGCTCGGAGGACACGCGCAGCGTCGTCCCCTCCGCCTCCACGGCGTCCGGCAAGCTGCCGGCGAGGCGGTCCATCACCCAGGCGGGCGGCACCGGAACGCGGCCCACCGTGACGGACGTGACGGCGGCGGAGAGGCGCTTGTCCTGCGCCTGCCGCGCAACCTCGAGCTCCGCCGCCACATGAAAGCGCATCCCGTTCCAGGTGACCGGGGCGTAGATCGTCAGGCGCTGATTTTCCGCCGCTTCCACGCGCAGGGCTTCACCGTCAAGCCAGGAGACGGGATGCTCCCGCAGGCCGGCAGCCAGCACCGTGCACAGCTGGCCCTCGGTGAGCTCGAAGCTCTCCCCCGTCAGCACACAGCCTGCCGCCGTCCAGGCGGCGTTCTCCGGCAGGGGCTCGGGTCCCTCTCCCCGCTCCCCCGGATCGGAAAACAGCAGCCCGGCGAAGACGAGCGCGGCGGCCAGCAAAAGCAGAACGGCGGCAGCCAGCACCGCGGGGCCCCAGCCGCGCTTTTTCGTTTCTCTGTTTTCGTTCATGGTTTTTCCTCCCTCTGGCTTGTCTCTCTTTCATTTCTATCTCGTTCTTCCCCAAAATATACATGGCGGAAAAAAACAAACGGGCCGCTGCCCGCGCGCGGACAGCGGCCTTACAGTTTTTATTTGAGCTCGACAATGGTGACGCCGGCCTCGCCCTCGCCGTAGGCGCCGAGGCGGAAGCTCTTGACGAGCGGGTGATGGCGCAGATGATCCTGCACGGCGGCGCGCAGGCGGCCCGTCCCCTTACCGTGGATGATCGTCACCTGGTGGACGCCGGTCATCGAGGCGCCGTCGAGGAAGCGATCGACGCTGAGCAGGCCCTCCTCGACCATCTGGCCGCGCAGATCGATCTCCATCGCGCCGCGCCCGGCCGTATCAACCTGCCGCGTGACGTTGCGCGAGCGCGTGCGCGGGTCCTTCTTCTCCTTGTCCGGCTCCGTGAGGCGCAGGTTCTCCATCGGCACGCGCGTGCGGATGACGCCCGCCTGCACCAGAACGGGGCCCTTGCCGTCCGCCGGAACCTCGAGCACGCTGGCCTTCTTGTTGATGTCATAGATCAGCACCGTGTCGCCGGGGCGCAGCGGGCGCGGCAGCTCATAGGGGCCGCTGTCCTGCCTGCGGCCGCGCACGGGGTCGGCCTCCTCCTCGAGGCGCTTGATGCCGCTCTTGAGCCGGGCCTTCTGCTCGGCGGTGAGCAGCTTGTTCTGCTTTTTGCGCAGCTCCTCGGCCTCGTTGAGCATCGCGTCGACCTGGGCGCGGGTGCGCGAGATGATCTCCGCGGCGCGCTGGCGGGCCTCGTCCATCTCCTTCTCCGCCTGCTCCTCGAGGCGCTCGAGCTTGTGGGAGGCCTCCTCATTGGCGCGGCGGGCGGCGAGCTTCTGCTCCTCGGCCTCGGCGCGCTCCGCCTCCAGCCTCTGGCGGCTCACCTCAAGGCTCTCCACGATATCCTCAAAGCGCGTGTTTTCGCTGGACACGAGCTCCCTGGCGCGGTCGACGATGGATTCCTCCATGCCCAGGCGCAGCGAGATGGCAAAGGCGTTCGAGCGTCCCGGCACGCCGATCAGCAGGCGGTATGTCGGGCGCAGGGTGGCGACGTCGAACTCACAGCAGGCGTTCTCCACGCCGGTGGTCTGCAGGGCGTACGCCTTGAGCTCGGCGTAGTGGGTGGTGGCGGCGATCCGCGCGCCGCGCAGGCGCAGCGCCTCGAGGATCGCCATCGCCAGGGCCGCGCCCTCGACCGGGTCGGTGCCCGCGCCGAGCTCGTCGAGAAGGACAAGGCTTCTGTCGTCCGTCTCGTTGAGAATGCGGATGATGTTCGTCATGTGGGCGGAGAAGGTGGACAGCGACTGCTCGATGCTCTGCTCGTCTCCGATATCGGAGAGCACCTTGTCGAAGACGGAGACGCGGCTGCCGTCGGCCACAGGCAGCAGCAGGCCGCACATCGCCATCAGCGTCATCAGGCCGACGGTCTTGATGGAGACGGTCTTGCCGCCCGTGTTGGGGCCGGTGATGACAAGGGTGTCGAAGCCCAGGCCGAGCTGAATGTCGGTGGGGACGACCTTCTCCTTGGCGATCAGCGGATGGCGGGCGCGCTTGAGCTCAATTTTACCCTCGTCGTTGACCTCCGGCAGGGTGGCCTTCATTTTGTAGCCCAGATTGGCCTTGGCAAAAATGAGGTTGAGCTGCACGGCGATCTCATAGCTGCTGATGATGCCGGAGGCAAAGCTGCCCGCCTCCGCGGAGAGCTCGGCCAGAATGCGCTCAATCTCCGCCTGCTCGCGCGAGAGCAGGACGCGGATCTCGTTGTTCGCCTCCACCACGGCCATCGGCTCGACGAAGACCGTCGCGCCGGAGGAGGAGGTGTCGTGCACGAGGCCGGGCACATCGCCGCGGCACTCGGCCTTGACGGGCACCACAAAGCGCCCGCCGCGCATGGTGATGATCGGCTCCTGCAGGTATTTCTGGTAGTAGGGAGAGCGAATCATCTTGTCGAGCTGCTCTCTGGCGCGGGTGGAGGCGCCGCGGATCTTGCGGCGGATGGAGGCCAGCTCCGGCGAGGCCTCGCTGGCCATCTCTTCCTCCGAGACAATGGAGGTGACGATCCGGTCCTCGAGATATTTGTTCGGCATGAGCGCCTCAAAGCGCCAGTCCAGCACGGTCTTGACGCCCTCGCTGCGGGAACGCCACTCCACGATGCCGCGCAGAGTGCGCAGCACGCCGGCCACGCGCAGCAGCTCGCCCATCGTGAGCAGGCCGCCGGCCTCGGCGCGGCGCAGGGAGCCCGACACGTTGTGCAGGCCTCCGAAGGACGGCGCGCCGAAGCGCGCCATGAGGCTGTGGGCCTCGTTCGTATCCGCCAGACGGCGGTTGACCTCCTTGAGCGTGACGGCGGGCTCAAGCGCCAGCGCCAGCGACGCGGCGTCCTCGCAGGCCGTCTCCTCCGCCAGGAGGGCGAGAATTTTATCCAGCTCAAGCGAGCGGATGTTGCGTTTCATGATATCTGTCATATGTTCTGCTCCCAAAGGGCCGCGCGTCAGCCGACGGCGAGCCCGTGAAAAAAGTCGAGTGTCTGAAAGCCGCGCTCCAGCGTGCAGAGCAGATAGCGCTCGCTCGCTGCGGCCAGAGCCTTGAGGCCGGCCGGCGGCAGCTGAAAGGAGAAAAGCTTTTCGAAATCGGCATAGATGGTGTGGCGCAGCGCCGTAAGCACGCCGGGGGCCAGCGCCATCGGCGCGCCGCCGAGCTCCTTCGCGCATTCCGGGCAGGACAAAATTCCCTCCCGCGGGTAAAAGAGCATCGGATCCGCCGTGTAGCAGGCGCAGCCGTGGCAGGCTACGAGATCCGGCATGTAGCCGGCCAGCTCGAGCATGCGCATCTCCACCACGGCCTTCACAAGGAGAAGCGGGCGCGTCCCCTTGCTGAGAAAATACAGGGCGTTGAGCAGAAGGCGCAGAAAATCCCCCGCGGGAGCCTCCTGCGGAGCCAGCGCCCGCGCAAGCTCGCAGAAATACTGCGCCAGGGCAAGACGCTCAATGTCCTTCCGCAGGTCGAAGAAGAGCTCGATGGGGCGCGCGTCGTCGATGATGTATTTATCCCGCCCCTTGTAGAGCGTGAGGCGGGAATAGCAAAACAGCTGCGTGGCCGAAACCTTGCTGCTGCCGGACTTCTTTGCCTGCCGGGCAAAGGCGCGCACGACGCCCTCGTCACGGGTGAGCACCGTCACCAGGCGATCGCTCTCGCCGATGCTCTGCTCCGCGATGATCAGTCCGTCCGTCTCCAGCTGCATATGTGACCTCCCCGGCCTGTGAGAGCGCGGACGGCTTCTCGTCCCTGCACCGCAGATAGAGCAGGTAGTC
This sequence comes from uncultured Clostridia bacterium, assembly GCA_944383955.1. Lineage (GTDB taxonomy): Bacteria > Bacillota > Clostridia > Oscillospirales > Acutalibacteraceae > Caccousia. The sequence goes on from CALWRP010000157.1 coordinate 27,477, forward strand.
CGCCACGCATCCTGTCTGCGCAAACCGCTCCCAGGCTGATAATTCGTCCATCTCCCGCATCCCCCTTTGCCGGTTGGCCGCCGAAGAGCGCTCCCGCCCTCTCTTCCCGTGCTGCGCAGGGCCGCGCCGGAATCCGCCGTTCCCTGCAGACGCCGTGCGGAGAGCCTTCGGCGCTGTTTTCAGTATTCGCCCTTCGGCGCGGGGGTATGTCAGGGAATTTCTGTCTTGCTTGCCCGGCCGTCCCGCCAAAGCGGAAAAGCCGCGCGCCGCCTTTTGGCAGCGCAAGGGCGGAGCGAAGCCGCTCCGCCCGGAAAACGCAGGGAAAGCCGTCAGGCCCGCGCGAACACAGCGGCATGCCGCGTTCCGGAGATCGCCTCCGCCGCTGCGGAGACGGGCCGCGCCGCCCGCGTTACAGATCGAAATCGGTCTTGTCGTAGCCAAGGCTTCTGAGGATGGCCTCGCGGTTTCTCCAGTCCTCCTTCACCTTGACCCAGAGCTTGAGGTTGATTTTGCAGCCGAAAAAGCGCTCCATGTCGGCGCGGGCATAGCTGCCGATCTTCTTGAGCATCGCGCCGCCCTTGCCGATGATGATCGCCTTGTGGTTGTCCTTTTCGCAGTAGATGGTGGCCTCGATATCCGTGATGCCGCTGCCGTCGTCGCGCTCGCGCATCTTTTCCACCGCCACGGCGGCGCCGTGGGGAATCTCCTTGTCGAGCAGGCGCAGCAGCTTCTCGCGCACCATTTCGCCCGCCAGCACGCGCTCGGGCTGATCGGTGAGGGTGTCCTCGTCGAAAAAGTGGCCGCCGGGCTGGCAGAGCTTTCTGAGCTCCGGGATCAGATCGCTTTTGATGCCGCTGCCGTCCTGCGCCGAGACGGGGACGATGGCCTCGAAGGGATACAGGCCGCTCCAACCGGCAATCTGCGCCATCAGGGCACTCTTCTCCGCCAGCGTGTCGATCTTGTTGATGGCCAGAATCACCGGAAGCTGCTGGGCGCGGCAGCGCTCGAGCAGATCGCGGTCCGCATGGGAGACGGAGGCCCCCGCCTCCGTGACGAGCAGGCAGGCGTCCACCCCGGCCACGGACTCCGTGACGGAGCGGGCCATATATTCATCCAGGCGGCTGCGCGGCTTGTGCAGGCCGGGCGTATCGAGGAAGACGAGCTGATCCTCCCCCTCGGTGAGCACGCCCATGATGCGCGTGCGCGTCGTCTGCGGCTTGCTGCTGACAATGGCCACCTTTTGGCCGAGCATACGGTTGAGCAGGGAGGATTTGCCCACGTTCGGCCGGCCGACGATGGCCAGGAACGCGCAGCGGCCCTCCCGGTTGGGTTGTGTCATCAGAAAATCCTGAGGCAAAATGTCAATTCCTTTCTCTGTGGGAATAAAAGGCCCAGGGCTTCGCCGGCATTTATCCGTGCGGTTCTCTGGGGCCTCTTCTGCGCTTTCCCCTGCGCCAGGGCTGCTGGATGAAGAGGAAGGCCGGAACGAACGAGAGAAGCAGGGCCGCGAGCCGCCAGGGCTGCTCCCAAAACCACGCCGCAATCTCCAAAAAGCGCTCCGGACGCCAGAACAGCGCCGCGCCGACGCCAAGAGCGGCCAGGGCGCTGACAAGAACGGCCCCCGCGGCCAGATCCTTCACCAGACCGATCCGCCTGGCAAAGCCGGGGGAAACAAAATCGCAGAGATCCTCCGCCGTCGTGTTGAGCAGCTCCGTTGTGAGGACCGAGCCGATCGTCAGAATCAAAACGGCATACTCCGCCCGGCTCAGTTCAAAAAAGGCCGAAAAGAACAGAACATACAGCGCCGCCGCCGTATGAATCCGCATGTTTCTCTCCCGCCTGAGGCAATGCGCGATGCCGCGCACCGCACAGAGGAAGCTCCTGTAAAACGGAAAGCTCATTCGTCGAAGATAACGTAGCTGCTGCTGCTGGGCAGGCCGAGCTGCGACATGACCTGCTCCTCCTTTTCGCGCATGCGCACGCGATCGAGGCCGGATTTCTCGTGGTCATAGCCGAGCAGGTGGAGCATCGAATGGGCGGTGAGGAAGCCGACCTCGCGCTCGAGCGAGTGGCCGTAGCGCTGCGCCTGCTCGACCGCCTTCTCCATCGAGATCACGATATCGCCGAGGATCTTGGCCCCCGTGTCGTGATTGATATCATACTCGCCGTTCTCGCCCATGGGGAAGGACAGCACATCGGTGGGCATGTCCTTGTCGCGGTACTGACGGTTGAGCTCATGGATCTGCTCGTTGTTGACAAACGTCACGCTGATCTCCGCCGGTCCGGAAAAGTTTTCCATCCGCAGCACGGCGTTGCAGCAGCGGCGAACCAGCATGCGCAGGCCGGTGGGGATTTTGACGTTCTTCTGCTTGTTGTCGATAACCACTCTGATTTTTTCCATTTTCGGCGTCCTCCGTTTGCAGTATCCCCGCCCGGCCGCATTTTTCCGCCGCCTGCGCGCCCTGCGGGGTAAAAAAATAAATGAACTGACACAGTTTTGGAATACACACGCATTCCCGTTTTCTTCACTCAGGGGCTGTTCCCCTGTCGGGACGGCACGGCTCAGCGCCTCTCCTCCGCCTTTTCATACGCCTTGATGATGTCCTGCACCAGCTTGTGGCGCACGACGTCCCGGCCGTCAAACCGCACCTGAGCGATGTCGTCGACGTCCCGCAGGATGCGCATGACCTCCTTGAGGCCCGATTTCCGCCCGTCCGGCAGATCGATCTGCGTGATATCTCCCGTGATCACCATCTTCGAGCCGAAGCCCAGGCGGGTGAGGAACATCTTCATCTGCTCCTGCGTCGTGTTCTGCGCCTCGTCGAGAATGATGAAGCTGTCGTCGAGCGTGCGCCCGCGCATATAGGCGAGCGGCGCGACCTCGATGCTGCCGCGCTCGACGTATTTCTGATAGGTCTCCGCACCGAGCATGTCGAACAGGGCGTCGTAGAGCGGCCGCAGATACGGGTCCACCTTCTGCTGCAGATCGCCCGGCAGGAAGCCGAGCTTCTCCCCCGCCTCCACGGCTGGCCGCGTGAGGATGATGCGGTTCACCTCCTGCGCGCGGAAGGCCGTCACGGCCATGGCGACGGCGAGATACGTTTTGCCGGTGCCGGCCGGGCCGACGCCGATGGTGATCGTGTGATCGCGGATGGCTCCGCAATAGCGCTTCTGGCCGAGCGTTTTCGGCTTGACCGGCTTCCCCTTGCTGGTGATGCAGATGCAGTCCCCGGCGAGGGCCGTGATTTTCTCCTCGCTGCCCTCGCGCACCAGCGAGATGCAGTAGCGGATATTCTGCTCCGTGAGCCCCTCGCCGCGGTTGACAAGGCCCAGGAGGCTCTCAATGGCCCGCACGGCGAGGGCCACGTCCTCGGGCTCGCCCGAGACCTTGATCTCGGCGTCCCTGGCTACAATGGAGACATGAAACTCCGCGCTCAGCAGCCGGACGTTCTCGTCCATGCTGCCGAACAGCGCGGCGGCCTGCTCCATTCTCTCGATATCGATCCTTTGCTCAAACATTCCATCGCTCCCACGTGACACCAGAACGCTGATCCAAAAGCTCTCCGCATGCCGCGGAAAAGCGTTGCGATTATTGTGTAGTGTTCACAGAAATTTAATCAATTATTATTCAATTTGATCGTACTGATTATATCACATTTTTTGCGGTTCGTCATCTGCTTTCCCCCTAAAAAATTGATGAATTCCATGCGGTCAATTTGGTGAATTTACAAGGATTTCCGCCTCCACCGCAATATCCTCCTCGCACTGCGCGCGGACCGTATAGCGCAGCACGCCGTTCTCCTCGGAGATCTGCTCCTCCTCGCTGAGCACCGTAAGGCTTTTCAGGCTGCTTTTCTGCTCCTGAACCTCGGCCCGCGCCGCGGCCAGCGCCTCCTCGGGCGTGAGGATGCGCTCCCTTTCTATCGTCTGCGCCCACGTCTCCTCGAGCCAGGCCACCGGCAGCTCGACTCCGTTCGCCCGCAGCACGGTGCGCACGGACGCTCTCTCCCAGCCCGCGCCCGGCTCCGCGGCCAGCGTGAGCGGAAGCCGCAGGCCAAAAACCTCGGCGCACCGCCGGGTGAGCACCGCGCCGGTCTCCTCCTTCACCGTCTCGGTCATCGGCACCTCGGCGGTGAATTCGCGCACGGTCGAGGCAAAAATCCGGCCCGCGGCATGGCGCAGCGTCACATTGCCGAAGGTGTCCTCCACCACCCCGCTGATAAGGAGCTGATCCGCCGTCACGGCGTCGCCCTCGCTCACCAGGGCCTCGCCCTCGAAAACCTCAACTCGCAGAATCTGCCCCGCCGCTGCGGCCTTGACGTTCCCGGGCCGCTTCCAGGCGTCCATGTCCGGTTTCTCCACACCCTCCGAGAGCTTGATATACGCCGCGCTGCCCTGCGTGTTCACCGTCAGCCACGAGACATTGGGGAAGCGCAGCATCAGCTGCTGCTCCGCCTGCAATGGGTCGACTGCGCTCTTCCATGCGCCCGGCACAAGGCCGATCTCGCGGCAGGCGGCGTCAAGCTCCCGGCGGGTAATGGTTTGCAGGCCCTCCGCCTGCACGCACCAGATCTGCTGCGAGAGCACCGCGAGGATCAGCGCGCCGATCACAGCGCCCGCCGCCAGCCCCTTTCTCCGCCTGAGCCAGTATGTCTGAAACGGCAGGCCGCGCTTTTCCTCCACGCGAAGCCTGCACCGGGCCGTGTGCGCGCAGGCCAGCAGCTCGCGGTATTGCCCGGCGCGGATCCATGCCCCCGGCGCGTCGCCCGCCTGCATGCCCCACAGGGCAATCTCCCTGCGGGCACAGTGGTTGAAAAAGCGCTCCGCGGAGCCCTCCACCCGAAACCGGGCCGAGCCCCAGAACCATCGCGCCAGCTGTACCAGCATGCGAACGCCTCCTCACACCATGAATTCCATCCCGCGCAGAAACCCCTCCACGACGAGCGAATCCGCCGTCATGCAGCGGATTTTGAGATTGCGGCCCGTAAAGCGCACAATGAGCCGGCCGGCGCGCACCCGCACCACGTCGTCCCCGTATTCGAGAATCCCCTGGCAGCCCTCCACCACGGCCTCGCGGTTGCCGAGCAGCTCGATGTGGCTGCCGCCCACCGCGTGGTGCAGCAGCGTGAGCCCTCCCCGCTGCCCTGCGTGCTGTTCATCCAAAGCAAACGCCCCCTTTGCGCCCGTCCTCACGGCGGGCCGCTATGCCATCCATATGCGGCCCGCCTGTCATGTATGAAGCGCGCCGCGCATACGATGAAACAGCTGCCGTCCGCCGTTTCCCGGCGCAGCCGCGGAAAACGGCAGGGCAAAAAACGGGGAGGACATGCATATGAAACGGAAACGGGAGCTTCTGCGCAGCCTCGCGCTGCTTGTCTGCTCGCTGGGGGCCGGGCTTCTGCTCTCCCTCTTCCCGGACACCGCCGCCGCGGGAGCGGCCGCCGGGCTGGACGTCTGCCTCTCGGTGCTCGTGCCCTCGCTGTTCCCCTTTCTCGTGCTCAGCGTTTTTCTGGTGCGCTCCGGAGCCTCGTCGCTGCTCGGGCGGGTGCTGGAAAAACCGGCGCGCCTGCTGTTTCGTCTGCCGGGCTGCTGCGCGCCCGCCGTCCTGATGGGGCTCATCGGCGGCTACCCCGTGGGCGCGCGGGGGGCGGCGGCCCTGCTGCGCCAAGGGGAGATCTCGCAGGAGGAGGCGCGCCGCATGACGCTCTTCTGCGTCAACGCGGGCCCGGCCTTTGTGCTCAGCGCCGTGGGCGCCCGCTTCCTGCACAGCGCGCGGGCCGGCGCCCTGCTGCTCGCCTCGAGCCTCACGGCCGGCCTTCTGCTCGGCGTGCTGCTGCGCGGCCGCCGGGCTGCGTCTCCCCGGCGCGGGCGGCAAACGCCGCCTCCCTGCACCGCGACGGCGGGCCAGGCCCTCGTCGACTCCGTCTCCGACGCCTGCCGCTCGCTCGTCGCCATGTGCTGCTTCGTGGTGCTGTTCTCCACCGCGCTCGCCTATCTCGCCCGGCTGTTCCCGCCGGGGCTGCCGCTCGCGGCTCTCTCGGCGCTGCTGGAGGTGACGGGCGGCTGCCGCGACCTTGCTGCCGCGGGCGCGCCGCCCTGGGCTCTGGCCGCCGCTCTGGGCTGGGGCGGTCTCTGCGTGCAGCTGCAGATCCTCGCCCTGCCCGGCACGCCGCGCCTGCCTCTGTGGCAGCTTGCCCTCGCGCGGCTTGCGCACGCCGCCCTTGCCGCCCTGATCGCGCTGCCGCTGTGCGCGCTCTTCCCGCCGGAGATCGCCGCGCAGCCCGTCTTCTCCAACATGGCGGAGGAAACCTCTCCGGTTCTGTCCGCCTCCCCTGCCGCCGCGGCCGCTCTCCTGCTTTCCTGCGCCGTCTTTCTTGCCGCGGGAGGCAGGCGCTGCGGCGAGGAACGCCGCCCTCCCGCCGCTCTATAAGACGAAAAGGCCCTCCCCAGGGTCGATTGACCTCGGGGAGGGCCTCAGACTGTCGAAAAAGCTGTTCAGGTTGGTTTCCCGCTTGCTCTCAGTTCCCGGCAGCGCGGGAGAGGAGCCTCAGACGGCGCCGCCCCAGCGCGGCGGGGTGGCGGGGCAGGAGGAGGAGCGGCGGGCGGCGCGAATCTCCACGTAGCAGCCGCAGAGGTTGCAGGTGGCGTTGACAAGCTCCGGACATTCCCTGCAGGAGGCAAGGCGCGCCTCGTACTCGCCGTCGGGCGTGCGCTCCTTCTCCGGCAGGCGGGCGCGGTAGCGGCGGACGCTCTCGAGATAGTCGCCCTGGCCGAGCTCCTCGAGCAGGCAGCGGCGGCAGACGCGCCCCGCGGCTCCCGTCTGCTGTTCCATCGCGCTCATGCCAGCTCGATGGCGGCCACGCAGCACGCGGGCAGCGTCAGCTGCACGCCGCCGTCGCGGCGGGCAAAATCGGTGAAGGTCTCGATCCTGACCGTCTCGGGAGCGTCGAAGGTGTTGTGCGCGTCCATCGCGCCCGCCAGCACGCGGACGGTGACGGCGGCGTTCTCCTTGCCGGACACGCGCAGGTCGAGCTCCTGGCTCTCCGTGGCGGAGAGGTTCGCCACCGTGACGTGCACGCGGCCCTCCGCGTCGACGGAGGCGGACTGGTGCAGCGAGGGAACCATCGCGCCCTCCGTGCCCACCTCATGCGCCTCGACATAGCTGTCGAGCAGGGTGGCGTCCTGGTGCTCCTTGTAGAGGTCGAAGACGTGGTAGGTCGGGGTGAGCAGCATCTTCTCGCCCTCTGTGAGAACGACGGCCTGCAGCACGTTGACCATCTGCGAAATGTTGGCCATCACGAGGCCGTCGGCATGATGGTTGAGGATGTTGAGCGTGACGGCGGCCAGCACGGCGTCGCGCATCGTGTTCTGCTGATAGAGGAAGCCGGGGTTCGTGCCGGGCTCCACCTCATACCACGCGCCCCACTCGTCCACAATGAGGCCCACGCGGCCCTCGGGGTCGTGGCGGCGCATGATGGAGAGATGGTTGCTGACAAGTTCCTCCATGAAAAGGCCCTTTTTGAGGGTGCGGTAATACGTTCCCTCGTCGAACACCGTCGCGCTTCTCGAATCCTCCGCGGGGTTCGGGAAGGTGTAGTAGTGCAGCGTGATGGCGTCGGCGAAGCGGCCGGCGATCTCCATCACCTTGTCGGTCCACTCATAGTCCCCCGCGTTCGGGCCGCAGGCGATCTTGAAGACCTTGTTGTCGCCGTAGTTGCGCACGTATGTCGCGTAGCGGCGGAACTGATCGGCGTAAAACTCCGGGCGCATGTTGCCGCCGCAGCCCCAGTTCTCGTTGCCGACGCCGAAGTACTTAAGCTTCCAGGGCTCCGCGCGGCCGTTTTGCTTTCTCATCTCAGCCATGGGGGAGACGCCGTCGAAGGTCATATACTCCACCCACTCGCTCATCTCCTGCACGGTGCCGCTGCCCACGTTGCCGTTGACATAGGGCTCGCAGCCCAGCTGGCGGCACAGCTCCATGAACTCGTGCGTGCCGAAGGAGTTGTCCTCCACCACGCCGC
>CALWRP010000158.1 GCA_944383955.1 uncultured Clostridia bacterium
GTTCTGTAGTGTGCCTGCCTCCTCAAGTACATTCTAACAAATTACGACTGGCTGCGTCAGAGGTACCGGGTTTCATTTTCCTTTGGTGCCTTGGAGCGCAGCGGAAAGGAATGGTCATAAGCATGGACGAGAAGAGAACGACCGGCCGCGTAACCATCCCCACCAACCTGGACGTGGTGCCGGAGACGATTGACATCCTCAACCGCTGGGGCGCCGACGCCATCCGCGACTGCGACGGCACCGAGTTCCCCGAGAAGCTCACGAACGTGGGCGCGAAGATTTACTCCACCTACTACACCACCCGCAAGGACAACGACTGGGCCAAGGCAAACCCCGACGAGGTGCAGCAGTGCTACATCATGACGGGCTTCCACACCGCCTCCGGCGGCGGCGCCCTGGCCATCCCGCTGATGCAGGGCATCTCCCCGGAGCTGATGATGGTCAACACCCGCGATGATATCCGCCGCTGGTGGGAGGTGATCGACCGCACGACGGGCGAGCCCCTCTCCCCCGACGCCTGGAGCTACAACGAGGAAACCGGCTGCGTGGAGATCGCCTCCCCCGCCGCCTTCCACGACTACACGGTGAGCTTCCTGGCCTATCTCATCTGGGATCCGGTGCACATGTACAACGCCGTCACCAACGACTGGAAGGACTTCGAGCACCAGATCACCTTCGACGTGCGCCAGCCGAAGACGCACAAGTTCACCATGGAGCGCCTGCGCAAGTTCATCGTCGACCACCCCTATGTCGACGTCATCCGCTACACGACCTTCTTCCATCAGTTCACGCTGATGTTTGACGAGCTCAAGCGCGAAAAGTATGTCGACTGGTACGGCTACTCCGCGAGCGTGTCGCCCTTCATCCTCGAGAAGTTCGAGAAGGAGGCCGGCTATCCGTTCCGCCCGGAGTACATCATCGACCAGGGCTACTACAACAACCAGTACCGCATTCCGAGCAAGCAGTTCAAGGACTTCCAGGCCTTCCAGCGCCGCGAGGTCGCCGCGCTGGCCAAGGAGATGGTCGACATCACCCACGAGCTCGGCAAGGAGGCCATGATGTTCCTCGGCGATCACTGGATCGGCACGGAGCCCTTCATGGACGAGTTCAAGACGATCGGCCTCGACGCCGTCGTCGGCAGCGTGGGCAACGGCTCGACGCTGCGCCTGATCAGCGACATTCCCGGCGTCAAGTACACCGAGGGCCGCTTCCTGCCCTACTTCTTCCCGGACACCTTCCACGAGGGCGGCGATCCGGTGCGCGAGGGCAAGGAGAACTGGGTGACGGCCCGCCGCGCCATCCTGCGCAAGCCGATCGACCGCATCGGCTACGGCGGCTATCTCAAGCTCGCCCTCGATTTCCCGGAATTTGTCGAGTACATCGAGAGCGTCTGCAACGAGTTCCGCGAGCTGTATGAGAACATCAAGGGCACGACGCCCTACTGCATGAAGACGGTCGCCGTCCTCAACTGCTGGGGCAAAATGCGCGCCTGGGGCTGCCACATGGTGCACCATGCGCTCTACCAGAAGCAGAACTACAGCTACGCCGGCGTGATTGAGGCTCTGAGCGGCGCGCCGTTCGACGTGAAGTTCATCAGCTTCGACGATATCAAGGCCGATCCGTCCATCCTCGATTCCATCGACGTCATCATCAACGTCGGCGACGGCGACACCGCCCACACCGGCGGCGTGCTGTGGGAGGATCCCGATATCGCCAGCGCCGTCAAGCGCTTCATCTACAACGGCGGCGGCTTCATCGGCGTCGGCGAGCCGGCCGGCCACCAGTATCAGGGCCACTACCTCCAGCTGGCGAACGTGATGGGCGTGGAGAAGGAAACCGGCTTCACGCTCAACTACGACAAGTACAACTGGGAGGAGCACCCCGACCACTTCATCCTCAAGGATATGACCGGCCCGGTCGATTTCGGCGAGGGCAAGAAGAGCATTTACGCCCTCGAGGGCGCGGAGATTCTCGTGCAGCGCGAGAAGGAGGTGCAGATGGCTGTCAACAGCTTCGGCAAGGGCCGCACCGTCTACATCAGCGGCCTGCCCTACAGCTTTGAGAACAGCCGCATGCTGTACCGCTCCATCCTCTGGTCGTCCCACGACGAGGACAATCTCTACAAGTGGTTCTCCTCGAACTTCAACGTGGAGGTTCACGCCTATGTGAAGAACGGCAAGTACTGTGTTGTCAACAACACCTACAAGCCGCAGCACACCACGGTCTACAAGGGCGACGGCTCGAGCTTCGAGCTGGACATGGACGCCAACGAGATCAAGTGGTACGAGATCTGAACATCACAGCATAGCTGAGAAACCGAAACCTGTACCGGCGCGAACGTCCGGTACAGGTTTCGGACTTTCGGCGGAGCTTCCGCATGTGAAAGGAGTGTTGTTCCCTTGACGGATCGCCCCAACCTTGTATTGATTATGACCGACGAGCAGCGCGGCGACTGCCTGGGCTACGCCGGCCACCCGGACGTGAAAACGCCCTATCTCGATTCCCTGGCCGCCGACGGCGTCTATTTCCCCAACGCCTGGTCCTCCTGCCCCACCTGCGTTCCGGCGCGCGCCGTCCTGCACACGGGTCTGAGCCAGCGCCACACCGGCAAGGTCGGCTATCAGGACCGCGTGGACTGGAACTACGGCTGCACGATGGCGGGAGAGCTCAGCCGCGCGGGCTACTACACCCAGTGCGTGGGCAAGATGCACGTGCACCCGCTGCGCAGCTATCTCGGCTTCCACAATGTGGAGCTGCACGACGGCTACCTGCACGAATACCGCTTCCCCGGCGTCGACCACTATGAAAACCAGCTCTTCGCCGACGATTACTTCTACTGGCTCAAAAACGAGCTCGGCGCCGAGGCCGACGTGACCGACTCCGGCATGGACTGCAACGGCTGGACGGCGCGCCCGTGGCCGTATGCGGAAAAGTATCATCCCACGAACTGGGTGGCGAGCCGCTCCATCGACTTTCTGCGCCGCCGCGACCCGCGGCAGCCCTTCTTCCTGATGGCCAGCTTTGTCCGCCCGCACGCGCCATACGACGCCCCACAGTGCTACTTCGACCTTTATAAGGACAAAGACCTTCGCCCTCCCGTGCGCGGCGACTGGGACGACGAGGCAATGCTCGAAAAGCGCGGCATGGTCTTCAATTCCTGCACCGGCCCGCGCGACCCGGAGCTCATCCGCCAGCAGCAGGTCGGCTACTATGCGTGCATCACCCACGTCGACCACCAGATCGGGCGCATTCTTCAGGCGCTGACCGAGCACAAGCTGATGGACAACACGGTGATCGTCTTCACCTCCGATCACGGCGAGATGCTCTCCGACCACGGCTGGTGCCGCAAGTCGCTGCCCTACAACGGCAGCGCCCACATTCCGATGTTTGTCAGCGGCCCGGAGCGCTTCATCGGCCCGCGCGGCCGCGTGGACGATTCCCTCGTGGAGCTGCGCGACGTGATGCCCACCCTGCTCGACCTGGCGGGCGCGCCGATCCCGAAGCACCTGGACGGGCAGAGCATGCTGCGTCCCATCGGGCGCGAATACCTGCACGGCGAGCACAGCTTCTCCTTCAACCGCTGGTCGAGCCAGTTCATTGTCACCAAACAAGACAAGTTTGTCTGGCTCTCCGAGCGGAATGAGGAGCAGTATTTCGACCTCGAGCACGATCCGAACGAGACCCACAACGCAATCCACGACCCGGACAAGCAGGAGCGGATCGCCTGCCTGCGCCGTCTGCTGATCGCGGAGCTCAAGGATTCCGAGGAGGGCTACTCCGACGGCGAGCGGCTGATCCCCGGCCGCACGCCGGTCAACTGCCTCTCGAACGTGACCCTGCCCAACTGCTGAGACTGCCGGACGCGCGGCCCTCCTCCGGGAGAGCTGCGCAGCTTGTCGAGAAAAAGCCGCGTGCAGGAAGGTCCCGGAGTGCGCCGCCGTCCGGAAAAAGGCGCTTCGCTGTTTTTCCTGGCTGTTTTGGGCTTCGCGATTAGGATTCGATCATCGGCAGCTGAGTGGTCGGGGCTCTGCCCCGCGCCCCGCCGCCTTTGAAAAGGCGGGCGAAACTTTTGTGTTTTACTCTTTGGCAGCTTTTTCGACAATCTGGCGCGGCCCTCCTCCGGGGGGCCGCGATTTTTATGCCCGAAGGGAAGTTTTCCTGTGCCGGTTGACAACAGCGGCCCGCTCAGTGTAGCATAAGGGCAGAAAAGCGACAAAGGAGGCGAACCCGATGGGAACGAAAATACTGATCGCGGAGGACGACGGCGACATCCGCGGCCTGCTGCGCCTGTATCTGGAGAGCGAGGGCTTCGAGGTGCTCGAGGCGTGCGACGGAGCCGAGGCCCTTGAAAAGGCGGCGGCATGCGCGCCGGAGCTGGCAATCCTCGACGTGATGATGCCGCGCATGAACGGCTTCGAGCTCACAAGAGCCCTGCGGCGGCAGAGCGAAATCCCCATCCTGATTCTCTCGGCAAAGAGCCAGGACGCGGACAAGATCCTGGGGCTGAACCTGGGAGCCGACGATTACGTCGCCAAGCCGTTCAACCCGATGGAGGTCGTCGCGCGCGTGAAGGCGCAGCTGCGGCGGACGCAGCGGGAAGCGGGAAGCGTTCTCAGCGCCGGGGCGCTGACGCTCGACGCCGCACGCTGCGAGCTGCGCCGCGGCGGGGAGCTCATCCCCCTCACGCCCACGGAATACAAGCTCCTCTCCCTGCTCATGCGCTCGCCGGGGCGCGTCTTCACCAAGGCCCAGCTCTACGAGGGCGTGGCCGGAGAATATTTCGAGAGCAGCGACGTCACCATGATGGTGCACATCTCCAACCTGCGGGAGAAGCTCGAGGAGGATCCCAGAAAACCGCGGCACATCATCACCATCCGCGGGCTGGGATACAAATTTGAGGCGTAGGGAGCGCGGCCTCTCCGCGCTGCTGGCGGGCTCGTTCCTGCTGTTCGCGCTCACGCTGGCCGCGGGGGCGGCGGGCGTCTACTGGCTGTGGAACGCCTGGATCGACCGCATCTACACCGTGACGGACTGGGACGCTCTCGTCTCCTCCCCGGAGCTCGCGCAGGGAGGCTACGACGCGCTGCGCGCCCGCCTGGCCGGAGGGGACGCCTTCGCCGTGGTGACGGAGGAGGGCGCGCTCGTCTGGACGTCTGACGAAACGCTGGGCGCGATGACGGCCGGGGAATTGGCCTGCGTGGGCGAGTTCGGCTCCGAGAGCCGGATCGAGGCCTACGCGGACCGCGCGGAGGACGGGACGGCGCGCTACCATGTCACGCTCGTCTCCCCCGAGGGAGAGACCGCCATGGAGCTTGACGGGCAGTATCGCGTCGTCTCCGGCGGCCTCGGCGACGGGAGGACGCAGTATACAGCCCGCGAGTACGCCTATCTGGCCGGGATCCTGCCGGCGAAGGCGTCGCTCTCCCGCCTGAGCTTTGCGGGCGCGGACGGGGAGCCCCTTGTCCTGCTGATGCGCACGGCCTACCCCGACGAGGAGGCGGCCTACCGCGCCTATCAGGAATCGTGGCGCGTGTGGCTTCTGCTGCTGCCGCTCTCCGTGCTGGCAGGAGCCTTCTTCATCGCGCGCATCAACCGGGCAATCCGCCGCCCGCTGGACCGGCTGCACGAAGCCATCGCCGCCCGAACCGAGGGCCGCTCCGTGCGTGTGGGAGACGGCGCCGGCGTGCGCGAGCTGCGGCAGATCGGCGCGAGCTTCGACGTCCTCTCCTCCCGGCTGGAGGAGAGCGAGCGGGAGCGCGAGCGCCTCGACCGCGCACGGCAGCAGATGATCGCCGACATCTCCCACGACATCAAGACGCCCGTGACGGTGATCGCAGGCTACGCAGACGCCCTGGCCTCCGGGAAAATCCCGCCTGCGGATCAGCCGCGCTGCCTGGAGGTGATCCGCGCCCGCGCGCAGGCGCTGGCCGGACTGGCGGAGGCCTTCCACGAGTACGGCAAGGTGGAACATCCGGCCTTCGCTCTCAGCCCGCGGCGCACGGAGCTGTGCGAATACCTGCGCGCCTATCTGGCGGGCAAATACGGCGAGATCGAGCTCGCGGGCTTTACGCTCGACGTGCGCATTCCCGAGGAGCCGATCTTCTGCCTGCTCGACGGCTTCCAGTTCGGACGGGCGCTGGACAACCTGATCGCCAACGCCCTGCGCCACAACCGCCTCGGCACCATGCTCGCCGTCTCCGTGCGGCGGGCGGGCGAGAGCGTCCTCATCACCGTGGCGGACAACGGGGCGGGGATCCCCAGAGAGCGGGCGCGCGCCATCTTCGAGCCCTTCGTCGTCGGCAGCGAGTCGCGCAGCGGCGGCGGCAGCGGCCTCGGGCTCTCGATTGTGCGGCGGATCGCGGAGCTGCACGGCGGCTCTGCCTCCCTCTCGGACCGCCCGGCCCTCGGCTGCGGCACGGAGTTTGTCCTCACCCTGCCCGTCTGCCGGTGACGCCTCCCGAACAAATGCTTTGTGAAACCCTCCCGCGCTTCGCTCGCGGGAGGGTTTTTCTGCGCAAACAGGCAATTCTTTAGAAATCTTTAGGTTTCCTGAAGGCTGCGATCAGAAGCGGGCGGTAGAATAAAGCCGTCAAAGAGAGAAACCGGAAAGGGGGGCGCAGTCATGGCGACCGTCTGCCCGCGCGACAAACCGATCATCGAGGTGCGCAATCTGCGCAAGGAGTATCCGCTCGGCGGTGAAACGGTGGTCGCGCTGGGAAACATCAATCTGCAAATCATGCGCGGGGAGGTCTGCTGCATCTTCGGCACCTCCGGCTCCGGCAAGAGCACGCTGCTCAACCAGCTGGCCGGCATGGAAAAGCCGACCAGGGGCGAGGTGCGCATCGGCGGGGCCTGCATCTCGCGCATGAACGAGAACGAGCTGGCCGCCTTCCGGCAAAGGCACCTCGGCTTCGTCTTTCAGGCCTACAACCTGCTGCCCTATCTGACGATCACGGAGAACGTGGCCCTGCCGCTGATGTTCCGCGGCGTGCCGCGGGCCAGACGGGAACAGCTGGCGCGGCAGCTGCTGTGCCGCGTGGGCCTTTCCCACCGGCTCGATCATTTCCCGGGCCAGACCTCTGGCGGCCAGCAGCAGCGCGCCGGCATCGCCCGCGCCTTCATCGCCCGCCCGGACGTCGTCTTCGCCGACGAACCGACGGGCAATCTCGACTCCAAAACCACGGTGGAAATCATGGAAATGATCTGCGGCTTTGCCCGCAGCTTCCATCAGACCATTGTCCTCGTCACCCACGACCCCGAGATGGCGTCCTACGCCGACCGGATTGTGCATCTGATCGACGGCGCGATCGTTGGGGATGAAATTCAAACCAGAAGGAGGTAACGCGCGATGCGCTCCATTCATATCAAGCAGGCCGCGGCGCTTCTGCTCGCCGCAGCGCTTCTCTTCTCCCTCTGCCTGCCCGTCTTCGCCGATTCCGATCTGAGCGGGGAGGGCTCCTTCTTCGCCGTCGGCTACACCGTCTCCAAGGGGCGGCTGACGCGCGGGGCTGCGGCGGATATCAGTGTCACCGTCAAAAACGTCTCGCTCACCGCGGACACCTTCCGGGCGTCGAACTACGATTTCAGCAAGCTCATCGACAGCTTTACCGGCGGCACGGTCACCGTGGAGAAAAAATCCTCCGGCTCCGATCCGCTCGTGCTGCAGATCCGCTTTTCCAAGCTCAAATATACCGGCACAGGCCAGAGCCTGCGTTTTCAGATCACGCACCGGGACAGCGGCGCGCCGCAGCTCATCGAGCTTACGATTGCCGAGGCGAGCGAGGGCGAGGAAAAGCAGAAGCCGGACCGCGATCCCTCCCCCGCCGCGGAGCCGATGGTGCTCATCTCCTGCGCGGAGCAGAAGGAGCCCCTCGCCCCGGGCCAGGAGGCGGAGCTGACCGTCCTCTTCCGCAATCTCAGCGATCTGGAGCTGCGCTCTCCCGTGGCGACGCTCACCCCCTCCGACTCTCTCTCCATCCCCGGCGGTTCATACTCCTTCGCGATGGAGACCATCAAGGGGAAGCAGACCGGCTCCCTGAAGGTGCGGGTCAGGGCGGCGCAGTCCGTCTCCTCGCCGGGCCAGTCTCTGCAGGCGGAGCTCAAATTCACCTACTTCAACAATGTTTCCGACGCGCAGGCCAGCGTTTCGGAGCGGGTGCCTGTCGCCGCCTCCGTCTCCGGCAGCGCCGCCCCTCCCGTCGTCCTCGCGTCGCGCTCGGAGCTCAAGGCGCCGCTTTCCGCCGGGCAGCTGGCGGAGATCGCCGTCACCTTCCGCAACATGGGAAGCGTGAAGCTGCTCTCCCCGCTGGCCTCGTTCTCCGCGTCTGAGTCGCTGCTGCTCGAGAGCAGCGCGGGCAGCGTGCTCCTCCCCGATCTGGAGCCGGGCAAAAGCGCGTCCGTCACGCTCAGGGTGCGGGCGCTCCCGGAGATTTCCTCGGCCAGCCAGTCGATCCAGACGGAGCTCAAATACTCCTACGACGCGGCGGGGACCATGACGCAGGGCGAGGCCTCCGACCGCATCCCCATCCCCGCCGCCCCCACCAGGGAGAGCGGCTCCGGCAGCGAGACGGCGGAAGCTCCCGTGCCGCACGTCGTGGTCTCTGATTTCTCCTACGGCGGGGAGAGCGTGGACGCCGGCAGCTCCTTTGACCTGCGCTTCCGCTTTGAGAATACGGGAAAGCTGCCCATTGAAAACGTTCTGCTGACGGTGGACGGCGGCGAGAGCTTCACCATCTCCGGCGGCACCAGCAGCTTTTTCTTTGCCTCGCTGGCCGCCGGGGCCGGGCAGGAGCAGACGCTGCCCCTGCAGGCGCTGCCGAACGCCAAGAGCGGCGCGCAGAGCGTCTCCCTCTCCTTCAAGTTTGAATACGTCGACGGGGCCAAGCGCGCGTCCGCCGGCGAGGACATCCGCCTCTCCATGCCCATCGTGCAGCCGGATCGCTTTGAGATCCGCGCGCCGCAGCAGCCCGAATCGCTCTCTGTCGGCGAGGAGGCCGTGCTGACGCTGCCCTACGTCAACAAGGGCAAGGGCGAGATCGCCAACGTGGAGGCCACCGTGGAGGGCGAGGGCGTGGAGACGCCCTCGAAGACGCAGTATGTCGGCAACATCGGCGCGGGCGCGAGCGGCAGCATCGGCTTTGTCTTCACGCCGCAGCTGGCAGGCTCTCTCCCCCTTGTGGTGAAGATCACGTATGAGGATGCGAACGAGAACCTGCAGACAAAGGAATTCCCTGTGGAGCTGTTCGCCGAGGATCCGTCCATCGACGCCATGCTCGACGAGGAGTTTTCTCAGGAGGAGCCGGAGGAAGCCGGCTTCCCCTGGGCGCCGGTGCTCGGCGGAACGGGCGCGGCGGCGGCTCTCGGCGGGGCGGTTCTGCTGGCGGTGCGCCGCCGGAAAGCGCGCCGGGAAAAGCCGCAGGACGACTGGGGCGGCTGGGAGGAGCCCGCGGATGAGGCGGACGCCCCGGCTGCATCCGCAGAGGCCGCAGGGACCGGAGAACCCCCTGCCCGCAGGACCGGCAGCCGCACGGAAACGGAGGAGTGAGCCATGAACCGAAACGATCTGTTCCGCACCTGCGTGCAAAACCTGCTGCGCCGCAAAACGCGCACCATGCTCACGGTGCTGGGCGTCGTCATCGGCTGCTGCTCCATCGTCGTCATGGCTTCCATCGGCTTCGGGCTGCGGGAATCGCAGGAAAAGCTCCTCTCGCAGATGGGGGATCTGACGATCATCACCGTGACGCCTCAGCAGGGAGGGCACGGCAAGCTGCAGCTCGACGACGCCCTGGCCTCCCGGCTGCGCGCCATGCCCGACGTGCGGGCCGTGACGCCGAAGCAGGGCCTCGACGACGGCTCCGTCTTCCTCAGCGCGGGGGCCAACGGCCGGTTCCGGGCCGACTGGGCCACCATCGCCGCCTTTGACACCTCGCAGCTTGAGGCGATGGGCTACCGCCTCAAGGAGGGGCGATGGCCGAAATCGAAAGGCGAGGTGATTGTGGGGGAGTATTTTGCCTACAGCTTCCGCGATACACTGCGCCCCGAGGGCTCCAACACCGTGGATCGCTGGAGCGGCGAACCCGATGAGAACGGCAATTTCTCCGATCCCCCGCCGCCGTATTTCTCTCCCCTCTCCCAGACCATCGGCCTGACGGTGGAGACGGAAACCGCCAGCTTCCCCTTCTCCTACAAGGTTGTCGGCGTACTGCGGGAGGACAACTCCAAGGGCTACGAGACCTCTGAGGGCCTGATCCTCTCCCTCTCGGACCTGCAGGCCCTCGCCGCCAAAACACAGAAGCCGGGCGCGAAAAAGCAGGGCTACGGTTCTCTCCTCGTCAAGACGGCGGCTCTCACCGACGTTGCGCCGGTGGAGAAGGAGATCAAGGCGCTCGGTTTCCCCACCGACTCCATGGAGAGCATCCGCAAGCCGATGGAGGAGGAGGCCCGGCAGAAGCAGCTGATGCTCGCGGGGCTCGGTGCAATCTCCCTGATCGTCGCCGCGCTCGGCATCGCCAACACCATGATGACGTCCATCTCCGAGCGCACGCGCGAGATCGGGATCATGAAGTCGCTCGGCTGCTACGTGTACGACGTGCGGCGGCTGTTCTTGCTCGAGGCGGCCGTCATCGGCCTCGTCGGCGGGCTGAGCGGCTGCTTCATCAGCTTTCTCGCTTCCACCGCCATCAACTTTTTCTCCTTCGGCCCGCCCGCGGTGGAAAACCTCCTTCCCGCTATCGTGGGCAGCGAGAGCGTGACCCGCGTTTCCGTGATTCCTCCCTGGCTTTACCTGTTCGCCATTCTGTTTTCCATCCTCATCGGCGTCGGGTCCGGATTTTATCCCGCAAACAAGGCTGTGCGCATTCCCGCCCTGGAGGCCATCCGCTGAGCCGGTTTTGCCGCCGGCATTCGCTGCGAAGCCGCAAGGCAGCCTGTGAGCTTTTCCGGGAATCGCCCGGAGCTGTCCTGAGCAATCGTTGCTTCAGACAGCTCCGGGCTTCTTTTTTTGTGAAAATATTTTCTATTGGTACAGTTGTTTTTTATTTTGCTGCGGTACCATATTTTTCTTCTCCCTTTCTCTAAAATTCAAAGAATTTTGATAAATCTTTTCATGAAGTTGCACAATTTTGGGAAAAGCATTATAATATGGGATAGATGATGAAAAAACAAGGGCAACACCGCATAATCCCAGGTGGTGTAGCGTGCCAAAAAATTTTTTGTGAGATGATCCAAAAAGCGCAGGCAATCCTTGCCGGATTGGCGAGCATTTTTGGAAAATATCACGGAAAATTTT
>CALWRP010000159.1 GCA_944383955.1 uncultured Clostridia bacterium
CGCCAAAATTTTCCGTGATATTTACCAAAAATGCTCGCCAATCCGGCAAGGATTGCCTGCGCTTTTTGGATCATCTCACAAAAAATTTTTTGGCACGCTACACCACCTGGAATTATGCGGTGTTGCCATAGAAAACGATTCCGCGCACCGGAATGCAATTTCCCTTTCTTTTTCCGCGCCGTTCCGACAGAGCGGAAAGGTTGGAATCGAAGAAGATGGAAGCCGCTTCCTTCCCACAGCCCAACGTCAATTCGTCGCAGCTGCCGGGATTTGCCGTTGACAAAGGAGGTTCAGAGAGCCTGTGAATCGCATTTTACTGGTAGAGGACGACTGTGATCTGGCAAACATCACGTCGTTTTATCTCACGCACGCAGGGTATGAGGTGGATATCGCGGCGACCTGCGCCGCGGCGGCCGAGCTGATCGGCCGGATCGAATATCAGCTCGTGCTGCTCGATTCCGTCCTTCCGGACGGGAGGGGAAACGATCTGTGCCCGCTGATTCGGGAAAAGGACAGCCTGTGTCCGATTCTCTTTTTAAGCTGCCTCGACGACAGCGAAAGCATCGTCTCCGCCCTCGACCACGGCGGGGACGACTATATGGTCAAGCCTGTCAAGCCGCTGGAGCTGCTCGCGCGCATTCAGGCCAACCTGCGCAAGCGCGAGACATACGAAAAGCAGCTGCGGCAGCAGGAAAGACCCCATCATCTGGAGATCGGCAACCTTGATATTGACACCGACATGCGTCTGATCCGAAAGGATGGGGAGATCGTCTCCATGTCGTCCATCGAGTTTGATCTTCTGATCTATATGATTCGCCACCCCGACACGCTGCTGCTGTACGACGAGCTCTACAAGAACGTTTGGAACACCAGCAGCTGCGGCGACATCCGCACTGTGATGGTCCACATATCCAATCTCAGAAAGAAAATCGACGCGGACCGTACCGGTTTGATCCGCACCGTGCGCGGAGCCGGCTATGTGTTCCACAGCCCACAGAATCCGGAAGGAGAATCGTGATGAACCTTTCCTCCGTCTTTTCGCCTGAAACCCGGGAGCTGCCCTTCGCCAGCTACGCCGAATACACCGACTATCTTTTTTCCTGCGTCGACCTGCAGCTGTCCTCCTACATCCGCAACCTGATGGACCTCTTCGCCCGCGAGGACGGAAGCTTCCGCAATATTCTCTATCCCGATATCGACACCGCCTACAGCCTGTGCGAAAAGCATCTGGCCGATTTCTCCGCGCGCGCCGAACAGGCAAAATTTCCGGAGAGCGGCCAAACGCCGGAGGAGGAGCTGGCCTCCCTCGGCCTGGAGGAGAACAGCGAGCTGATGGAGCTCTTCTCGAGCTTTACCCAGGCGAACCAGGATGAAGACGGCGAGCAGTCCGCGCCTCCCTCCATCGAGGAAATGCTCTCCTATGTGCGCAGCCGCGCCTCGCGCACCGACCCGGACACGACGCCGCTGCCGCTGCACGCTCTGTGCGAGAAGCTCGGCATGGACGATTTCACCCTTTTCTGCTTCGCCTGCGCCATTCTGTCCTCCACGCAGACGAACTACGCCTCCATCTTCCAGATCACAAACCAGAACGGGTCCTCCCCCACGCCGACGGTGGAATCCGCCGCCCGCGTCTACTACGGCTCCGCCTTCTCGATGACGACGGCATACGGCGAGATGTCTCTGGCGCTGGAGACGCTGCAGCCGGTGATCGAGCTGCGCATCGACAACTCCATGCCGTTCTCCACGCCGATCTCCCCCGACAAGCGGCTGATCGACTTTCTCTTCGGCAAGCATCCCAGGCGCATCGACGAGACCTACGACCGCTTCTTCTCCCTGCTGACGAGCGACGAGGCGCTCGACCCCTTCATCGCCAACCGCGAGGTGCTCGACGCGCTCAACATCTCCTATGAGGACGGCACGCGGCTGTTCTCTCTCTTCGGCGACGAGGGCGCGGGGCGCAAGTTCACCATCCGCCATTTCTGCGCCGACCGCGGCCTTTCCTGCGTCTCCATCAACGGCAGCAAGCTCTTCGTGTACGACTTCAACTTCGTCGACAAGGCGCTGTGGGCCGTGTGCCGCGAGTGCATCCTGCTCGGCGCGTGCTGCTGCCTGGACAACCTCGAGTATCACGAGGAGGAGAAGGACAAGTTCTTCGGCTATATGGACCTGGCCTTCGAGAAGCTCGGCAAGCACGGCATCACGGCCTTCACCGTGAGCCGCGACAAGCTTCCCCTGCGCGAGATGACGCAGATCGAGTTCACCCAGCTCGAGATCCCCACGCCGAGCAACCAGGAGCGCGAGGACGTGTGGCGGCATTACGCGAAGGACTATGTGCTGTGCAACGACGTGGATCTGCAGGAGATGGCGACGAAATTCCTCTTCACTCCCGGCAAGATCAAGAGCGCCCTGCGCCAGGCCAAATCGCTCTCCGCGATGGCAAAATACCTCAATATTGTGCGCTCGTGCCTCTTCCAGGCGTGCTATAACCAGATGAGCCACGAGCTGACGAAGAAGGCCACCAAGATCAAGGCCACCTACACCTGGGACGACATCGTCATGTCAAAGGATCAGCGCGAGGCGCTCGAGCACGCCTGCGACCAGATGCGCTACCGCAAGCAGGTGTATGAGCAGTGGGATTATAACCGCAAATACCCGTATGGCCGCGGCCTCTCGGTGCTGCTGTTCGGCGCGCCCGGCACCGGTAAATCGATGTGCGCGCAGGTGCTCGCGAACGCGCTGAACCTCGAGCTCTACCGCGTCGACCTCTCGAAGGTCATCGACAAGTATGTCGGCGAGACGGAGAAGAGCATCTCCATGATCTTCCGCGAGGCGAAAAAGTGCAACGTCGTCCTCTTCTTCGACGAGTGCGACACCCTCTTCGCCAAGCGCAGCGACGACGGCGGCAGCAACCAGGCCAGCAACAACAACAAGACTGCCCTGCTTCTGCAGGAGGTGGAGGCCTACGACGGCGTGTCCGTCCTCGCCACAAACTACAAGCACAACATCGACCCGGCCTTCTTCCGCCGCATGAAGTTCATCGTCGAGTTCCAGTTCCCGGACCCGGACACGCGCTACATCCTGTGGAAGACGACCATTCCCAAGGGCACCCCGCTGGCCGACGACGTCGACCTCCGCTTCCTGGCGGAGCGCTTCGAGTTTGTGGGCGGCAATATCAAAAACTGTATCCTCAACGCGGCCTTCCTCGCCGCCTCCGACGGAGACGGCAAGCAGGTGCATATGCGCCACTACCTGCAGGCCATCCGCTATGAGTTCGTCAAGACCGGCAAGGTCTTCACGCGCTCGGACTTCGAGCCCTACGCCGACGAGGTGCTGTGAGCGCCTCTCATGCTGCAGAAAAAGCCGCTGTCTCTCTTCAGGGAGACGGCGGCTTTTTGCGCTTATTGGTTTTCCTTTTTGGTGCGGAAGACAGCCGTGCGGTCGAAGACGGAGGGAGCGGTGTTGATGCCGCCGAAGCGCTTCTCGACGTTCTCGTCGAAGGCGCTTTTCGCCGTGTTGATCGGCTGGTAGCGCGGCAGGTCCATCTCGATCTCCACCTCGTCCGGGCTCTCGGGCGGCAGGCGGCGGATGCGCTCCTTCTGCTGCTTTTTGACCTCCATCATGCGGTCGAGATTCTTTTTCATGCGCTGTCTCCCCTTTCCGGTTCCATTATAGCGGGAAAGCGGAAAAAAAGCAATCGGCGG
>CALWRP010000160.1 GCA_944383955.1 uncultured Clostridia bacterium
GATAGCCGGCCTCCTCGAGAACGGCCTTCTGGATGTAGAAGCCGTAGCCGCACTCAAAGGTGGGAGCCTCATCCGTCACGTCGTTGAAGTAGTAGCCGTAGATCGGCATGGTGTAGACGTGGCCGTCCTCCTTCGTGAGGTACGTCATGACCTGGTTGTACATCGCGTTGAGGTTGCCGTACTGCGGAATCTTCTCCTCCAGAGCGATGGCCGCGCCGGCCTCAACGAACTGCGGAACGCCCTCGGGGGAGAACACGACGTCCGGGTAGTCGCCGCCGGCCACCATGGTGCCGAGCTTCGTGTCGAGGTCGCCGACCAGGTACTCATACTCAAACGAAACGCCGGTGAGCTCCTCAATCTTCTGGATGACCGGGTTGTCGTCAGAGGCGGTCGCGCCGGGGTCGCGCACGAAGATGGAGTAGGTAATCGGATCGCCGGCGTCGGGCAGAGCCACAAGGCCGCCGTAGTTGCCGTCCGTGACGGCGTTGTCGTCAGCCGCCTGAGAGGTCTCCCCTCCGGTGGACGCGCCGCCCGAGGCATCGTCGCCGGCGGCGCCGCCGCCGGTGCCGGTCGCGCTTTCTCCGCACGACGCGAGCGAGGCCAGCATGGCAATCGCAAGCAGGATAGCCGAAAGCTTCTTGAACTTCATATTCTTGCTCCTCTCTTGGATTCAATTTGGACTCCGGAAATTCCAGATTCCATTTGGTCCTTCACGAATCGCTTCGTTGTGTCTTCATTATAGCGTTTCGGCTTCTGTGAATCATTCCTGAAAAAAGAACGAATCTTCCGATTTTTTGCACTATTATTGCGCAAAAATTGCGGACTGTGCAAATCTTGCTCTCAGATTCCGCCCTCGCCGCCCCCTGTCTGCGTCCGGCGATACTCGGCGGGGGAGCAGCCGAACTGGGCCGTAAATTTGGAGACAAGATGCTTGCTCTCCCCAAATCCGGCCGCCTCGGCGACCTCGTAAACGCGCAGATCCGTCTGCAAAAGCAGCCGTTTGGCCTCCGCGAGGCGCAGATCGTTCAGATATTGCTTCAGGCTCACGCCCATCGCCTTCTGAAAGCAGCGGCCCAGATAGGCGGAGCTGACGAAGCAGGCGTCCGCGACGCTTTTGAGCGTGATGGGCTCGCGGAAATGGGCGCGCACATAGGCCGCGGCCTGCTCGGCAACGCCCGCCCTCTGGCTTTTCCTCTCCTGCGCGATCAGGGCGAGAACAGAGGACAGCTGGCGCCAGAGCTCGGCCTTCCACTCCTCGGCCCGCAGAAAGACGGGCGCGTCGCGCAGATCGAGCGGCAAAAGCTGCCCGGCGTCGATCCCCAGCTCAGAGAGCACGCCGGAGAGCGTATAATAAATGCGGTAGCACAGCTCCTGCAGCAGAACAAGGTGCAGCCGCCTCTCCTCCACGGCGGCGGTCAGCTCCGTGAAGACGGCGCGCAGCTCCTCCTCCTGCGCCTCGAGCACGGCGCTGCGGAGCTTCCTGAGCAGGCCCTCCTCATCCTCGATGCGCTGCTCGGACTGCGCGGTCAGGCGGCGCGGGGGCGCGTCCGCCGACAGGACGCTGCCGCCGCCCCAGAACACCTCAGACTCCATGCAGTAGAGGTGTTCCTCGAAGTCGACGCGAAAGGCGGACTCGGAGCGCCTGAAAATCTCCGCGTCCAGAAGGAAGGCGCACGCCAGGCCGCGCTGCTCGGCGAGATGGGCGATGTGGCGCACGAGAAGCAGGGCGTTGCGGCGCGTTTCTCCCGCCTCCAGGGGCGCGAGCAGATAGGAAGCCATGCTTCCGCGGCTGCGGAGAAAGGCCTCCGCGCCGCCCGGCAGATGCTCCTCCACCGTCCTGCGCAGGGCAGAGAGCCCGCCCTCCCCCTGCGAGAGGGCAATCGCGTGCACAAGCGTGCAGCCGGCGAAGCGCTCGCGGTCGCCGTCGCCGCTGTGATACAGCTCGCGCAGCAGGCTCACGCGCTCGCTGAGCCCGGCCAGAGCCCGCTGCTGGCTGCGCGCGTCGAGCTCCGTGCGCAGCCTTTTCAGCAGCTCCAGCGCCTCGTCCTCGTCCACAGGCTTGAGCAGATAGCCCTTCACGCCGTACTGAATCGCCGCTCTCGCGTACTCAAAATCGCTGTAGCCCGAGAGCATCACCACGAAGGGGCGGTCGGACTCCTTCCAGGCGGAGAGCTCCCGCAGCAGGCCGATCCCGTCGAGCACCGGCATGCAGACGTCGAGGAAGAGCAGATCCACCGGCGTCTGCCCGAGCTGCTCGAGGGCGTCGCGGCCGTTTTTCGCAACGGCGGAAACCTGAAAGCCCATGCTGTGAAAATCAAGCGCGTGGGGCAAATTGTTGCGAATAGCCTTCTCGTCGTCCACAATCATCACGGTATACATCAAGCTTCCTCCTTTTTCGCCGGGATGCTCACGGTGCACGTCGTTCCCCGGCCCAATGTGCTCTCGATATGGAAGCGGAACTCGTCTCCATAGGACAGCGCGAGCCTGCGGTACACGTTCCACACGCCGACGCTGCGCCCCGCCTTCGTCTCTCCGCTGAGCATGGCCCGCAGCTCGGCGAGCTTTTCGGGGCTCATGCCGCCGCCGTTGTCCTCCACCTGAATCTCGAGCCTGCCCTCTCTCACCCTGGCCCGGATCCCGACCCAGCGATCCTCCGCCACGGCCTCCACGCCGTGCACGCAGGCGTTCTCGACCAGAGGCTGCAGAATCATTTTGGGCAGCAGGCAGTCGCACGCCTCGGCGGCAATATCCATATCGTAGGAAAACTCGTCCTCAAACCGGTATCTCTGAATGTAGAGGAATTCATCGAGGAAGCTGAGCTCCTCGCGCAGGGTGATGATGTTGCGATCCCACTCGATGAGATTGCGGAACATGTGCGCCATATACTTGATGACGCCCGCCGTCTCCTTCTCGCCCTTGGCCAATGCGCGCAGGCGCACGCTCTCGAGGGCGTTGAACATGAAGTGCGGATTGACCTGCGCCTGCAGGCTCAGAAGCTTGGCCTGATTCGTCTCCTTTTCCAGCTCCACGCGCGTGAGCTCTGCCTGATAGCCCTCCTCGATCAGCTTTCTAAGCTGATCGCTCATCGTGTTGAAGCTCGCCTGCAGCACGTCGAATTCGTCGCGGCCGCCCTCGCGCACATGCGCCGTGATGAAATTGCCGTGCGCGATCTCCCCGGCCTGCCGCACGAGGCTGCCGAGCCTTCGGTTGATGCTCCGGGTGAGGGCGAAAATAATCACGCTGCACACGCCGAGGCACAGAGCGGTGATCACCGCGGAGAGGAAGCGGCTCTTGTTGAACTCCTCCGCGAAGATCTCCGGGTCGCAGACGCCGTACAGCGTCAGCGGGAAGGCTCCCACCTGCTTTTCCATCACCTGCATCCCATTCTCGATCTCCGCCTGCACGGAGAAGGTGCCGTAGGGCCTTGTGCTGTAGCCGTGGGCCGCAGAGATCACCCAGCCCTGCGAATCCGCGAGAATGATATTGCTGAACAGGTTGCTGCTGTCGAACGCCGAGGAGAGGTAGTCGATGTCGATATCAATGCACATGATCTTCTCGTAGCGGTTATATTGGCGGAAGAAATCAAGATTCACAAGCAGGCTGAGGCTGCGGTCGTCCGCAGAGAGAAGATCGCGCTCCGCGGAGACGGCCGTGCGCATCTGGACGGCGCTCTCGTTCCTCACCGGCTGCAGATTTTTATAGAGCAGCGTCTGGCCGAGCGTGCCGTCCCGCGGAGAGAGCACCGTGCGCGCGTAGGCGGTGTCAAACAGGGCGCCGTTGTTCGTGTAGAGGCGCACGCTGCGAATCTCGCGCGGGAAGAGGATATTCCCCGTGAAGAGGCCGGAGATCTCGTCCTGATAGCGCACCATCACGTCGAGATCCTTCTGGTACTCCTGATCGAGATACAGATAGAGGACCTCGTTCTGGCGGTATTCGTTGGCGATGGTTGTGAGCTCCGCGAAAACGGCGGCCAGATTATCGGCCTGGCCCTGCAGCTCGCCGTCGAGCTTTTCCATCAACTCGCGGTTGATACTCTCCTCCGTCTGCCAGCGAAACACGGCGGTCTGCGCCGCGAGCGGGATCAGCGCTCCGAGCAGCAGCAAAAGGCAGCACTTCGCCGCGAAGGGCAGGCCGGCCACCGTTCTCTTCCCCCACTGCATCAATCTGCTCATCTGTTCTCCCCTCCCTGCCCCGCCTGCTGCTTTCCCAGGCGGGCGTTTTCTGCCTTCTCAAAGGACGAATCTCTCAAATTGGGCAGTTTCTTTCTTTAGGCAGCACCGCATCATTCCAGGTGGTGTAGCGAGCCAAAAAATTTTTTGTGAGATGATCCAAAAAGCGCAGGCAATCCTTGCCGGATTGGCGAGCATTTTTGG
>CALWRP010000161.1 GCA_944383955.1 uncultured Clostridia bacterium
GCGTAGCGAGAGGGCGCGCCTTCACAAAATCGTAACAGTTTCTCCATGCTGCCGACAGCTTTTTCCTGTAAACTTAATAAGTTTACGGCGCCGCGGCCCCCGCGCAAAACGGCGCGCGGCGGGGGAAAATGGGCGAAAGAGGGCCCTTTGCATTGCAATCCGCGCCGGAAAAAGCTATAATACCATCAGCGGCCCGCGGGTGCTTCCGGCGGGCGGCGTGCCGGAATAGGGCCTGCCGCGCGTGGGGGCTCCGCTCTCCGGGGGCCTGCGCACTGGAAACGGCGGCGCGCCCCGGCGAATTTCCCGGGAAATCCAATACGAACAGAGGAATGGCGTTGAATAAGTATAAACGACTGCTTTCAAACACCCTCATCTTTGCGATCGGAACCTTCAGCTCCAAGGTGCTGAGCTTCCTGCTCACGCCGCTGCTGTCGCACGCCCTCACCCCGGCGGAGTTCAGCATCACCAACATGATCGTGGACATGGGCAACCTGCTCCTGCCCCTGGTGACGCTCGGCATCATCAACGCCATCATCCGCTTCGGCCTGGACTCGAGCGTGAAAAAGAGCGACGTCTTTTCCACGGGCTTTTTCACCATCCTGTTCGGCTTTCTGCTGCTGCTCATCCTCCAGCCGGTGATCGTCCCGGCGCTCACCCCCGTCATGGAGGTGATGGAGATCGAGCCGCAGTACGTCTCCCAATATATGATGTATCTCGTCTGCTTCGTGGGCACCTCCTCGATGCGCTCGCTCTTCTCGCAGTTCACCCGCGCGCGCGGGATGGTGCGTCTCTTCGCCGTGGACGGCATCCTCAGCACCTTCACCACGGTGCTCTTCTCCTGCCTCTATGTGATGGTGTTCCAGATGGGCGTCGTCGGCTACATCACGGCCATCATCACCTCAGACGCCCTCTCCGTCGTCTTCCTCTCCATCACCACGAAAAACCTCACCTTTCTGCAGCCGCTGCGCGTCGACCGCGCCGTGCCCCTGGCGATGCTCAAATACTCGATCCCCATGGTGCCGAACACCATCTTCTGGTGGATCACGAACATTTCCAACCGCTTTCTCATCGCCGCGATGATGAGCCAGACGGACGCCGGCCTCTATGTGGCCGCCTACAAGGTGCCGAACCTCATCGTCCTCGTCTCCGGCATTTTCATGGACGCCTGGCAGATGAGCGCCGTGACGGAGAAGAAGGGGAAGAACCGCTTCTTCACCAAGGTCTTCACCGCCTACTACGCCCTCATGTTCATGGCCGCGTCCGGCGTGATTCTCTTCAGCAAGGTCATCACCCGGATCCTCGTGGCCGACGACTACTACACCTCCTGGCAGTATATCCCGCTGCTCGTGGTGGCCACGGTCTTCACCTGCCTGGTCAATTTCCTCGGCAGCATCTATATGATGGAAAAGAAGAGCATGCACTCGCTGATGACGGCCATCGTCGGCGCGGGCGTCAATATCGGCATGAACATTCTGCTCATCCCCTGGTGGGGCGTCAACGGCTCCGTCCTGGCCATGCTCATCAGCTATCTCGTCGTCTTCCTCATCCGCATGGCGGACACCAAGCGCTATGTGCGCATGCGCGTGAGCACCCTGCGCATGACGGTCAACACGCTGCTGCTTATGGGGCAGGCCCTGCTGATGATCTTCGAGGTGCCGCTGTGGGTGGTGTGGCAGATTCTGCTCACGCTGCTGATGCTGGTGCTCAACATGAAGGAGATTCTCGAGAGTGTGAAAAAAATCCTGCACAGGGGTGGCTCCTCCGCCAAACAGGCGTGAGGCCCCGCTGCGCTGCAAGGGAGCTGGAACCATGGTTCAACTTTGCATCTTCGATCTCGACGGCACCCTGGCGAACACGCTGCGCTCGATCGCGGGCTTTGCCAACGAGGCGCTGCGCCGCTGCGGCTACGCGCCGATTCTGCCGCCGGAGGAGTACCGCTTTCTCGTCGGCAACGGGGCGGACCGCCTGATGCGCCGCATGCTCGCCCGCGCCGCGGGAGCGTATGGGGAGGAGGACGTCCGCCGCCTTCGCGCCGTGTACGACGCGCTGTACGGGGCTGAGCCGCTGAAGGATGTGACCCAATATCCGGGTCTGCTGCCGGTGCTCCTTTCGCTCAGGCGGGCGGGTGTGCGCCTGGCCGTCTGCTCCAACAAGCCGGACCGGGATACGAAGGCCGTCGCCGCCAGCCTGTTTCCCGAAGGCCTCTTCGACGAGTGCTTCGGCCAGCGGGAGGGCGTGCCCTGCAAGCCCGCGCCGGACGCGCCGCTGCAAATCGCGGCCCGGCTCGGGGTCTCCCCGGCCGATTGCCTGTACATCGGAGACAGCGGCGTGGACATGGACACGGGCCGCGCCGCCGGGATGCGCACGGTGGGCGTGCTCTGGGGCTTCCGGGACAGGGAGGAGCTGCTGGAGCACGGGGCCTGCGAGCTGATTGCCGCCCCGGCGGAGCTGCTCCCCCTGGCCGGCGTGGAGGCGGCTCCATGAAGCCGGCGGACGGGCCCGCGCTGCGCAGAAGGCTGGCTCCGGGGCTGCGCGTCGTCAAGACAGGCATCGCCGTCACCCTGTGCCTTCTGATCTCCCACGCCCTGCCGTTCGGCCAGCCGATCGCCTCGGCGCTCGCCGCCGTGGCCGTGATGGGCAGGTCGATCGACGTCTCCCTTCGCACGGCGCGGGACGGCCTGCTGGGCGTCCTCATCGGCGCGGCGATCGGGCTGCCGCTTTCGCTGGCGGGCCACGGAAACGCGGGCCTGTGCGGCATCGGCGTCATCGCCACGCTCTACCTCTGCGTGCTGCTGCGGCTGGAGAGGGGCGTTCTGCTCTCCGGGCTCACCTTTTTCGCCGTGATGCTCACGCAGTCCGGCGGCCCGGCCTGGCAGCACGCCCTCACGTGCGTGGCGGACGCGGCGATCGGCATTCTCGTCGCCCTGGCCGTCAATCTGCTCATTATGCCGCACCACTACGCCGGCGACGTGCGCGAGAACTATGAGGCCCTCTGCGCCGTCGCCGCCCAGGCGCTGCACGCCGCGCGGGCGGGGGAGCCCGCCCCGTGCAAGGAGCTCGCCGGGCAGACGGAGCGCCTGGCCTCGAGCATCGAGGCCTATGTCGCCGAGCGCCGCCTGCTGCGCGGCAGCGACGAGGAGATCTTCAAAATTTCCTGCAAGCTCTCCTCGTTCCGCGAGTTTTCCCAGGAGCTCGGCAGCGTCCAGTTTCTGCAATCGCCGGAGAACGATCGCCTCCCCGCCCAGGAGAGGGAGATCATCCGCCGGTATCACATGGCGCGTTTGGAGAGCCTCGCCCTTCTCTGCCTCCCCGCGAAGGAGGAGAAGCAGAAAAAGGGCGCGCTCCATTCCCAATAAATCACGTTTCAGGAGGAATCCATCCATGGAAGAAGCAAAGATTGTCCATCTTTATGATTTGACGCACACGCAGGCGGCCCCGCTGCTCAGCGCGTGCGAATATCCCTGGGAAGCCCTCTCCGGCATCGGCGATTTCATTCTGGAGCTCGGCAGGACGCTCTCCGCGGAGGAGTACGACCATCCGTCCGAGGACGTGTGGATCGCGAAGACGGCGAAGCTTTACCCGAATACGTACATCGCCGGCCCCGCCGTCATCGGCCCCGGCACAGAGGTGCGCCCCGGCGCGTTCATCCGCGGCAAGGCGCTCGTGGGCGCGAACTGCGTCGTCGGCAACTCCACGGAGCTCAAGAACGTCATCCTCTTCGACAATGTGCAGGTGCCGCACTACAACTATGTCGGCGATTCGATCCTCGGCTATAAGTCCCACATGGGCGCGGGCTCCATCACCTCGAACGTGAAGAGCGACAAGACGCTCGTCGTCGTGCACGGCGGGGAGGAGGAGATCGCCACAGGCCTCAAGAAGATGGGCGCGATGCTCGGCGACTTCGTGGAGGTCGGCTGCGGGTCGGTGCTCAACCCCGGCACGGTGATCGGCCGTCACTGCAATGTGTATCCGCTCTCGAGCGTGCGCGGCGTGGTGCCCGAGGGCCACATCTTCAAGCGCCCCGGCGAGATCGTCGAAAAGCGGTGAGGGGCGCCGTGCAGAAAACGGCGGCGGCCGTCCACGACCTGGCCGGGTTCGGCAAGTGCTCGCTCACGGTGATTCTGCCCGTGCTCTCCGCCGCGGGGGTGGCCGCGAGCGCCGTGCCCACGGCCGTGCTGAGCTCGCACACGGGCGGCCTGCCCGGCGTCTTTCACGAGGATTTCACCCACGGCGTGCGCGCCTTTGCCCGCCAGTGGGAGTCGCTCGGCCTCTCCTTCGACGCCCTCTACACCGGCTACATGTCCTCTCCCGGCCAGGTGGAGGCCTGCGGGGAGCTCGTGCGCGCCCTGCGCCGCCCGCAGACGCTCTTCGCCGCCGACCCGGCCCTCGGGGACAACGGCAGGCTCTACAGCGGCATTTCGCGGGAGACGGCGCGGGCGATGGCCTCCTTCTGCCGCTCGGCGGATCTCATCCTGCCGAACCGGACGGAGGCGGCCATCCTTCTGGGGGAGGAGCCGCGGCCCGGCCTGCCCACGCGGGAGGAGGCCGCCGCCCTGCTGCCGCGCCTGGCTGCTCTCGGCCCGCGCCTCGTGGTGCTCACCGGCGTACTCTTTTCCAAGACCTCCATCGGCGCCGCCTGCTACGACAGCGGGACGGGGGAGACGGCCTACGCCGCCGCCCCGCGGGTGGAGGGCCATTTCCACGGCACGGGCGATCTCTTCGGCGCGGCCCTGCTCGCGGGCCTTCTGCGGGAGCTCGATCTGCCGCAGGCTCTGCAGGCCGCCGTCTGCTTTGTCAGCCGCTCCATTGAGCGCACCCGCCTGGCCGGAACCGACCCGCGCTTCGGCGTCGACTTCGAGGAGGAGCTGCCCGCGTTCCAGCGGGCGCTGCGCCTTTCGTGACGCTTCGTATCCATGATAAGGAGGTGACCTCCCGATGCCGGAATGGCAGTCATTTGAAACCTCCGCGCTCTATGTGCTGCGGATTCTGATTCCCCTGCTCTCCGTCTACGTGCTGGCGCGCGCGTTCCACTCCATCAAGGCGGGAAGGCGGCGCGAGGAGCCCGTGATTGTCCTGCAGAACACCGTCTCCAAGCAGACGATCCCCGTCCTCTATTGGGAAAACTCCATCGGCCGCAGCCGCAGCTGCGATATCGTGCTCTCCGATCTCACCGCGAGCCGCGACCACGCCGTCCTCATGCGGCGCGAGAGCGGCTGGCTCGTGACGGACACCGGCTCGAAGGCGGGCACGCGCGTCAACGGCAGGCTCGTCGATCAGGCCGCCGTCGCGCCGGGGGATGTGATCACCCTCGGCTCGACCTCGCTCATGCTCAAGCGCACCAGCGAGGCCAGGCTCCCCCAACAGCAGCGGCGCGTGCGCCACGCGGCCTCGCCGTTCGGCCTGCTGCTCACCGTGAGCGTGATTCAGCTCTTTCTCCTGCTGCAGGCCTGCTTCGGGGGAGGAGAGTTTTCCGCCCTGCCCATCCTGCCGTTCTGCGCGGTGCAGGCGATGGAGTGGGGGCTCTATCTCTACTCGATGAAGGCCCTCGACCATGTGAGCTTTGAGCTGGAGACCATCGCCTTCCTCCTGGCCGGGACAGGCATTCTGCTGCTCTCCGGCATGCGCGGCAAGCTCGCCGAGGGTCAGGAGGCTCCCGGCATGTGGGCGCTTGTCGATTCCACGATGAGCACCGTCTACATGCAGCTCCTCACGATGCTCTTCGGCATCCTGCTCTTCCTGTTCCTCATCTGGTTCATGGGGGATCTCAACCGCGTGACGAAGTTCCGCCCCTGGATCGGCGCGGGGGCCATCCTCCTGTTTGCCGTGAATCTCGCGTTCTCCACGGCGGTGCACGGCGCGGGGAACTGGATCCGCATCGGCCCCATTTCCGTGCAGCCCTCAGAGTTCATCAAGGTCGCCTTCGTCTTCGTGGGGGCCGCCACTCTCGACCGCCTGCAGACGAAGCAGAACCTGACGGGCTTCATCGCCTTCACGGGCGTCTGCCTGGTGAGCCTCTTCCTCATGAAGGACTTCGGCACGGCCTGCATCTTCTTCGTCACCTTCCTCTTCATCTCCTTCATGCGCTCGGGCAGCATCCGCACCATCATCCTCGCCGTCGCCGCGGCGGTGTTCGGCGCGTTTCTGATTGTGCAGTTCCGCCCCTATGTGCTCAGCCGCTTCCAGGGCTGGCGGCACGTCTGGGATTATGTCAACGAGAGCCAGGGCTACCAGCAGGTGCGCGTGCTCTCCTACGGCGCGAGCGGCGGCCTGTTCGGCATGGGGATCGGCAACGGCAAGCTCGGCGGCGGCAGGAGCGCCAACCCTGTCTTCGCCGCAGACAGCGACCTCGTCTTCGGCATGCTCTGGGAGGAGCTCGGCCTGGTGATGGCCGTGGCGGCGGTGTGCGCGATTGCCATGCTCGTGCTCTGCGCCCGCTCCGACGCCACCCGCAGCCGCTCGACCTTCTACTCCATCGCCGCCTGCTCGGCGGCGGGCCTGCTGCTCTTCCAGGCCTGCCTGAACGTCTTCGGCGTCATCGATCTGCTGCCGCTCACCGGCGTGACGCTGCCCTTCATCAGCGCCGGCGGCTCGAGCATGGTCTCCGTCTGGGGCATGCTGGCCTTCCTCAAGGCGGGCGACGAGCGCACCTACGCGGCGCGGCGGCGCAAAAAGAAAGGCAGGTGACGGCGCATGAAAACAACGGGAACCCGCTCGCTCATCCTCATTTTGCTGACGCTCGCCTTCGCCGGCGGCATGCTGTTCTTCTTCTATGAGTACGCAAACGACGGGGGAGACTGGGCGATCCAGTCGTTCAACAAGCACATCACCCAGGGAGACAGCCTTTCCGGCCGCGTGCTCGACCGCAACGATACGGTGGTGGCCTACAGCGACGAGACGGGCCGCGTCTACCACGACGACAGAACCGTGCGCCTGGCCCTGCTGCACATTGTGGGCGACACGCGCGGCTACATCGCCACCTCCACGCAGTATCTCTACCGCGCGGAGCTCTCCGGCTACAACCTCCTGACAGGCCTCGTTTCCCCCTTCGGCGAGACGAACGGCAGCGATATCAGGCTTACCGTCGACGCCGATCTCTGCCGCACGGCCTGCGAGGCGCTCAGCGGCAAAAAGGGCGCGGTGGTCGTCTACAACTACAAGACGGGGGAGATCCTCTGCGAGGTCAGCTCGCCCGCCTTCGATCCCGGCGCGCCGCCGGACGACCTCGACACCGACGAGACGGGCAAATACGAGGGCGTCTATCTCAACAACGTCCTCTCCTCCACCTATACGCCCGGCTCAATCTTCAAGATTGTGACAACGGCCGCCGCGATTGAGAACATTCCCGATCTCGACAGCCGCACCTTCACCTGCAGCGGCAGCACCGTCATCAACGGCAACCAGATCAACTGCACCGGCGTCCACGGCGAGATCGATTTCAAGACGGCCCTGGCGCACTCGTGCAACGTCGTTTTCGGCGAGCTGGCTGTCGAGCTCGGCGAGGAGAAGATGACGGCCATGGCCGAGCAGCTCGGCTTCAACCGGAGCTTCTCCTTCGACGGCGTCAACACGGCGAAGAGCTCCTACCAGGTGACGGGCTCCTCCGACGACGAGCTCGCCTGGAGCGGCATCGGCCAGTACACCGACCTTGCCAACCCGATGCACATGGCGATCCTCATGGGGGCCGTCGCCAACGGCGGCACGCCGGTCATGCCGTACTTTGTGGACAGTGTGACGACGAGCTTCGGCCTCGTCACGCAGACGGGCTCCGCCGAGCAGGGGAGCCAGATGCTCTCCGCCTCCACAGCCGCGCGCCTGCAGACGTATCTGCGCTACAACGTCTCGTCCTACTACGGCGACGACATGTTCCCCGCGGGGATGGAGGTCTGCGCCAAGACCGGCACCGCCGAGGTGGGGCAGGGGAAGGAGCCGACCGGCTGGATGATCGGCTTCTCCGCGAACCCGTCCACGCCCTACGCCTTCGCCGTCGCGGTGGAGGAGGGCAGCTCCGGCATCGGCTCCGCGGGCAGCGTAGCCAGCGCCGTGATGAGCCGCCTGGCCGCAGGCTGACGCGCCTTTGGCCACGGAAAACGGC
>CALWRP010000162.1 GCA_944383955.1 uncultured Clostridia bacterium
CGCTTCACCGCCGTCAGCCTGGGAACGGAAAACGCCGGCGGCAAAATGTGGCTCCTTCTGCCGGACGAGGGCGTCTCCGCCGGCGAGCTGCTGGAGGATCCGGACGTGGAAACGCTCCTGGCCTCCCCCTACGACTGGGAACAGCAGCGCCAGATGCTGGTTCACCTCTCGATGCCGAAATTCGACGTCTCCGCGGAATTTGACCTGCGGGAAACGCTCGCGGCGCTCGGCATCACGGACGTCCTCGATCCCTTCGCCTCCGACTTCTCGCCCATGACGGACGACGTGGATCTCGTCTATGTCTCGAAGGCGCAGCACGACGTGCGCGTGGCGGTGGACGAGGAGGGCGTGGAGGCCGCCGCCTTCACGGTGATGGCCATGTCGGGCGCAGCCGCTCCCCCCGATGAGATAGAGGAGATCGACTTCACCGTCGACCGGCCGTTCCTCTTCGTCATCATGAGCAACGACAACCTGCCGCTCTTCACGGGCATCGTGAACCGGATTGAGGGGTAAAATTACCGCCCATGCAAAAAAGGACGCCTCCGCAGCTGCGGGGGCGTCCTTTTCCTGTCCTGCGAAAGGGAGGCTCAGCCTCTCTTGTTCGAATGTCTCCAGATGTGCATCTTGTCCGCCTGGGCGATGAGCTCGTCGCGGAACTGGGGGTGAGCGACGGAGATGATGGCCTCGGCCTTCTGCCAGGTGGAGAGGCCCTTGAGGTTCACGCAGCCGTACTCGGTGACAAGGTAGTGAATGTTCGCGCGGGTATCGGTGACGATGGATCCGTTCGCGAGCGTGGGCAGAATGCGGGACTGCAGGTTGCCCTGCTTGTCCTTGAAGGTGGAGGAGCAGCAGATGAAGCTCTTGCCGCCCTTGGAGAGGTATGCGCCGAGCACGAAGTCGAGCTGGCCGCCCGCGCCGCTGATCGGCTTCACACCCGCGGACTCCGCGTTGACCTGGCCGAAGAGATCGAGGTTGACGGCGTTGTTGATGGAGATAAAGTTGTCGAGCTGGGAGATCACGCGCACGTCGTTCGTGTAGTCGACGGGGGCGACCATGAGCTCGGGGTTATTGTCCATGTAGTCGTACATCTTCTGCGTGCCCGCGCCGAAGGCATACACCTGGCGGAAGCGGTTGTGGCTCTTGTTCGCGCCGGTGATCTTGCCGGCCTTGGCGATGTCCACGAAGGCGTCGACATACATCTCGGTGTGCACGCCGAGATCCTTGAGGTCCGAGCGGGCGATGAGGGAGCCGACGGCGTTCGGCATGCCGCCGATGCCCAGCTGCAGGCAGGCCCCGTTCGGGATCTGCTCCACGATGAGCTTCGCCACAGCCTCGTCAACCTCGGTGGCCGCTCCGCCGCCGCCCATCTCGGCGATCGGGGGATTCTGGCCCTCGACGATGCCCGTCACCTTCGAGATATGGATGCCGTTCTCGGTGCCGCCCAGGCAGCGCGGCATATTGGTGTTGACCTCGACATAGATCTTCTGCGCGCGCTCGCACATGGCGCTCATATGCGACGCGCAGGGGCCGAAGTTGAAGAAGCCGTGCTCGTCCATCGGGGCAACCTGGAAGTATGCCACGTCGATCGGGCCGACGTTCTCTCTGTAGTAGCGCGGCAGCTCCGAATAGCGGATCGGCGCATAGTAAGCCAGGCCGGAATTGACGGCGTGGCGCTCGATGCCGGACATATGCCAGGAGTTCCAGGCAAAATGCTTCTCCGGCTCCGGAACCTTGAAGATCTCCGGCACGCGCACGAGAATGCCGCCGCGGAAGTTGACGTCCTCAACCTCTGTGATGCGGGCGGCGAGCGCCTCGTCGATTGCCTGCGGGGTGGCGATGCACCAGCCGTAGTCGACCCAGTCGCCGGACTTGACAGCCGCCGCGGCCTCCGCGGCAGAAACCAGCTTCTGTTGATATTCCTCTGCAATGTTCATGGTAAATAGCCCCTTCCTTCAAAAAAATACCCGCCCCGGCGGGGGAAACGGCTCCGGAATTCCGGAAATTCCGCATAGTTTGTGTATTCCTTTTCATTATAATATGCGGGCGCACAAGGGTCAAGCGCAAATCTGTCTCTCCCTGCGCACAGTTTGCCCCGCGCCGGAAGGTTATACGCGCCTCACAGCCGCCTGCCGTCTCTGCGCCAGAGCAGGCTGCGGTCGATGTGACGCGGGTCGGGCGAGGCGGTGCGCGCCATCGCGCCGGCCAGCTCGGCGGTGATCTCCCGCACAACGTCCGCGGCGCCCTGCGCGCCGTTTTCCAGGATCGCGTTCATCACGGGCCGGCCCACGGAAACCGCCGTCGCCCCGAGCGCGAGCGCCTTGAACACGTCCATGCCGTTCATCACGCCGCAGTCCACGAAGATCGGGATCCTTCCGTCCACCACGGCGGCGATCTCCGGCAGCACCATCAGCGGCGGCACCGCCGAGGGAAGAATCCCGTGGTGATGGGAGACGACGATGCCGCGCACACCGGCGTCGAGGCATTTCTGCGCGTCCACGGCGCTCAGGACGCCCTTCACGATAAACGGCAGCCGCGTGCGCCTGACGTAGCCCTCGATCTCGCGCAGCGTGCGCGGGCGCATCGTATAGCCGAGGACAAAGTCCGGGCGGCCGTCGCCGCCGAAGGAGTGGTCGAGATCCATGCCCACGGCGAAGGCTCCGGCTTCCTCGGCGCGCTCCAGACGGCTGAGCACCAGGCTCTCGTCCGCATACGGCTTGATAATCTTGATCGAGCGCGCTCCTGTCGCCGCGATGGCGTCAAACTGCGCCTCGTCTCCCATCCCGGCCCAGTTCACCGCCCCGGCCAGCTTCGCGCCCTGGGCCATCTCCACCATGCCGTCGCCCTGGCCGCCCTTACCCTTCAAATGGGAGAGCGCCGCCATCATCACCGGCGTCGCAAACCGTTCTCCGTAGAGCTCCAGCCCCGTATCCGGCTCCACCGCATCGAGATGGCGCATTTCCACCAGAATCTCGTCAAAATACGCCCTTGTCACCTCATTGGAATCAATTGCCCGTTCTCTCTCGCTCATCCTTTTTCTCCCCTCCAATATATTCTCCTTCGCCTCCCGCGCGCCTGCGGCGGGCATTTCGCGCAAGCTCCCTCCGGTCGCCCGGCTTGCTGCGTTCGCTCACTGAGCGGCCCGCGCTGCGGCCGGGTAGAAACGCTTTGGGCCTGCGCTGCGGCC
The DNA here is from genome assembly GCA_944383955.1 of uncultured Clostridia bacterium. Taxonomy (GTDB): domain Bacteria; phylum Bacillota; class Clostridia; order Oscillospirales; family Acutalibacteraceae; genus Caccousia. The sequence goes on from CALWRP010000162.1 coordinate 3,185, forward strand.
GGGCGGAGACGCTTTGGGCCGGGAAGCGGCGATGGGAGCTTCTGCTCCTATTCTATCGCAACGATCGGCTGTCTGGCAAGAGGTCCTGCAGGCTTTGCTTGTGTTCTGTGCTTTATCATGGTACAATAGAAATATCTATCAGAAGGAAGAGAGGCGTGCGCCGCTTGGCAATCAATAAATATATGAAGGCGGCTCTGCGGGCGCTGTCCTACGCGGAGATCGACGTCAAACGCAATTATCAGCTGCTGCGCACCGCTGAGACGGCCGCCAAGGCCCCGAAGCTGCGCAGCCTCTACCATACCTGGGAGCATCGTGTGCTCAACGGCGACCACGAGGTGCCGGTTCGCATCTTTCTGCCCGGCCAGGAGACAAATCTCAGGCTGCCGGTGCTGCTCTTCTTCCACGGCGGTGGTTGGGTGACCGGGAACATCGAGAGCTACTCCCCCGTGTGCAACGCCCTCGCCCGCGCCGTCGGCTGCATTGTCGCCTCCGTCGATTACCGCCTCGCTCCCGAGCACCCCTTTCCCACCGGCCTCGAGGACTGCTACTGCGTGATGCAGGAGCTGCTCAAAAACCCGTGGCTGCTGCGGGCCCGCCGCGAGGATGTGACGGTGATCGGCGACAGCGCCGGAGGAAACCTGGCCGCCGCCGCCTCCCTGATGGCCTTTGCCCGCGGCGGCCTTATTCCCGAGCGCCAGATCCTGCTCTATCCCGCTACGGCGGACGATCACAGCGAGACCTCCCCCTTCCCCTCCATTCACGAAAACGGGGAGGGGTATCTCCTCACATCCAAGCGCATCTGCGACTATATGGAGCTCTATCTCCCCGATGAGGATCAGCGCCGGGATCCCTACGCCGCCCCCCTCAACGCCCCCGATCTCTCCAGCCAGCCCCGCACTCTCGTCATCACCGCGGAGTTTGATCCCCTGCGCGACGAGGGAGAGGCCTACGCCCGCAGGCTGCGCGAGGACGGCGTTCCCACCCAGCTCTACCGCATGCCCGACGCCCTGCACGGCTTTTTCTCCCTCCCCCCGCGCTTTGCCCAGGTGCGAAAGGCGCATAATCTGATCCGCGGCTTCCTGCCGCCCGCGGACGATCGAGGTGACGCATCATGAACGCCAAGCCGACCAGAACCTGGAACAGGCTAGACAACGCCGCGAAAATTTTCCCTCCCACCACCACCAGGCGGGATCCGAAGGTTTTCCGCTTCTCATGCCGCCTCACAGAGGAGGTCGAGCCCGAGCTGCTCCAGCAGGCCCTCGACGCCACCATCCGCGACTTTCCCGTCTTCCGCTGCATTCTCAAGAGCGGCGCGTTCTGGTACTATCTCGAGGAGAGCTCGCTCGCCCCGCATGTCCAGCAGGAGACCGCCCCGCCGTGCAGCACGATGTACAAATCCTCGAAAAAGCTCCTCTTCCAGGTGCTCTACTTCCGGCAGCGGATCAGCCTCGAGGTCTACCACGCCCTCACAGACGGCACCGGCGCCATGCAGTTCTTCAAGGAGCTCGTCTCGCGCTATCTCTCTCTGCGCCACCCGGATACCGTGACCGGAGACTTCGCCTTCACCGACTACGACGCCTCGTTCACCCAGCGCATGAACGACAGCTTCGATCATTATTACGACCGAAAAAACAAGCAGCGCAATCCCGGCGATCCGCCCGCCTTCCAGCTGCGCGGCCTCAAAAATCCCGAGGGCGTGATGACGATCCTCGAGGGCCAGGCCCCCACCCGCGAGCTTCTGCTCGCCGCCAAGGGCTACGGCGCGACGGCCACCGTGCTGCTCACCTCCATCCTGCTGCGCAACATCGGCATGGAGATGCGCGTGGCGGACCGCAAAAAGCCCGTCATTCTCAGCATTCCCGTCAACCTGCGCAACTACTTCGATTCCCAGTCGGCCCGCAACTTTTTCAGCCTCATCCCCGCGGGCATGGCCTTCCCGCACGGCGTCCCGCCGCTGAGCGAGGTGGTGGCCGTCGTCCGGGAGCAGTTTGCCCAGCGGCTCACGCGCGAATATCTGCAAAACCGCCTCGACGATCTCGAGGATCTCGAGCACAACCCCATGTCGCGCATCGTGCCGCTGCCGCTTAAGAATCTGGCCATGAAGACGGCCTTCCAGCTCTCTGAGCGGGCGAGCTCCGCGGCCCTCTCCAACATGGGCGTCGTCACCCTGCCGGAGCAGCTGCTGCCGTATGTCGAATACCTTGACGTGATGACCAGCACGCCCAAGCTGCAGCTGTGCGTGTGCTCCTGCGGCGGCGTCACCTCTCTGTGCTTTTCCTCGGCCTTTCTCGCCCCGGACGTGCCGCGCCGCTTTTTCCGCACGCTCGCCGATCTCGGCGTGCCGCTGACGATCGTCACCAACCGCAGCGAGGAGGAACCGACATGAAAAAATGCAGACACTGCGGCGTCTCCGTCGCCGGAAACCGTTCCTCCTGCCCGCTGTGCCAGTCGCCTCTCTCCGGCGAGTGGGACGGCGAGGCCCCCGATTTTCCCTCTCTGCCCGCCGCTTCCCCCATGCGCGCCCTCGCCCTGCGCATCATCGCCTTTCTGACCATCGCGGCCATCGTCGTCTGCACCGCCGTCAACATGATGCGCCCTGAGCAGGGCTACTGGATTCTCTACGTCCTGGGCGGCTGCGCGAGCGCCTGGGTGCTCTTCCTCCTCTTCTGGACGAAGATGAAAAGCGTGCTCAAAAATCTCATCTATCAGACAACAGCCACCGCTATCCTCTGCGTGCTCTGGGATTTGGCCACCGGCTGGCGGCTCTGGGCGATCAACTTCGCCCTGCCGATCGTCTTCACCGCCTGCATGGCGCTGATGCTCTTCTTCGCCCTTGTGCGCCGCATCCCGCCCGCCGACAGCTTCCTCTATTTTGCCGAGTCCATCCTGCTCGCCTTCGTGCCGCTGATCCTCCTGCTGTGCGGCGCGATCGAGGTTCCGCTGCCGACCATCATCTGCGCGAGCGCCGCCGTCGTCTTCCTCGCCGGCCTCGTCATGTTCTACTGGAACCCCTTCTGGGCCGAGATCCGGCGCCGGTTTCATATCTAAGCAGACAGAGAAAACGTCCCCTCCGCGCTCGCGGAGGGGACGTTGAGCTTATCGAAAAAGGGTAGGCAGCATAGAATCGGAAACTTTCGGCTGGGTGCGAATCGTCCGGAAAAAGACGCTTCGCTATTTTTCCTGGCTTTTCTGGCGCTTCGCAAGCTATTTAAGGGGGCT
>CALWRP010000163.1 GCA_944383955.1 uncultured Clostridia bacterium
GGGGTATCGCACCCCTCCCTAAAAAAATTATTTGAGAAATACCTCGATAACAGGTACAATAACGTTAGGCTCCACCACGGGCAGCTTCACGGCCAGCAGGTCGTCGCGCTGCGTGCGGCCCTCGCTGAAGTGCGAGATGGCCTTCTCCTCGAAGAGCAGCTCGCTGCCGTCGTGCAGAAACTGCATGTAGTCGACCTTCCCGGCGAAGCCGTTGAGCTCGAGATACTGGTAGGGATACTCGAAGAGGTGGATGTAGAGGCGCTTGCCGTCCTCGCTCTGGGTGAATTTGCAGCCGTTCGGGCACAGAGAAAGCAGCTCCGGCTCGGCCTGCGTGCAGCCGTAGATGGAGCGGGAGTTCACGCGCATCCAGTCGGCATACGTTTTCAGCGCAGCCTCGGCCCGGCTGTCGAGGTATCCGCGGGAGGTCGGCCCCACGTTCATCAGCAGGTTACCGCCGATGGAAACCGTGTTCACGAGCATCTGAATCAGCATCTTCGGCGATTTCCACGTCATCTCGTCGCGATAATAGCCCCAGGAGCCAGAGAACGTCTGGCAGGCCTCCCACGTCACGAGCTCGCCCGTCTCCTTGTGGCGCGGCCATTCGAGCAGCTGATACTGCTCCGGCGTCCACAGATCCTGCTCGAGGCCCGTGCGGTTGTCGATGATGATGCCGGGCTGCAGCCGTCTGGCGGTGGCGATCAGCTCCTCGGCCTCCCACTCGTCCTTGCTCTTGCCCTGCATCCAGTCGGGGAAGTTCGGCTGCTTGTCGTAGGAGAAGTCGAACCACAGGATGTCGATCTGGCCGTAGTTCGAGAGCAGCTCCGTCACCTGGTTGCGCATGTATTCCGCGTATTTGTGCATGTCGCGGTGCTGCGACTTCTCGTAGGCGTCCGGATCGTCGCGGCGCGGGTGCAGGTGATCGATCGGGAATTCCGGGTGGTGCCAGTCAATGAGCGAATAATAAAAGCCGATGCGGATGCCCTCGGCGCGGAAGGCGTCGACGTACTCGCGGATGAGGTCGCGGCCCGCGGGGGTGTTGGTGCACTTGTAGTCGGTGTACTGCGAGTCGAACATGCAGAAGCCCTCGTGATGCTTCGTCGTCATCACGGCGTACTTCATGCCCGCGGCCTTCGCCTGGCGGGCCCACTCGCGGGCGTCGTAGAGATCGGGGTTGAAGTAGCGGAAGTATTTTTCATACTTCTCCTCCGGGATCTTCTCGTTTGTCTTCACCCACTCGTGGCGGGCGGGCATTGCATACAGGCCCCAGTGGATGAACATACCGAAGCGGTCGTGGCGGAACCATGCGGTGTCGCCGGGCGTCTTTTTCGTCTCATAGCTTGACATGATAAATGGTCTCCTCTCCTTTGCGTCTGCGCGGCCTTCATCGCCGTGCCTGCTTTCATCATACCGTCGGCGCGCCGGCGGCGCAAGGGAAGAAACCGGAAAAAGTATGGAGATTCCGGCAGGGGAGGAAAGGGGGAAACTCTGTGTGGATTGAGAGGAGCGAAAGTCTGGGCGCGGCCATGAACGGGATTCACCTGCGGATCCTCGAGTGCGGCCACGCCGTGGCCGGGCGCGACTGGGTGGGAAGTCCCGCCGCCCCGTCCTACGCCAGGCTCTACTATATTTGCGGAGGCGACGGCTTCCTGCGGGCGGGCGGAGAAACCATCCCCCTGCGCCCCGGATGCTGCTACCTGCTTCCGGCGGGCTTTTCGTTTTCGCACGGCTGCGCCGTTTCCATGGAGCAGCTCTATTTTCATATCCGCCTGCCGGACGAGACGGGCGTCGATCTGCTGCGCGCCGTCCCCGGTCCGCTGTCGGACGCGCCCGGTCTGGAAAAGATCCGCGCCATGCAGCCTCTCTTGACGAGCGGGAGCGTCGGCGACGCGCTGCGGCTGCGCCAGGAGGTGTGGGCCTCGCTGCTGGGGATGCTCGACCGCGCGGGGATTGAGCTGAACCGTCCGCTCCATTCGCGCTGCGTGATCGACGCCGCGGCCTACATCCGCGAGCATCTCTCCCTGCAGCTGACGATCGGCGAGCTCGCCGCGCACACCCACGTCTCCGAGCGCACGCTCGAGAAATCGTTCCGTGCCGAGCTGGGTATGACGATCGGCCGCTGCATCGACGAGGAGATCTTCCTGCGGGCGGAGAGCCTGCTGCGCGGCACCGATCTGCCCGTCTCCCGCATCAGCGAGGAGCTCGGCTTCTGCGACCAGTTTTATTTTTCCCGCCGCTTCCGCGCCCGCTTCGGCCTCTCGCCGCAGCAGTACAGGCGGCAGCGCCCCATCTGAAAGCCGCCGGGCAAAAAGCGGCCCCCTGCCGCCGCGGTCCAGCGTCACTCCTCCGGCGCCGGGGAATACGGATGCAGGGGGTTCGGGGTGTGCACGGTGAGAATTTTCGCGTTGCGCGACGTGCGGTTTGCCCAGTTGTGGCAGCGCGTCGACTCGATGTGGATGGAATCTCCGGGATACAGCAGGTAGCGCGCGTCCTCCAGATAGAAGGTGACGATGCCCTCGAGCACATAGAGGAATTCCTCCCCCTCGTGCGAGTAGAGCTCCACGCTGTCCTCGTCGCTGTCGAAGGGATAGAGCGTGTAGACGCGCGGCAGCAGGCGGCTCGGCGTGTCTGTGGAGCGCAGGATGCTCTGGTAAATGCGGGGGCTGATCTCCGTGAAGCGCAGCTCCACCCCGTGCACGACCGGGTCGAAGCTCGGCGGCGGGGCCTCCTCGCGGAACAGCTCGGAGAGGGGAACCTCAAGAATCGCGGAGAGCTTTTCGAGCGAGTCGAGGGCGATGGAGGACAGGCCCCGCTCGAACTGCGAGAGAAAGCCCACGGAAAGTCCGCTCTCCTCGCTGAGCTGCTTGAGCGTCAGCTTCTTTTCCGTGCGCAGGTTTTTAACCTTGGTGCCGATGGCAGCGTTTGTGTCCATTTCCGGACGCCTCCCTTCGGATGTTACTCTCATGATATCGGCTTGCCGGGAAAATGTCAAGGGCGCGAAGCCGCCGGCGGCCGCCTGATTTCCCGCTCCCGTGCGCGGCGCTCTTTCGCCGGATGCGCAGAGGATCGTGGAAAATGTTAGTTTTTCAGTGAATTACGCTATTATCACCCGGCCGCCGCCGCGGTATCATAGAAAACGGATTGGCCGGAAGGGGCGGACGACCGCGGTCTGGCGGCAAGGAGGAAGACGAATGAATACCTGCAGAAAAGAATGGATTGACGTGCTCATCAGGATTGTCGGGCCGGTGCTCGACGCGCTGGAGAAGGGGGAGCTCCGGGAGCGGCTGCCGCTCGCCTTTCACCGCGATCGGGCGTCCTATGCCCCGCTTGAGGCCTTCGGGCGCAGCATGCTGGGGCTTGCTCCCTGGCTGGAGGCGGACGCCGCCGGGCTCGATGAGGAGGAGCGGCAGCTGCAGGGCATATACCGCGGGAAGGCCCTGCGGGCCATCGCCATGGCCGTGGACCCCGCTTCCCCGGACTGCATGAATTTCTGCGACGGCGATCAGCCGCTCGTCGACGCCGCCTTCCTGGCCCACGCGATTGTGCGCGCGCCCTCCGCCCTGGCGGGCTCCCTTCCGGCAGACGTGCGCGGCCACCTGGCGGACGCCCTGCTGCGCTCGCGCCGCATCCCGGCCTATAACTGCAACTGGATCCTGTTCAGCGCGATGGTGGAGGCGGGCCTCCATGTGCTGGGAAAGCCGTATGACATCATGCGCGTGCTCTCCGCCCTGCGCGCCATGCAGAGCTGGTATGTGGGAGACGGCGCATACGGCGACGGCGAGCTCTTCCACTGGGACTATTACAACAGCTTCGTGATCCAGCCCATGCTCGTCGATCTCGTGGACGTGTTCGCCCCCGAGAGCCGGGAGATCGCCGCCCTGCGGCCCGCCGTGACGGCCCGGGCCGCGCGCTATGCAGCCGTGCTCGAGCGCCTGATCGGCCCCGACGGCAGCTATCCCATCCTGGGGCGCTCGATCTGCTACCGCTTCGGCGCCTTCCAGCTGCTCGCGCAGGCCGCTCTGCAGCACCGCCTGGGCGAGGAGCTTTCCCCCGCGGCCGTGCGCTGCGCCCTCACCGCCGTGATTCACCGCGTGATGGACACGGCCCCGATGTTCGACGCGCAGGGCTGGCTGCTGCCCGGCGTCGTCGGTTCGCAGCCGGAGCTGGCGGAGGGCTATATCAGCGTGGGCAGCCTGTATTTGTGCAGCGCCGTCTTTCTCCCGCTCGGCCTGTCTCCGCAGGATCCGTTCTGGAGCGGCGCGCAGGAGGACTGGTCCAGCCGGAGGGTCTGGTCCGGCGCGCACAGCCGGATCGACCACGCGCAGGACTGAAGATAAAAATGCGAGGAGGAATCCACATGAACACTCTGCATCTCACCGAAGAGCAGCGCGCCTGGGCGCAGGAGACGCTGTGCAGAACCGCCGCCAAGCTGGAAAAGGTGAGCCGCCGCTCGGCGCACAAGATCCCCTACACCACCGTCAACGGCGTCCACGACGACCGCTCCGGCCCCGACCAGATCGGCTGGTGGACGAACGGCTTCTGGGGCGGCATGATGTGGCAGCTCTACAAGCTCACCGGCGAGGAGAGCTACCGCGCCATCGCCGAGGAGAATGAGAGAAAGCTCGACGAGAATTTTCTCCACTACGACATGCTCGACCACGACAACGGCTTCAAGTGGCTTCCCACCGCCGTGGCCGACTACCGCCTGACGGGCAGCCGCGAGGCCCGCAACCGCGGCCTGCTGGCCGCGAACCACCTGGCGGGCCGCTACAATCTGGCCGGGCGCTTCATCCGCGCCTGGAACGACTGGGAGGACAACGGCCGCGACCACCGCGGCTGGGCGATCATCGACTGCCTGATGAACCTGCCGCTGCTCTACTGGGCGGCCCAGGAGCTGGGCGACCGGCGCTTTCAGCAGATCGCCGTAAGCCACGCCGACACCGCCCGCCGCTGCTTCCTGCGCGGCGACGGCTCCGTGCGCCACATCGTGGAGTTCGACCACGAGAGCGGCGAGATGATGTGCGATTACGGCGGCCAGGGCTGCGAGCGCGGCTCCTCCTGGACGAGAGGCCAGACGTGGGCGCTCTACGGCTTCACGCTCAGCTACCTGCACACGGGCGACATGGATTTTCTCGACGCCGCCCAGAGCGTCGCCAACTACTTCCTCTCCAACATCCCGGAGAGCGGCCTGATCCCGGTCGACTTCCGCCAGCCCGAGGACGTGACGTGGGAGGATTCCACCGCCGCCGCCATCGCCTCCTGCGGCCTGATTGAGCTGGCCAAGCTGACGCAGGGACGCCAGAGCGCCCTCTATCGGGACGCGGCGCTGAAGATGCTGCGCGCCCTCACGGAGCACAGCTTCAGCTGGGACGAGAACGAGGACTGCCTGCTCACCAAGTGCACCGCCGCCTACCACGACGCGGAGCACGAGTTCTCCATCATCTACGGCGACTACTATTTCCTCGAGGCTCTGATGAAGCTCACTGGCGACGAGCTGTTCATCTGGTAACAGCCGCGGCGCGGAAATAAAAAACAAACGGGGCGTTCCTTCGGCCTTTGCCGGGAGAACGCCCCGTTTTGTCAGGGCAGGGTCTGGCCCGCGCCGCGCTTTTTGCGCAGGGAGGAGGGCGTGCAGCCCTCGCGGCTCTTGAAATGGCGGATGAGGCTTCGCACGTCCGCGTAGCCGACGAGGGCGGCGATTTCGTTCACGCTTCGTTCCGAGGTGAGCAGAAGAAGCTTGGCCCGGTCGACGCGCAGGCGCGTCAGATACTCATAGGGCGACTGGCCGAGAACGTGGCGGAAAACGCGCTGAAAGTGAAATTCGCTCATTCCGGCGCGGCGCGCGAGCTCCGCAATGTGCACGGGCTCGCCGAGGTGCTCGCGCAGGAAGCGGGCGGCCTCCTCCATGGCCTCCTGGTGCTGCTGCACCGGGCCGCAGGCCACAGACTGCGCGAGCTCGCACAGCAGCTGGTGTACCCACAGCGAGAGCAGCAGATCCGTCTGCCTGCCGGGCGTGCGCGCCATGTCGTCGAGCTGGCCGAAGAGCTCCGCCGCCCGGGAAGGCTCCCAGTCTGCCGCGCGCAGCGTTTCCCCGTTCACCATCCGCACGAACGCTTCCGCTCCCGTGCCGGTGAAGTGCATCCAGAAAAAGCGCCACGCTTCCTCGCCGGCCGTCGCGTAGTACTGATACTGCGCGCAGTCGATCACGGCGGCCCGCCCGGGGGTCAGCCGCGTCTCGCAGCCGGCGTAGCGCAGCAGGCCGCAGCCGGAGATTGTCGCCAGGAAGAGCCAGTTCGGCAGCCCCCGGCGCTCCGTGAAATAGAGCGGGCCGCTCTCGAACTCGCCGTAGCCGATGGGGCGAAACGGCAGCAGCCCGGCGGAATCGAGGCACGAGCAAAGCCCCGTCCGGCTGTGTTCCCCCTGATCCATGCGAAAGCGCAGCAGCACCGCGGTTTCCTCCCTTCAAAACAGCAGGATCGTCCCATTTTATCGCAGAAACCGGCATGGAAGGGCCGGTTTTTCCATGCTATGATATTACCACAGGCAGCAGAAAACTGCAATCATTGATGCGAAAGGCGGGTATGTTTCATGACGTTCCGGGAAAACGCGATGGCGGTGCTCCACTATCAACCCTGCGACAAGCTCCCCGTGGTCTCCTTCGGCTATTGGGCGGAGACGGTGCAGAAGTGGGCCAGAGAAGGCCATATCACACAGGAGGAGGCGGACGATTACTGCCGCCATGGCGACAACGGCTGGGGAGACCGCGCCATCATGCGCAGGCTCGGCTTTGATTTCAACTGGAACTCCTGCGTCGGCACGGCCAGCGACCTCTTTCCAGCCTTCGAGACAAAGGTGCTCGAGGAGCGCCCCGACGGCAGCCAGGTCATCCGCGACGGCAGCGGCCTGATCGTTCTCGTCAAGCCCGGCGTGGTTTCCATCCCGTCGGAGATCGGCACCTCCCTCACCGACAGGGACGTGTGGGAGAAGGAATATCTGCCGCGCCTGCGCTTTTCCATGGAGCGCATCCCGCTTGAGCTTCTGGAAACGCTGCGCGACGACACAAACCGTGAGATCCCCGTCGGCCTGCACTGCGGCTCGCTCATGGGGCGCATGCGCGATCTGCTCGGCGTCGAGCAGATGAGCTATCTCACCGTCGACGATCCCGAGCTCTACGAGGAGATCATCGACACGATGGACGGCCTGTGCTACGACTGCGTGAAGGCCGTCCTCGAGACGGGCGCGAAATTCGACTACGCCCATTTCTGGGAGGATATCTGCTACAAAAACGGTCCCCTCGTCGTCCCCTCCACCTTTGAGGAGTGCGTTGGCCCGCACTACAAGCGTATCACCGGCCTGCTCAACAGCCACGGCATCGACATCGTCTCCGTGGACTGCGACGGCTGGATCGACCGCCTGATTCCCACATGGCTGGAGAACGGCGTCAACACCATGTTTCCCATCGAGGTGGGCACCTGGAACGCGAGCATTGCCCCCTGGCGTGAAAAGTACGGCCGGGCGCTGCGCGGCGTGGGCGGCATGAACAAGACGGTGTTTGCCCGCGATCGCAAGGCCGTCGACGAGGAGATTGAGCGCCTGCGTCCGCTCATCGAGCTCGGCGGCTACATCCCCTGCCCGGACCACCGCATCGCCCCCGACGCGGAGTTCGACAACGTGCAGTATTACTGCGACCGGCTGCAAAACCTCACGCTCTGAGCCTTTCAAAAAGACGGCCCCCGGCAAGCGCCGGGGGCCGTTTCAGATTTTCGACAAGCTGTCAAAGAGCGAAAGTAAAGCTTTCGTCCGCCTTTTCAAAGAGCGCCGGCCGCAAAGCGGGAGCGCAGACCCGGCGAGGCCCTGCGTGCGGCTTTCAGCAATCCTTCGTGGCGTAAATCCGATCGAAGAGCTCCGCGCAGGCCAGCGTGTCGGCCCACGGCACAACCTCGCTCTCCGTTTTGCCCGCGCGGATGCAGCGCATGCACTCGAGCATCTCGTAGGTGAAGCCGTTTTTCGTCTCCTGATCGGAGAAGTGTTCAACCAGATTGCGATCCTCGTCGTAGAGGAAGCACTCGGTCGAGTAGTGGGGCAGAGGCAGGACGATCTTGCCCTTCTCGCCGTAGATGGTCATGCAGTCGTCGAGGCGGGCCATGAAGCTGCACGCCAGGTCGGCCAGCGTCTTTTCAAAGCGGATGGAGATATGGTCGCTCAGATCCACCCCGGTTTCGCCCCAGGTTGCGGAGACGGAAATCTCGCGGATCGCCTGCTGCAGAACGTAGGTGGTGATCCCATAGGCATAGACGGTCACGTCTGTGGTGGCGCCGCCGCCGAGCTTCGCGCTGAAATAGCGGTTTTCCGGATCGCGCGGGGCGGCGAAGCCGATGTTGAACTGCGAGAAGACGGGCGTGCCGATCCGGCCCTCGGCAATCCATTCGCGCACCTTGTTGACGGGCGGCAGGAAGCGGCTCCACAGCGCCTCCATCACGAAGACCTTTTTCTCAGCCGCCGCGCGGTAGACCTCGCGGGCCTCGGCGCTGTTCCGGAACATGGCCTTCTCGCACAGGACGGGCACGCCGTGGGCGATGCACAGCAGCGCGAGCCGCGCGTGGTCGTTCGGCGTCACCGCGATGTACACGCAGTCGGGCTTCTCCTGCTCGAGCATTGCCTCATAATCATCGTAATAGCGTTCAAGGGCGTTGGCCTTCGCGAACTGCTCCGCGCGCGAAAGGCTCTTGCTCGCCACAGCGCAGACCTCGCAGTCCGGCAGCAGGGCGGCCGCCTCGCAGAGCCTGCCGGCAATGTTGCCCGCTCCCATGATCGCAAATCGAAATACTCCCATGCTGATTCTCCTTTGCTCGCGGCCCGCCCTGTCCGGCGGGCCGCCTGTCTTCTTCGCGCGCCGCGCGGCAGCCCGCGGGGCGCGTATTGGTTTCCGCAAAAAACGCGCCGGAGGGTTTTCCCTCCGAACGCGCTTTTCCTCTCCGTTTCACAAGCGGGCTCCGCTTTCACGCCGCCCGTTTTCAGAGGGCCTCGGTCCCGCGGCGGGGCCGTCACGCCTCCTCGATGGTGACGCCGAGCCGTTCCGCGATGTCCTCCGGCTTCAGCCCGGCCTTCTGGGCCTCCTTGAGGATGGCCTCGAGCTTTTGCTTCTTGGTCCGGCGCGGCTTGCGCTTCTTCGGCGCGAGAATGCCGGCCTTTTTCTCCTCCAGAGCCTTGATGCGGGCCTGCACGGAGGCGATTTTTTCATCGATGGCGGCGATCTCCGCCTGCTTTTTCTCCTCAAGCTCCGCGATCGATGCGGTCAGCTCCTTCATTTTGTCGTCCAGCTCAGCCGCTCTCTGCTCCGGGCTGCGTCGAATGCGCTTCTTCTCGGCTTCTGACATGATCGAGTCTCCCTTCTTCTTTCTGCGTTGGTGATGAAAATGATGCTCCTCAAACCGCGGCCATGAAGCGCGGCAGGCGCAGAACGCCCCGTTTCTTTCCAGTCGTGCGGAGGCGGAGCCGCTCCTGACGCCGCGCTGTCTCCGCAGGGTGTTCTATGATAAAGAATAGCACAAATTGGGCTGCGCCACAAGAGAGGAGCGATCGCATTTTGTCGATTTTATTTTACTCCCAATTCCGTTTTTGCGTTCCCGTGTTCAAAGCTTTTCCTGGTGCTCCAGCCAGCCTGAAAGGCTGAAACACATAAAACAGAATGAGGGCTTATTTCAAGGCGATACCGCTTGAGCCGCCAGGCGTGAATTGCGCGGTGATACCTTCCTTTTCAAAACCGTCATGCGTCTTCCCCGGAAGCGGAGCAGATCGCCGCGTCCCCGTCCTCTGTGAGGCGGAGCACA
>CALWRP010000164.1 GCA_944383955.1 uncultured Clostridia bacterium
ACCGCCAGATCGCGGCGAAAATGGGAAGCTGATTTGAGCTGAACCCATGGCAGCAGGAGGGCTCAACACCCTCCTGTTGTTCTATTCGCAAGGAGAGAGGTGCAGAAAATGAAAGATAAGCTGAAGCAGCTGGCAGGGCAGAAGGTCCTGTACATCATGATCATCCCCTGCATGATTTATACCTTTATCTTCAGCTATTATCCTCTGAGCGGCTGGATCATGGCGTTCCAGAATTACAAGCCCGCGAAGGGCTACGCCGGCTCGGAGTTTGTAGGCTTTGATCAGTTTACCTTCCTGTTTACAGACAGCGAGTTCTGGAAGGCGATGCGCAACACGCTCGCCATGTCGCTGATGAACCTGTTCTTCGGCACGGTGCTGGCCATCATTTTTGCCCTGCTGCTCAATGAACTGCGGATGCAGGGCTTCAAGAAGTTCACCCAGACGGCGTCGTATCTGCCGCACTTCCTGAGCTGGATCATCGTCACCTCCCTGGTGGCCGATATGCTCGCGAGCGACGGCATGGTCAACCAGCTGCTCATGGGCCTCGGCCTCACGCAGAGCCCGATCCTGTTCCTCGGCGACGAGAAATATTTCTGGTGGGTGGCCACCTTCGCCAATGTGTGGAAGGAGACGGGCTGGAATTCCATCATCTATATTGCCGCCATCACAGGCATCGACCCGACAATGTATGAGGCGGCGGAGCTCGACGGCGCGGGCCGCTTCAAGAAGATGTGGCACGTCACCATTCCGGGCATCAAGTCGACGATCGTCGTGCTGCTCATCATGAACCTCGGCTGGATTCTCAACACGAGCTTCGAGGTTCCCTACCTGCTGGGCACCGGTATGCTGCAGGATGTCTCGCAGACGATCGATATCTTTGTTCTCAAATACGGCATGAGCATCGGCAACTATTCGCTCGCGACGGCTGCCGGTATCTTCAAATCTGTCATTTCGCTGATTCTGGTGTTCGGCACCAACGCCTTCGCCAACCGGATCGGCGAGAGCAGCCTGATGTGAGGAGGAGAAAAGGATGGCGGCTACAGCAGTAAAACGGCGCAGAAGGCTTCGGCCGGGCGACGTGATTTTCCGTCTGATCAACGGGCTGATCATGATCTTTACGATCGTGGTGATGATTTATCCCTTCTGGAACACCATCGCCATTTCCTTCAACGACGCGCAGGATACGCTGCGCGGCGGCATTACCCTGTTCCCCCGCGTTTTCTCCACCTACAGCTATGAGACGGTCTTCAAAAACGACCTGATGCTCACGGCGGCTGTGAACTCTGTGGTGCGCACGCTGGTTTCCACGGTTCTCGGCGTCGGCGTGAGCGCGCTGATTGCGTATGTGCTCTCGCGCAGGGAGCTCATCGGGCGCAAGTTCATCACGGCCTATTTCCTTGTCACCATGTACATTTCCGCCGGCCTGATCCCGACCTACTTCCTGATGAAGGATCTGCACCTGCTCAACAACTTCCTGGTGTACATCATCCCCGGCCTGGTCAGCGTGTTCAACGTTATCGTTGTCAAGAGCTTCATGCAGGAGCTGCCGGACAGCCTGACCGAGGCCGCCATGGTGGACGGCGCCGGCTATTTCCGCTGCTTCTGGCAGATCGTGCTGCCGTGCTGCAAGCCCGTGCTGGCGACGGTCGCGCTCTGGTGCGCCGTCGGCGCGTGGAACCAGTGGTTCGACACCTTCCTCTATGCGTCGAGCAAGGAAAATCTGACGACGCTGCAGTATGAGATGATGAAGCTGCTGTCCTCCTCGATGCAGACGGGGCGCGACGAGTCGAGCATCTTCGGCAGCGATCAGGTGACGAACACCGTCACCCCCGCCTCGATCCGCTCGGCCGTCACGATTGTGGCGTCGGTGCCGATCCTGGTGGTCTATCCCTTCCTGCAGAAGTATTTTGTCAAGGGCGTGACGCTCGGCGCCGTCAAGGGCTGAGAGCCGTGCCCGCGGGAAAAGCGTTCCCCGCGTGAGGAAAACGCCCGCAGCCGGGCCGGCTGCGGGCGTTTTTTAGAGCGAATAGCGCTTTTGGTAGAACTGGCGGAATTCCGTCGGGCTGCAGCCCTTGAGCTTGCGGAAGTTCCGGTTGAAGGAGGAGAGGCTGGCGTAGCCGCAGAGGGCGCAGATCTCCGACACGGGAATGCTGCCCTGCTTGAGCAGATCCTCCGCGGCCCGGATGCGCAGCGAGGTCAGATAGTCGTTGAAGGTCTGGCCCGTATAGCGGCGGAAGACGCGGGTGAAATGGTATTTCGAGACGGAGAGCTTCTCCGCGGCCTCGTCGAGGGAGAGCTCCTCCGCATAGTGCGTCTGCAGGTGCTCGAGCAGGCGGTTGAGCTTGGTGGCGAGGCTGTCGGCCGGGTGGAAGGCGTCCGGCTTAGAGTCCACGACGCCGGAGATGTAGAAATCGGTGTAGCAGGCAAAAAAGTCGAGCATCCGCGCGTAGATGGAGAGCTGGCGCGAGGGGCTGTCTCCCCAGTAGAGCGAGACGATCTCCATGAAGAGGGAGATGGCTTTCTCATAGATCTCCGGAAACGTGGCGGCGGAGAGCAGGATGGGCTTTGTCAGCAGAGAACGGGCCTGCAAAAAGCTGTTCATCTGGCTGAAGAGATCGAGGTCCACCAGGAAGATGAACCGCGAGCCTTCCTTCGGCTTCTCGAGGGCGTGCAGCTCCCCCGGCGGAATCAGCAGGATATCGCCCGGCTCAAGGCGGTATTCGATATCCTGCAGCCGGACGACGTATTCGTTTTCGAGCGGAATCACGATCTCCTGCGCGTCGTGCCAGTGGCGGGCGTAGCCCTCCGTCTGCGTGTTGTACCAGATGCGCATGCTCGTCTTTTCCACGAAGGAGGGCAGCTCGAATTCCTCCGTCACCATTTGGCGCATCACCGGTTCGAAGAGGTCGGGCTGCACGCTGAACTGCCTGCGCTGGGCGGGGGTCAGGGCGAATAAATGTCTGGGATTCACGGGGCTTCCCTCCTCTGCGCGTTTTATGGTACTATTATAGCATGTTTTTGGGGTTTGAAAAGGAAAAGAACATTAAGGCGGCGCGGAGGCGCTTCACCGGCTTCACAGCGGATGGCGCGCCGCGGCTGCCGCACAGAAAACAGGAGGAAACGACAATGACGGAATTTGCAGGCAAGACCTACCGGAACGTGTTCGCGGAGCTCGGAAAGAGCGAGCGCGAGATCCGGGAAAAGCTGGAGAGCGTGGTCCACACCTTCTTTTACGAGGAGGGGGAGAAGGTCTACTTCCCTGTTGGGGAGGATATGGCCTACATTGAGGACACCGGCAACATCGACGCGCGCACGGAGGGCATGTCCTACGGCATGATGATGTGCGTGCAGCTGGACAAGAAGGAGGAGTTCGACCGCATCTGGAAGTGGGCGAAAACCTACATGTATATGGAGGACGGCGAGAACGAGGGCTACTTTGCCTGGTCGTGCAAGCCCGACGGGACGAAGAACGCCTATGGTCCCGCTCCGGACGGCGAGGAGTTCTTCGCGATGGCGCTCTTCTTTGCCTCTCACCGCTGGGGCGACGGGGAGGGCATCTTCGACTACAGCGGCGAGGCGAAGCGCCTGCTCTCCGCCTGCGTGCACAAGGGGGAGAACGGCCGCCCCGGCCAGCCGATGTGGAACCGGGAGAACCATCAGATTCTCTTTATCCCCGGCTCGCCGTTCACCGATCCGTCCTACCATCTGCCGCATTTCTACGAGCTCTTCGCCCTCTGGGCGAACGAGGAGGATCGTCCCTTCTGGAAGGAGGCCGCCCGCGCGAGCCGCGCGTTCCTGGTGACGGCCTGCCACCCGCAGACGGGCATGAACCCCGAGTACGCGAACTTTGACGGCACGCCGTACACCGGCTCGACCTGGGGCCGCCACGACTGGTTCTACAGCGACGCCTACCGCACTGCCGCCAACATCGGCCTCGACTACGAATGGTTCCGCACAGACGCCGGTCAGACGGCGGCCGTGCCCCGCCTGCAGCGCTGCCTCGGCGTCGACAACCGGGAGGATCCCTACGTGACGTATGAGATCGACGGCACGCGCCTCGACCAGCCGGCCCTGCACCCGATCGGCATCCTCGCCACCACCGCGCAGGCGTCCCTCGCCATCCCGGAGAACCTCGGGAACCCGCAGTCGGAGGAGGGAAAGCTCGCGCGCGAGTGGGTGGAGCGCTTCTGGAACGAGCCTCCGCGCCGCGGCGTGCGCCGCTACTACGACAATTGCCTCTATCTCTTCGCCTTCCTGGCGCTGAGCGGCAACTATCGCATCTGGTAACCGTTTCCGCGAATATGCAGGCAGAGAGCCCGCTTCGGATCTTGGGTTCTCCCGCTCTGCAGGCGTTTTCCGGCTTTCCGCTGAATTGACGGACTGCGGCGGTGTTTGACTATCAGGAGGCTCTCTCTGGCGCGACGGGCTACAGCATGGAGAAAAATACCCGAAGCTTTGCCGCCCGGATGAATAGGGGGAACGCGCAGGTGCGCAATGTTTTCTGCTCCTTTTGTCGGCGCAGGGAACATGTACCTGTTAAAAAAGTAGACACGCACAAAGTGAACCGCGCCCTGTCAAGAGGACAGTGAAAAAATATAAAGTTTTTCCGGCCAGTAGCCTATGTGTGCTGCTGGCCGTTTTTATGCAGCGAGATACAGTTCGCGTTTTTCCATGGGGTCAACACACCAGGTTTCGCTGCGCCCTCCTGGTGTTGTAGTAGTGGATGTTAACGCTTGATCATCTGGACAAGTTCTTTCTTGCCGGTAAAGCGTTTTCCATAGTAACGCTCCCGCTTTAAGATGCCCCAGAATCCCTCCATAGGGCCGTTGTCAATGCAATGGGTCACACGGGACATGCTCTGTGCCATCCCCGCCTGCGCCAGTGCGTGGAGGATGGTTCGATTGGCATACTGAAAGCCCCGGCGCACTTTGGATAATTCCGAAGCAGCCCTTCCGAATGCGCTGCTTTCTTTTACTTACAGAAGCGGAGTTGTGGTGATCGGATCGATCAGATCCAGATCATTGTTTGTAAAGCACTGTACGCAGTACACTGTTCCATCTTTCGCAACATAGTATCCAACAGCCATTGCTACTGCGTCGGTATGCAGAATATTGGCACGATGACCAGAGGAATTCATCCACCCAAACACCGCGTTGGAAGGGGTTTTTGAAATTCTCATTACCAGCTCCCCTGTAATGTCATCACGAATCCAGTTCCAAGAACTGCTCATAGAGATATTTTCCCAACCGCCAATGGAACCATCAGGTCTAGTATGGCTAAACTGTGTTGCTATTTCTTTGGCTCGGGTCTGTGCCAGTTCTGTAAGAGATTTTGCCCATACAAATGTCGGGAGACCCACTTTCTTTCGTTCTTCGTTTGTGAGGTCGAAAATTTCCTGTTCATATTCATGGTTGTACGAATCGAGCGTGAGTCCTGATGCGATAGCCGCTTTCTGTCGGTTCGTCATCCCCGACGTATCCGGCGCATTCGATGTGGCACCTCCCGAAGACGTGCCGCCGCCCGCGACGGTCGCAACGCACAGCTTCGTGCCGGAGCCGCCGTTATACGAGACGTACACGCCAGCCGCCGCGCCGGGCGTGCCAACCGCCGTGATCTTGTAGTACACGGCGTTCGCCTCGGTCGCCGCCTTCGTCACGCTGAAGACGCCGGGCGTCCCCATCCACACGTTGATGCCGCCGGGGTTCGCCGCCGTGAACTTAAACTGGTACGTTTTCCCGGGCTGCACGGTCAGGTCGCTGTTCGTGTCGCTCGTCCAGCCGGCCGCCGCGCTCGGCGCAGCGGTCTGCGTGTTCTGAATGACGTTTCCGTTCGTATCCTGTACGATGACAGAGCCGTCCTTCATGTACCATGTGGTATTCCCGGTGGCGTCGTCGTATTTCATGCTCGACCAGCCGCCTGTTCCGGGGCAAGTCAGCGCTGCCGCGCTGGCGCTCATGGCGGGGGTGCGCTCAGAAGCATTACCGCCGCCAGAAGCGCCGCGATCGCTTTTTTCTTTTTCATTTTACTTTCCCTCCTTCGATAAATATAGCCCTTGA
>CALWRP010000165.1 GCA_944383955.1 uncultured Clostridia bacterium
CAAAATTTTCCGTGATATTTTCCAAAAATGCTCGCCAATCCGGCAAGGATTGCCTGCGCTTTTTGGATCATCTCACAAAAAATTTTTTGGCACGCTACACCACCTGGGATTATGCGGTGTTGCCATAGTAAAATGCGCAATTTGCAGGATTTTGTCCGGCAACTTGCAAAATTACCTTCTTATTGTACCGCATACCGCCCTGCCGTGTCAAGCGGCTTTCAGCGATTTTCCGCGCCCGCGGCGGGCGTGTGCCGCAGCCGATCGCCGCCCTGGGGCGGCGCTCCGGCCCGCCCTGCCGGGACGCGCTGCCGAAGGAGAACCGGGCCCGTGATGCGCGGGGCCCGAAAAGCTCCCGCAAAAACGGCCTCAGTTTTCCCAGCCGCGGCTCTGCGCCATCTCCAGATACTGCTGCCAGCTGATGAGCACCTGGCGCGCCTTGCTGCCCTCGTGGGGGCCGACGACGCCCATCTGTTCCATCTCGTCGATGAGACGGCCAGCCCGTGCGTAGCCGAGGCGCAGGCGGCGCTGCAGAAGCGACGTCGACGCCTGCCCGGCCTCCACGACGCAGCGCACGGCCTCGGGGATCATCGGGTCGGAGCCGGGCTCCTCGGCGGGCTCGGCCTGCTCCTGCGCGCCGCCGCGCTCGATCTCCTCCATCACGCCCTCGTCATACTCGGCGGAGGCCGCCTTGCGGATGAACTCCACCACGGCCTCGATCTCGCGGTCGTCGATGAAGCAGCCCTGCACGCGCATCGGCTTCTGCACCCCGAGGGGCGAGAAGAGCATGTCGCCGCGGCCGAGCAGCTTCTCGGCTCCGCCCACGTCCAGAATGGTGCGGGAGTCGACCTGCGAGGAGACGGCGAAGGCGATGCGGCTGGGAATGTTCGCCTTGATGATGCCGGTGATGACGTCCACGGAGGGCCGCTGCGTGGCGATGACGAGGTGCATGCCCGCGGCGCGCGCCATCTGGGCGAGGCGGCAGATCGAGTCCTCCACCTCGTTGGGGGCGGCCATCATCAGGTCGGCGAGCTCGTCGATGATGATGACAATCTGCGGCATGTGCTCCATGCGCATGCCCTGCTCGTCGATGTAGCCGCGCTCCGCGGCCAGGCGGTTGTAGGAGCCGAGGTCGCGCACGTTGTTGGCCGCGAACTGCTGGTAGCGGCGCAGCATCTCCGTCACCGCCCAGCCGAGCGCGCCGGCGGCCTTTCTCGGGTCTGTGACGACGGGGACGATCAGGTGGGGGATGCCGTTATAGACGCCGAGCTCCACCACCTTGGGGTCAATCATCAGGAAGCGCACGTCCTGCGGCGTGCTCTTGTAGAGCAGGCTCACGATCAGCGAGTTGATGCACACCGATTTGCCGGAGCCGGTGGAGCCCGCAATCAGCAGGTGCGGCATCTTGCCGAGGTCGGCGAGAACGAGCTCGCCGGCAATGTCGCGCCCGAGCACCGTGGTGAGCGGGCTTTCCGCGCGGCGGAAGGCGGGCGACTCGATCAGCTCGCGCATGCGCACCACGCTCACCCTGCGGTTCGGAACCTCGATGCCCACGGCGGCCTTGCCGGGGATCGGGGCCTCGATGCGCACGCCGAGAGCGGCCAGGTTCATGGCGATGTCGTCCGAAAGATTCGTGATCTTGCTGATCTTCACGCCCGCGGCGGGCTGCAGCTCATAGCGCGTGACGGCCGGGCCGCGGCAGGCCTCGAGCATCGTGGCGCGCACGCCGAAGCTCTGCAGCGTCTCAATCAGCTTCTCGCCGTTGGCGTTGAGCTCCTCCTCCACCGAGTCCATGTCCGGCTCGGGGCTGTAGACGAGGAGGGAGGTCGGCAGGGCGGGCAAAATGGCCGTGGGCTGCCTGGGGGCCGGACGGACCGGCTGGGCCGGCTGGGTGGCCGCGCTCTGGGGAGACACGGCCTGCGGGGCGGCGGCCGCCGTCAGCACCGTCTGGCCGCCGGGCTCCGTCTCCATCGCTGCGGGCGCTTCCCAGGGCGGGGCGCTCTCCGCGGCGGAGACGGGGGCTGCCTCCTCCGCGCTCTCAGCGGGCCCGTTCTCCTTTTCTGCGCCGGGCATGGCCCACGGCGGGGCGCTCTCCGCAGCCGGGAGGGAACCCGTCTCCGCGCCCGCCTGCGCAGCTGCGCCCGCCTCCTCAGCCTCGGCGGCCTCGGCCGGCGCGCTCTGCGCATCCTCGGCCTGCGGGAGCTCCTCCGCCTCCTCTTGCTCCTCCGGGAAATCCTCCTCGGGGAACTGCTCCATGTCCCAGCTCGTGAAGAAGGGGTCCTCGTCCCAGTCGTCGCAGTTGTCGACATAGACGTAGCGGCCCGGGCCGGGCGGCGGCAGAAGGGGAACCGCCTCGCCGGCAGGCAGGAAGGCCGCAAGGGGCGCGGCCTCGCCGGAGGCGTCCGCCGTCTCCTCCGGTGCGGGAGCGCTGGCCGCGGCTGCCGTTTCCGTGGGCACGCCGTTCTGCTCCGCCTGAGAGAGAAGGGCGGCGATGGCCTGCGCCTGCTCCTGCTCGTCGTCTGCGGGAGCCTCCGGGGCGCTTGGTTCCGCCTGCGGGAGCGCCTCTGCGGCTGTGCCGTTCTCCTCAGCCGGGGCAGGCTGCGGCTCCGCGGGGGCAGGACGCTCCGGCGTATTGGGCGCGTCGGGCACGTCGGGCAGTTCCTCCGCGGGCAGGCGCACCAGCGGAGCGGGGCGGTCGGACGGCGGCGGAGCAGCACGCAGCAGGCGGTCCCAGATGCTCTCTTCCTCCTCCGCAGCGGGAACGGGCGCAGGCGCGCACTCTTCCACCTCCGCAGCGGAAACAGGCGCGGGCGCGCTCGCCTCCTCCTCCGCGGAGGGGATGGGCGCGGGTGCGCCATCCTCCTCCGCGGCGGCTGGGGCAAGCGCG
>CALWRP010000166.1 GCA_944383955.1 uncultured Clostridia bacterium
CCAACGCCAAACACCGGGAGGTCACTATTCTTTAACTATTATATCGTGCTGTGCCACATAGGTCAAGCGGGTTTCATGCCCCTTTGGTGCCTTGGAGCGCAGCGGAAAGGAATGGTCATAAGCATGAAGGACAGGACAGCTCCCGAAGAGACCATGGACGCCTTCTGCGAGACGGTTGAGCGCTGGAACGAGGAGGAGGAATACTCCCTGTGCATCAGGACGCTCGAGGCGATCCCGGAGGAAAAACGCGACTACCGGGTGATTTACCTCCTCGCGCGCGCCTATCAGAACCTGGTTCTGTACGGCGATCAGGGCTCGGGAGCGAGCGAGGACGAGGAGGAGATCGAGGCCTGCATGGGCAAGGCGCTCGAGCTGCTCGACGCCATCTGGGACGAGGGCATCGACCAGCCGGAGTGGAACGAGCTGGCCGCCTACTCCTATTTCTGCCTGGAGGAGTATGCGCTGAGCGTGCGCCATGCCAAGCGCTGGATCAAGCTCGACCCGGAGAACGAGGAAGCGGCCGACATGCTGGAGGTGATCGAGGAGCGCTGGCGTCAGGCGATCGAGGACGAGGAGGAGGAAGCCGAAGACGAGCCTGATGACGAGCCCGAGGACGAGCCTGATGACGAACCCGAGGACGAGCCTGATGACGAACCCGAGGACGAACCTGATGACGAACCCGAGGACGAACCTGATGACGAGCCCGAGGATGAGCCTTTCAACGACACGAGAGGCAGAAACACGTCTGAGGGGGAAGATCACGACGAATACTTCAGCGGCGCCGTTCTGCTCGAGAGGCACGAGATCGATATCAACAAATTCACCAGGCTGATGCAGGACTTCTGGGATCTGAAGGCGGAGAAGCTGCGGGTGGACGCAAACGGCAACTTTATCATGGAATTCGGGGATCAGCTCATCCTCATGGCCCTGCAAACCACACTGCCGAAGGCGTCTCTGCTGAGCGCGGCCGAGCAAAACAACACCTGGCCCCAGGCGGAAGACGCAGTCCGGCGGTATCGCGGCGCCATCTCGATTGTCACCTCCGGTGCCCAGGAGGAGGCCCTCCACGTCAAAGGGCTGCTCATCAAAATCCTGTACACCCTCTGCAAAATGTACAACGCTCTGGCAATCCACCTGAACTCCGTGCTTTACCAGCCGGATTTCTTCCTGCGGGAGGCGCAGTGCCTGTTCCGCGGCGACACGCCCGTCCATCTCATGGTCTGGATCGGCAGGGTGGTGAAGAAGCCGGAATGCTTCTGCTTTACCGCCGGCCTGAACCAGTTCGGCACCAGGGAGATCGAGATGGTTCCGACCACCAGCGATCCCGACGAGGTCTACCGTTTTCTCACCGAGCTCACGCGCGAAATCCTGGAGGGACGAATCGTCATGCGGACGGAAACGTGCATCGGGCCTCCCGGCTGGGACAGATTTATGGTCACCTGCAGCGACGGAATTGTCCACGACGAAAAAACGTTCAAAATGAAATATTGGTAAGAGCCGCCGCGAAATGCGCCGGCAGAGAGAAGCCGCGGGGAGCCGTCACAGCTCCCCGCGGCTTCTCTCTGCCCGGAATAAAGTCGTTCGCCTTCCCCCGCACAGGCAGCCGCTCCGTTTTCCGCGGTCAGGCCGCGCAGCCGCCGCGGTTGGCCATCGCCTGCAGCGCCGCGGCAAGCGCGAGGCACAGCGTGACGCCCCAGCTGCCGGACGTCATATAGTCCGTGCCGAACGCCAGCGGCGCGACAGAGAGCAAAACCGCCACCAGCGTGCAGACGAACAGCGCGTTCCTCCAGCGCCCCGCCTTCCTGAACCGAAGGAGGGCGGGAATGCCGCCGGCCAGACAGAAGACGGTGAGAATCCCCGTCAGAAGCGGGGCGAAATTCGCGTATCCGAACGCCACGAGATCGAAATAGGACACCGTCACCCGGAGCCGCTCCTCCGGGGAGGGAGCAAAGACGAGCACCGCCCCGATCGGCAGCAGCTCCAGCACAAACGCGAGCGCGAGGAAGGCCATCCCCGCCGCATACAGAAACAACTCTTTTCGTTTCATCCTTTCCCCTCTCTTCCTCCACACAAAGAGCGCCGCGGCCATCGCCAGCAGCACCGGACCGAGCGCGAGCAGCGGGCTGAACGACGCCGTAACCAGCGGCAAGAGCAGCAGAACCACGCCCGCCAGCGCGAGAAGCCCCCACGCCGCGCCGGCGACCGTCCGCCTGGAATAGCGCAGCGCGTCCACAATCACATGGTCGGTCTCCTCCCGCAGCCGTTCGGGCTCCAGCCGCTTCCCCGCCAGCAGCTCGCCCACGGAGACGCCGAGCTCCGCGGCCAGCGGCTCGAGCAGCGAGGCGTCCGGAAGTCCCTTGCCCGTCTCCCAGCGCGAGACGGCCTTATCGGTCACTGAGAGACGATCGGCAAGCTCCTTCTGCGTCCACCCCTTTTCCTTTCTCAGCTCCGCAGTGAAGCGTCCTGTCTGGCCTGCGTCCACCGGCCTCCCCTCCTTTCGGTCTCATTATAGCATAAACGCATCAAAAAAGCACCCTACGAATCGTAGAGTGCTTTTTTCACGCCAAAATGCAGCGCCGCTCACAGATCAGATGTTTCCCGGATGTGCTCGGCCGCCTCGGCGGCAGTGAGATCAGCGAGCCCCCCTCCCTCGGCCTGCTCGGGATTACGCGAGCCTGTAGGAACCCGTTTCTTCCTTCAGAACGGGCGCAATCTCCCGCCCCAGCTGCCACACATTCTGCTCCAGATTGCTGACCGCCGTCACGATCGTCCCGTCGGCGTACCGTTTGGACAGGAAGCTCACGCCGGGGTCGAGCCCCTCGAAATAGGGGAGGAAGCCCTCCGGCGCGCGCTCCAGCCACACGCCGTATCCGTAGAATTCCTTTCCGTCGCCCGCGTGCAGAGACGTCATCTCCGCCAGCATCGCGGGGGACAGAAGCCGGCCGCCGTACAGGCCCTCCCAGAAGCGCCGCACATCGAGGACGGTGGTGAAAGCGCCGCCCGCGCCCGTGCCCTTTGCGTCCACGCTGTAAATGTTGGTATAGTATTCGCCTCTCTGCGCGTCGAAGCAATAGGCGTTCGCACAGCGGGCGGGCAGGCGATCCAGCTCAAAATAGCCGGTATCCTCCATCCCGCAGGGCGCGAACACCGCCTGGCGCAGATACTCGTCGAAGGCAAGGCCGGTGAGCTGCTCTGTCAGCAGGCCCAGCACCACAAACCCGGCGTTGTTGTACTGGAAGCGCTCCCCTCTCGGAAAAGCCATCGGCTTCGAAAGGAACAGGGGCAGCAGATCGCGTGAGGAACGAATGCGGTAATTCGGGAAATCCCGCCACAGCCCGGCGTAATCGTCCATCACGCTCTCGTCGAAATAATCGGGAAGCCCGGAGGTGTGCGTCAGAAGCTCGCGCACGGTGATGGAATCGTCGATGGAGCCCCAGTCGAGCGGCAGGCACGCGCCGATCGTGTCGTCCAGAGAAAGCCTTCCCTCCTCCACGAGGCGCAGAACGCCGGCGGCGACAAACGCCTTTCCCGCGGACGCCGTGGGGAAGCGCGTGTCCAGCGCGTTGCGCCATCCGTTCGCCCGGTCCGCAAAGCCGTAAGCGCCCTCAAACAGGGTCTCCTCCCCTTTTGTGATCAGCACACAGCCGCTGAAATCCTCCGGAATCAGCTGCCGAATTTTCTCCTTCATTTCATTCACTCCTCCCCGTGCGGCGCAGCCGCATGGCAACCGGCTTTTCCACCATGATACGTGATTGCCGCCGGGAAGTCAAGCAGAGCGCCGCGCCATTTGGGGCAGCGGGGCGCCGCAATCCCTTTTGCGGGACGCGAGCGGTGCGAAGAGGACGGCATGGCCCGCGGCAGCGCCGCGTTATCCCCTCCGTCTGGGCCGGATGATGCCCTGGGCGGCAAAGCAGGTGGCCAGCAGATAGCCGCCGTAGATGAGGACGAGGACGAGAGCCGTGGCCGCCGCGCCGGGGAGGATGTCGATCGGCAGCTCATCCAAAAACGAGCGGCGCAGCGCCTCGAGGCCCACGGCGGCGTGGACGAGGGCCAGGGAGAGCGGCAGGCAGACGCAGAGCGTGATCTGCGTGAACAGGGCGCGGCGCACCGCCTTCTCCTTCGCGCCCAGGCGGCGCAGCAGCCGGTAGCTCTCGGCGCGGTCCGCCGCCTCCGAGAGCTGCTGCAGGCCGAGGACGGCGGCGCTGGTGATGAGAAAGACGAGGCCGATGTAGACGCCCAGGAAGAGAATCACCGTCTTGACGCTGACGCTGCTGTCGATCATCTGCGTCTGGGTTGAGAGAATATCATAGGGACGCCAGTTCCTGCCGGAGGCCGTTTCCGCGCGCTCCTCGGTATAGACGGCGGCGAGCGCCGCCGCGAAGGCGTCCCCGTCCGCCCGGCTGTCAAACTGGACGTTGAGCAGCTGGGAGGAAACGGGGAGCGCCTGCGCAAACGCATCGGGGAGAACCAGGGCGATGTGTCCGAGCCCGAGGCCTGTGGTAAACGGCTCCGTCAGGCAGGCGCCCGCCGCGGTGAACGTCCTTCCCTCCACCGTCACGGTCACGCCGGAGGACGGCAGCGCCGCGAGATCCTGCGCCATCGTCGATTTCACCCAGAACAGGTATTCATCCTCCCCCAGCTCCACCTCCGGCTGGTTGGCCAGGCGGCGCATGGCGTTATACTGGCTCGCGGGAAGAATGACGCACGAGGCGGCCAGGACGTCCTCCCCCTCCGCCGTATACCCGCTGTCCTCGTAAAGCAGGGCCGCGGCGTCAAAAAAACGGAAGGCGCCTTCAAACCGCGCATCGGCCCGGTGAATCTCCATCTGGCTCGAGGAGCGGACGAGCTCATCGAACGCAATGCCGTCGGCGCGCAGCGTACCCTCGATGGAGAGCGCGGGCTTGCGCTCCCCGTCCGTCGTGTACATCAGGCTCGCGCCATACGGATACTGCTGCCGGGCCTGCTCGCTGAAGCCCTCCGCCATGCTCATGCCGCCCGCGAGGGAGCAGATGGTGAGAAAGAGCATCAGGCAGATCACGCTCATGGAGAGGATGGCCGTGTTCACGCGCGAATTGACCTGCCGCAGCACAAAGCAGTTGAGGCCGCGGAAATAAAAGCGCGGAAACAGCCGCGGCAGCACGTTCAGCAGGCCGGACAGCGAAAAGAAGAACAGCACGGTGCCGACGCAGCCGAGGATAATCTGGCTGCCGAGATCGCGGGAGAAGATGCCCGTTTGCAGCACCCAGAGATACGCCGTGGCCAGGCAGGCCACGGAGAGCAGGAAGAACACGGGATAGCGGAGCCTTCCCCGCCGGGCGGGCGTCTCGTTGCGGCGGGCGGCCGTCAGAAGCTCCGTGAGGCGGCAGCGCGTGACTGTGGCGGTGTTGAAGACCATGACGACGGCGAAGATCACGCCGAAGCACAGCGCCGTCTTTGCCAGCGCCGCGGGGGAAAACACGAAGTGGAAGGACGTCAGATCCGCCTCAAAGAGGCGGGCCGTGACAACGGAGACCATCTGCGAGAGGAAAACGCCGCCCGTCAGCCCCGCCGCGAGGGCGAAGAGGCCGATGAGAAAGGTCTCCGCGATCAGAATGCGCGAGACGCCGCCGCGCTCCATGCCGAGCAGCAGGTAGAGGCCGAGCTCCTGCTTCCTGCGCTTCATCAGGAAGCGGTTGGCGTAGACGACGAGCAGGCCGAGCACAATGGCCACGAAGACGGACACATAGGTCATCATGGAGATCATCTGCTCCACGTAATATTTCTGCGACTCGTTCAGGGCGATCATCGCCTGCTGGGCGTCGATGGAATTGAAGACGTAAAACAGGCAGACGCCGAAGGCCAGCGTGAGAAAATAGACGGCGAAATCGCGCACGCTGCGGGCGGCGTTGCGCAGGGCAAGCTTACAGAGCATGGGCGCCGTCACCTCCCAGCAGCGAGACGACCTCGATGATGCGGTCGAAAAACTCCTTGCGTCCGGCTTCCCCGCGGCGCAGCTCGCTGAACAGCCTGCCGTCCTTGATGAAGAGGATGCGCCCGCAGTAGCTGGCGGTGAAGGCGTCGTGCGTCACCATGAGGATCGTCGCGCCGAGGACCGTGTTGAGCGTGCGCAGGCTCTCGAGCAGGACGCGGGCGCTGCGGGAATCGAGCGAGCCGGTCGGCTCGTCGGCGAGGATCAGGGAGGGGTTCCCCGCGATGGCCCGCGCCGCCGCCACGCGCTGCTTCTCGCCGCCGGAGAGCTGATACGGATACTTGGGCAGGGCCGACGAGACGCCGAGGCGCTGCGCGACCTCCTCCACGCGCACGCGGATCTCCTGCGGCGGAACGCGGCGGATCGTCAGCGCGAGGGCGATGTTCTCGAAGGCCGTCAGCGTGTCGAGGAGGTTGAAGTCCTGAAAGATGAAGCCGAGCTCCTCGCGGCGGAAGGCGCTCAGCCGCCGCTCGCCGAGGGCGGTGACGTCGCGGCCGCCGACGAAGATGTGGCCGGCGGAAACGCGGTCGATCGTCGCGATGCAGTTGAGCAGCGTCGTCTTGCCGCTGCCCGACGCGCCCATGACGCCGACAAACTCCCCCTTCTCCACCGTGAAGCTGATATCGTCGACCGCCTTCGTGACCGTGCCGCGGCTGCCGTAATATTTTTCCACATTGCGAACCGATAAAACAGGCTCCATTGTCCACTCACTCCTTGCCGGGCCCGCCCTGCGGCCGGGCCCTGATGCTCTCATTGTAGCAGACCGGCGCCCGCCTTTTCCATCGATCCCGGCTTACCGTTTTCTTACACTTTCGTAACATACGCCCTCGATCAGGCTGCTGCGCGGAAAGCGGAGGGAGACGCTCGTGCCCCCACCCGGCGGCGAGGCAACCGAGAAGCCGACCTCCATCTTCCCGCACAGAACGCGGCACAGATAGAGCCCCATCCCGCTCGCGCGCGAGCCGGAGCGCCCGTTCTGCCCGGTGAAGCCCTTGTCGCAGACGCGCGGCAGATCCTCCGGCGGGATGCCCGGCCCGTTGTCGCTCACCGTGAGCACGACGCACTCCGGCTCCTCTGCGCCGGAAAAGCGCAGGCGCAGGCCCTCGCCCGCATATTTGACGGCGTTTGTGACAAGCTGGGTGAGAATGAAGTCGATCCATTTCTGGTCGGCGGCCACGGGCAGCCCGAGATTCTCCCGCTCCACGGCGGCGCGGCTCTCGATGAGCAGATCCGCGTTGCGGCGCAGCACGGAGGAGACCAGCTCCCCGAGCGTGACGCGGCGCAGCAGAAAGTCCTTCTCCACCTGGCGGCTGCGGGCGTAGAACATCGACTGCTCCACCAGGGCGTCGATGCGCCGCAGCTCGCGGGTCAGCGGGCGCGAAATCTCGCCGGGGTGGTTCTCCACCAGCAGCAGAGCCGAGGCGATCGGCGTTTTGACCTCGTGCACCCAGGTTTCCACATACTCGCGGTATTCCTCCTGCGCGCGGCGGCAGGCGGCCACCTCGTCGTGCATGCTCTTGCCCGCCTCGCACAGGGCGCGCCAGCACAGCCTCCCCTCGGGGAAATCGGGCTCGTCGAGCGTGTCCGGCAGCAGATATTTGCGGTCGATGGCCTGCAGATTGCGCGCCAGCTCCTGATAAAAGCGGCGCTTTTGCAGATATTCCAGCAGCAGGGCGGCCAGAAGGCCCGCCACAAAGACGCCGCTGACGAAGAAGGCGGCGTATCCGTCCGCTCCCAGGCCCGAGAGGAGCATCCCGCAGAACAAGGCCGTGCCCAGAGAGACCAGCAGGAACAGCCACTTGCCGCCCAAAAAACGCAGAAAGCTCATATCGCATACCCCTTGCCGCGGCGCGTGACGAGGAAATCGCGCACGCCGATCTCCTCGAGCTTGCGCCGCAGGCGGTTCATGTTGACGGTGAGCGTGTTGTCGTCGACAAACTCATCCGACTGCCACAGCTCGTTCATCAGCTCCTCGCGGGAGACGACGCACCCGGCGCTGCGGAAGAGCAGCGAGAGAATCTTACCCTCGTTCTTCGTCAGCTCCGCCTCGCGGCCCTCGAAGGCGACCGTGCCGCGGGCCGGATCGAAGGTGACGCCCCGGTGCGTGACGCTGCCCGCCTGCAGGCCGCTGCGCTTGAGCACGGCGGCCGTGTGCGCCAGCAGGATCTGGCGGTTGAAGGGCTTGGCGATGAAGTCGTCCGCCCCGAAGCTCATGCTCAGCAGCTCGTCGGCCTCCGTGTCCCGGCTTGTGAGCACGATGACCGGCACGCGGGAGACAAGCCGCAGCTCGCGGCAGATGCTGTAGCCGTCCTTGCCGGGCAGCGTGAGATCGAGCAGCACGAGATCGGGGTTTTCCCGCAGGATCGCCTCCGGCATCCCGCAGAAATCCGTGGGGGCGGCGCATTCATAGCCGTATGTTTCCAGCAGCAGCTTCAGTTCGCGGCGCAGGACCTCGTCGTCCTCCACCAGCACCAGCTTTGCCATTGCAGATCTCCTCCTTCGCGGTGTGTTCTGTGCTCTATCATAGCAAACGAAGGCGCGGCAGGCAAGAGGCAGCGCGCTGCGCGGGCCGGGCGGCAAAAGAAAACGGTTTGTAAACTTGGCGTGAATTTCTTTGTATAGTCATTGACATTTTGGAAATAATAAGATATAGTATTTAATACTAGATGGTATAAAGTCAATTGCCTGTTCTTCCTCCCCGGAAGCAGGCTGTGCCGTTCCCCCGCGCACGGGGGAGAAGGAGGCTGTGATGAGCTGTTCTGTGTGTCTGTTTGGAGATTCTGTTGCCAAGGGCGTGGTGTTTGACAGCATCCGCAAAAAATACAGGGTGATCAAGGACTGCTTCGCGTCCTCGATCGAGTCTGAGGAAAACCTGACGGTGACCAACTATTCCAAGTTCGGCTGCACCATCACCAGGGGAAGGGAGATTCTCGAGCGCCACGCCGCCGAGCTCTCCTCCTACGATTTCACCGTTTTCGAGTTCGGCGGAAACGACTGCGACTTCGATTGGCACGCCATCGCGGAGGATCCGCACGGCGAGCACCTGGCGAAGACGCCGCTCGAGGTGTTTGAGCGCGAATACCGCGAGCTGGTGCGCTACACGCGCGCCCACGGCGGCGAGCCCGTCCTGCTCACGCTGCCGCCGATCGACGCCCACCGCTACTTCAACTGGTTCACCCAGGGCGAGAACGTGGAGAACATCCTGCTGTGGCTCGGCGACATCGAGCGCATCTACCGCTGGCACGAGATGTACAACCTCGCCGTGTGCCGTGTGGCGATGCAGGAGGGCGCTCTCCTGCTGGACATCAGCAGCCGCTTCCTCGAGCGCAGCCACTATGAGGAGCTGCTCTGCGAGGACGGCATCCACCCGAACGAGAAGGGCCACGAGCTGATCCTCGAGTCGCTGCGCGGCGCGGCCCGCAAGGCCCCCCAGAGCGCCGCCGTCCTGCGCGGGCCGAAGCTGGCGCTCGCCTGAAGGGACAGCGCGGCGCGAAACAAGCAGGCATAAAAAACCGGAGTTCCTCCCGGCCATCTCTGGCCCGGACAGAACTCCGGTTTTTTGCGTTCGATTTGATTGCCGGGCGGACAGGCCGCACCCCGGCAGAGCGGAGCGAAGGAGCGCTCAGCCCTCGTTGTAGCGGGCGAGGAAGGTTTTGAGGCGCTCGTTCTGCGTGTTGCCGAAGACCTCCTCGGCGTTGCCCTGCTCGACGATCACGCCGCCGTCCATAAAGATCACGCGGTCGGCGACGTCGCGGGCAAATTTCATCTCGTGGGTGACGACGACCATCGTCATGTGCTCCGCCGCCAGCTCGCGGATCACGCGCAGGATCTCTCCCGTCAGCTCCGGGTCGAGGGCGCTGGTGGGCTCGTCGAAAAAGAGAATATCGGGGCTCATCGCCAGCGCGCGGGCAATGGAGACGCGCTGCTGCTGGCCGCCGGAGAGCTGGCAGGGATAGGCGCTCTCCTTGTCCGAGAGGCCCATCTTTTTGAGCAGGGCGCGCGCCGTCTCCTCGGCCTCCCCGCGGCTCTTTTTGAGCACGCGCACGGGGGCCTCCGTGATGTTGCGCAGCACGCTGAAATGCGGGAAAAGATTGAAATTCTGGAAGACGAGGCCGAGGTGCAGGCCGATGCGCACGCACGTCTTGCGGTCGGCGTAGACGGCCTTGCCGTCCTCCTCCCTGGCCAGCTCCTCGCCGCAGATGGTGATGGAGCCGCCGTCGATCTGCTCGAGCTGCGTGATGCAGCGCAGCAGGGTGCTCTTGCCGGAGCCGGAGGGGCCGATGATGGCCAGAACCTCGCCCTGGTGCACGGAGCAGGAGATTCCCTTGAGCACCGGCTGGCCGCCGAAGCTCTTGCGGATGTTTTGGGCCGATACCATTTCCTTAGACACTGCCGTCCCCTCCTCAGCGATAATAGGCGAATTTCTTCTCCGCCACCGTGAAGCAGCGCGTGACGACGCCGTTCATCACCAGATAGAACACGGCCGCCACGAAGAACGGCACGGTCGAGACGTCGGAGCTCGCGAACTTCTCCGTCACGTGCATGAGCTCCTGCACCGCGATGACCTGGGCCAGCGAGGTATCCTTCACCAGGGTGATAAACTCGTTGCCCATCGGCGGCAGGATGCGCTTGATCACCTGGGGCAGCACGATGTGGAAGAAGGTCTGCCCGCGCGTGAAGCCGAGCACCTTGCCCGCCTCATACTGGCCCTCGGGGATCGACTCGATGCCGCCGCGGTAGATCTCCGCGAAGTAGGCCGCGTAGTTGAGGACGAAGGCGATGACGGCGGCCTGCATGCGCTGCGGCTGGATGCCGAAGAGCGGGTTGAGGCCGTAGAAGACGAAGAACAGCTGCAGCATGAGCGGCGTGCCGCGCATGATGAGAATGTAAAAGCGCATGGGAATGCTGACGATCTTATACTTGCTCCGGCGGCCGAAGGAGATCAAAAGCCCCAGCGGGAGCGAGAACAGCAGCGTCAGCGCGAAAATCAGCAGCGTGCTGAGCGTGCCCTCCCCCATCTGCCGCAGCAGCGTTGTCAGGCTGGCAAGGGTCTCGGGATCCAAGATTCATCCACTCCTCTTCATTGCCCTGCGGGCAGATTGCGCGCCGCGGCGGACAGCCTCCCGCGGCGCAGTCACTCGTTTTATTATACCGGAATCGACAGGACTTTACAATACTAATCTTTCTTTGATCTAGTGCGATAAAGGGAAAAAGCGGCGGGCGCAAAAAGGAACCTGCCCCCGGAGCTCCGGAGACAGGTTCCCGGTGTGCCTGCGCTGCTTACGCCTCGATGGTGGTGACGTCCTCACCGAACCACTTCTCGGAGATCTCGGCCAGCTTGCCGTCGGCCTTCATCTCCTTGAGCGTCTCGTTGACCTTGTCGCAGAGAGCCTGATCGCCCTTGCGGAAGCCAATCACGTAGTCCTCCACCGCCAGCGACTGAACGGTGCCGTCCTCGTTCTCGAGGATGCGGTACGCGCCGGGCTCGTTCGTCAGATAGAAGCGCGCCACGACCTCGTCGATCGCGATGGCCTCAATCAGGCCGTTCTTGATCTCGAGAATGGCCTTGCTGTAGTCGTCGATGGGAACGATCTCGCCGAGGGACTCGCGGAACTCCGTAGCCTCCTCGCTCTCAAGCGCGGACTCCGCGGAGGAGTCGGACTGCACGCCCAGGCTCTTGCCGGCCAGATCCTCCATCGTCTGGTAGGAGGATTCCTCCTTGACGAGAATGACCTGGTTGTTCTTCATGTAAGCGTCGCTCAGCGTCTGCGCCTCCGCGCGCTCGTCGGTATAGCTGTAGCCGTTCCAGAGCAGATCGACGTTGCCGCCGTCGAGCTCCATCTCCTTGGTGCTCCACTCGATCGGCTGGAGCTTGAGCTCCACGCCGAGACGGCTGAAGACCTCGGTGGCCACGTCGACGTCAAAGCCGATGATCTCGCCCGTCGTGGTGTCGGTGTAGCCCATGGGCGGGAACGCGTCGTCCATGCCGAGGACGATCTCGCCCTTCTCGACAATCTTGTCCCAGGAGTCGTCGGCAGCCTCGCCGCCTTCGTCCGCCGTGTCGCCGGCCGCGTCGTCCGCGCCGTCATTTGCAGTGCCAGCCGTGTCGTCCGCCACGCTCGCCGCGTCGCCGCCGGCCGCCGCGCTGTTGGTCTCGCCGCTCTCCGAGCAGGCCGCCGTGGAGAGCGCCATCAGAGCCGCAAGCAAAAATGCCGCAATTTTTCTCATTTTGTTCCGCTTCCTTCCTGTCGCGCCGGGTGGCGCGCATGTTTTGGGAAATAGGACAGCCGAATGCCTCGGCGTGATCCGTTTGATATCGTATCACATTATCAAAGTAAAGTAAAGAAAAATTTTGAGGCGGCGCCGCCCTGGGCCTCTCCCGCTCCCGCGGGCGGCGGAGCGGATTCGAAAAGTCGCGGGCAGCCTCGCCGGACAGGCGGGCCTTTTCGGCGCGGCGCGGAAAAATTTCATCCCAGCCGCCGCCCGGGGCCGCTCTTCCCCGGATAAAACGGCAGGCCGCGCATATGAATGGGAAAGAACAAGGCAACACCGCCTGAGCCGCCAGACGCGAATTTTGCGGTGTTGCCCAAGACACCGGGGAGGAATCGCCATGCTGCAGCGCGAGGCTCTGCGCCGCCTGAGGCCGCACGCCGTGTTCTGGGCCGCCTATACCGCCGCCTTTCTGCTCTTTCGCGCGGCCCTGCCGTTTTTGCTGCCCTTTCTGGCGGGGCTGTGCCTCTCTCTGCTGCTGCGGCCGCTGCGCCGCCTGCTGCAATCGCGGCTGCGGCTGCGCCCCGGGGCAGCGGCGGCCTGCGCCACGGCGGCCGTCTACCTCGTCCTGCTCGGCCTGCTCTGGCTGCTGCTGTCCTGGCTGGCCTCTGAGCTGCTGAGCCTCGCGGCCCGCCTGCCCTCCATGGATTTCGGCGTGCTGGCCGGGCCGCTGCACGAGCTGCTCTCCCAGCTCTCCGAGCGCCTGGGCGGATTTCCGCCGGACGCCGCCCTGCTCGCGCAGAACGAGAGGCAGCTGCTCTCGTTTTTGCAGTCCGGGGCGGGCGTGCTCTCCGCTATTGCGGGCGGGGCCGTGTCGTTTCTCACCTCTCTGCCCGCCGTACTGACGATGCTCGTGGTGCTGGTGGCGTCCACCTACTTCTTTTCCCGCGACGGGGACGCCCTGCGCGCCGGCCTGCGCTCCCTGCTCAGCGAGCGGGGCGAGGCCTGCCTGCGGGAGGCGGGCCGTCACGGGGCGTCGCTGGGCGGACGGTGGATCGCCTCCTATCTGCTGCTGTGCGCCCTCACCGCCCTGGAGACGCTGCTGCTGTTTCTGCTCCTGGGCCTGCCGTATCCGCTGCTGCTAAGCCTGCTGGCGGGGCTGGCCGATCTGCTGCCCGTGCTCGGCCCGGGCCTCGTCTATCTGCCCGCGGCCCTGGTGGCCGCGCTGCTCGGGAACTGGCCGGCCTGCTGCGCCCTGCTGCTCGGCTGGCTGCTGATCGGCGCGGTGCGGCAGATCGTCGAGCCGAAGCTCGTCTCCTCTCTCGTGCGCGTGCACCCGCTCGTCCTCCTCGCCGCGCTCTACGGCTCTCTGGTGGCGCAGAGCCTGTGGCTGCTCGTCTACTGCCTGCTCCTCCTTCTGCTGCACCAGATCCTGCTGCGCTCCGGCGTGCTGCCGCCTCTCTTCCCCGCCCGCGCGGACGCCTCCTCCGCGTGAGCGCCGCCGCGCGGGAAAAAGTTCACAATTTCCCGCTTGACAGGGAGGGCGCGCCGTGTTATGCTTTAACTGTACTAAACAGAATAGTACAGATACACACACTTCATACAGTTTTGGCACATGCAGCGCGGCTCATGCAGCGCGCCGCTCCCCCGGCAAACGCCGGAAGGGCGCGGCAGCGGGCAGGCGGCTCGCCGCGGAAAGCTGTGCCGCAACTGTACCACACAAAGGAGGCCGCAGCGATGATTCTACTCGACTACAAGAGCAGAATCCCCATCTACGAGCAGCTCTACGAGGGCATCGTTCGCCTCTCCGCACTCGGCGCGATGCTCCCCGGCGAGCAGCTCCCCTCTGTGCGCTCGCTCGCGCAGGAGCTGGGCGTCAACCCGAACACCGTGCAGAAGGCGTATCAGCTGCTCGAGCACGACGGCTACATCTGCTCCGTGCCGGGCAAGGGCTCGTTCCTCTGCGATCTGGGCGGGGAAGCCTCGAAAAAGAAGCGCGAGGCCGAACAGGCGCTTAAAACAGCCGTCCGGGAAGCGCTTGAGAACGCCGTGAGCCCGGAGGAGATCCGCGCGCTCGTAGAACACATTCTGACAGGAGGCGAAGCGACATGATCGACGTCAAAGGACTTACCAAGCGCTTCGGGGCCGTCACCGCGCTGGACAACATCAGCTTTCAGGTGGACAGCGGCTCCATTTTCGGCCTCGTCGGCAGCAACGGCGCGGGCAAATCCACTTTTCTGCGCACCGCCGCGGGCGTCTACCGGCCCGACGCCGGCAGCGTCCTCATCGACGGCGGCGAGCCGTTTGAGAACCTCTCCGTGAAGGAGAACGTCTGCTTTATCTCCGACTACCCCTTCTTCCCCCGGACGGCCACCCTGCTCGACATGGCCGACCTCTTTTCCCACACCTATCCGCACTGGGACAAGGAGCGCTTTTCCTACCTGTGCTCCTGCTTCCCGCTGGACACCAAGCAGCGGATCCTCAACATGTCCAAGGGCATGCAGCGGCAGGCGGCCATTCTCTGCGCGCTCGGCGCAAGGCCCACGCACCTGCTGCTGGACGAGATCTTTGACGGCCTCGACCCGGTCATGCGCCAGCTGCTCAAGCGCATTCTCTCCGGCGAGGTCTCCGATCGCGGCATGACGGTCGTCATCGCCTCGCACAATCTGCGCGAGCTCGAGGACATTTGCGATCATGTGGGCCTGTTCCACAGGGGAGGCGTCATCTTCGACCGCGAGCTCGACGAGCTCAAGCTCGGTATCAGCCGCGTGCAGGCCGTATTCCGGCCCATGCCGGACCGTTCGGTGTTCGATCGCTTCAACCTTGTGACACTGCGCACCCAGGGCTCTCTGGTCGACTTCGTGGCCCGCGGTTCGCAGGAGGAGATCCTTGCGAAGCTCAGCGAACTCAATCCCACCTTCTCCGAGCTGCTCCCGC
This sequence comes from uncultured Clostridia bacterium, assembly GCA_944383955.1. GTDB lineage: Bacteria > Bacillota > Clostridia > Oscillospirales > Acutalibacteraceae > Caccousia. The sequence continues at coordinate 15,116 of CALWRP010000166.1, forward strand.
TGACGCTCGAGGAGGTATTCATCAGTGAAATGGAGGCTGCCGGATATGACATCGACAACATTCTCTCCTAAGCCGGGCGGATTTTTCCAGTCGTACCGCACGGCCCTGCGGCAGATCCGCGGCGTTACTCTGCTATACACGGCAATTTTGGCAGTCGCCCTGCCGCTTTTGCTGATCTTCACCCTGGCCCAGGCAAAAACCAATTTCCCGCTCTACACGCCTGACATGACGCAGACCGAATACATGGCCCGGCAAGCCGACAACTACCTCAACGCAAGCATGCCTTGGTTTATCCTGCCGCTTCTATGGCTGTTCGCCCTGATTTTCACCGTGTCGCTGTTCCGCTATCTACATGACAAACGCAGCGTGGATCTCTTCCACTCCCTGCCTGTACGCCGGGAAAATCTGCTTCTCGGCCGGCTGGCCGCGGAAGTCACGGCGCTTGCCGTACCGCTGCTGGCGATGGAGCTGCTCTGCCTCCTGATACTCCTGATTTTCGGCGTGCCGCTGCAGGAGCCCCTGGAACTCGGCGCTCTCTGGCTGCGGATCTTCTTTCTTCTGCTTGACACGCTGGCCCTGCTTGGGCTGATGATCTTTTTCCTCGTCTGCTGCGGCACTGTGTTCGACGCGGTCATCAGCACCGTTGCTTTCTGCGCCGGGCTGCCGCTTCTCGTTCTGCTCTCCACCAGCTATGTGGAAACAGCTCTTCCGGGCTATGCGGGAGACAGCGTTCCCATGTTCCTCTACCGCGCCATGAATCCCTTTCTCGGCGCGATCATCCTCTCCCACACCGTGACCGCCTCGGTGCTGCTTTGGTGGTTCCTCTATGCCGCCGTCCTGCTCACAGCCGGCGTCCTTCTTTACCGCCGGCGCCCGAGCGAATCTGCGGAGAACGCTTTCGCCTTCCCCATTCCCCGTGTGCTGATCCGCTTCATGGTCTCGGCCTGCTTCGGCATGATGCTCGGGCTGCTTGTCCACAGCATTTATCCCTACTTCCCCTTCCTTTTCAGCGCCCTTCTCGGAGCCTTTCTTGCCCATCTGGCGATGGAAGCCGTCTACCGGCGCGGCGTGAAAGGCATCTGGAAAACCATGCGTGCCTATGCGGTGGTGGCAGGATTGTTTGTGGCCTTCTATCTCGTCTGTGCGACAGGCTGCTTTGGATACACCAACCGCATTCCCGCCGCAGATGAGGTACAGACCGTAACCTTTTCGACCAGCTATGGGACAGAACATACCATTATGCTGCACACCATCGACGAGCGGGGAATCCTGACCGGCTACAACACCCAGCTTTCGATAGCGAGCCAGCAGGAAAACATTGAAAAAGTCATCGCCCTGCATCAGGATATTATTGACTGCTATCAGACGATGGGGCCGCTCTACCCGATGTCTGAGGGCAGTTCCTTCGAGGTATCCTACATGCTCAAGGACGGCTCCGTCCTTCGCCGGCGCTTCTACAGCACAGGGTTCCCCGCAGACTATGAGAAAAAGATACAGGAGCTCTCGACCCTGCCGGAAATTCTTGAAAACAAAATTGACTGTTTCCTCCTGACATCGGAGAGCTTCGACTCTGTTTCCCTCTATGACATAAACGAGGGCGGCGATTACCAATCCGTTTCCCTTGACGTCCATGAGCGCGCGGCGCTGGTGGAGGCGCTGCAGGCGGATTACCTCTCCGGGAACGCGCTGACCAACTACTACTGGAACGACTATGACGTTGAACTGAGCCTGACGTACCAGGGGGATTCCTCCCTGCCCGTCTCCATAGCGGAGGACAGCGCGCTGCGCACCGTTCTTCAGCTTCCGGATCACGAACAGCTGTATCTGCGGGGAGAGAGCTATCCCATCTCACAGAAAACGTTCCCGAACACGCTCAGGGTGCTGCAGGAGATCGGCGCCGTTTCGTGACAATCTTCCGCAGCAGTCTGCCGTAACGTCGCTTCCAAAATAGCGTCGCTGCCTTGACAGAACCAAAATAAAATTCTCTCTCAGACGAAGAACGCGCCGCGGAGGCCAAACCTCCGCGGCGCGTTTCGATCGCTGCTTCTTGTACATCGGGAAGACGCTGCGTCATCACTTTTTCTTTGCTTTTTTTGCCAGGAACTCCTCATAGCGGTCCAGAATCTCCGGCGTGTCGCCGAAGGCAATCTGCTTGCCGCGGTCGAGCCAGAGCACCTTGTCGCACATCTCACGGATCTGCGAGGTGGAGTGAGAAACGAGGATGGTGGTCGCCCCGCCGCCGATGATCTCGCGCATCTTCTCCTCGCTCTTTTTGCGGAAGGCGCCGTCGCCGACGGAGAGCACCTCGTCGAGGATGAGGATCTCCGGCTTGACCAGGCTGGCGATGGAGAAGGCAAGTCGCGACTTCATGCCGGACGACAGCTGCTTGAACGGGCGATCCTGAAACTCCTCGAGCTCGGCAAACTCGATGATGCTGCCGTACATTTCGTTCATATAGGCGCGCGTGTAGCCCAGCATGGCCCCGCGCAGATAGGTGTTCTCGCGCACCGTCAGGTCGCCGTCGAAGCCGGAGGCGAGCTCGAGCAGGGCGGCGATGGTGCCGTTCACCTTCACCTTGCCGCGCGTCGGCTCCATGATGCCGGTGATCACCTTGAGCAGCGTCGATTTGCCCGCGCCGTTGCTGCCGATGATGCCGAGCATGCTGCCCTTTTCCAGGCTGAACGTCACGCCGTCCACGGCCCAGAACTCCTTGACGTGGTAGTCCCGCTTGAGGCGGCGCACCACGTATTCCTTCATGCCGATCTCCTTGAAATCGCCGACCATGTAACGGATCGCGACATCGTTGAGCTCAATTGCGTTCACAGGGCATTCCTCCGAATCAGACATAGTACAGGAAGCGGTAGTTGTATTTGCGGTAGATGAACCCGCCGATGAGCAGGGCCACCAGGGCATACAGAGCACACAGGCCGTGGATATAGACGCCCGGGATCGTGCCCTCGATCACAATCCGCCGGAAATATGTGATGTAGACAAACACCGGATTGAGATAGAACAGGATCTGGAAGTTCTGAGCATAGGAGTCGATCGTGTAGAAGATGGCGGAGAAGTACATGAGGGCCAGGGTGAAGATATCATAGAGATACTGGATATCGCGGAAGACGACGAACATCGCGGAGAGAATCAGGCCCACGCCGATGTTGAACACCACCAGGCAAACGATTGGGTAGAGCAGCAGGAAAAACCTCCACGAGAAGGCGATGCCGTCGATGGCGACGAAAAGAAAGAAAATGACCAGGGTGAGAGCAAAATTGATGAGAGCGGACACGTTGCGCGAGAGCAGAAAGAGGTATTTGGGCACGTTCACCTTGGTGAAGATACCGGCGTTCGCCATCAGCGAGCCCATACCGCCCGAGGTGGCATCCTTGAAATAGCTGTACACGAGGTTGCCCGCGAACATGTAAACGATGTAGTGCGGCGTGGAGCGGCCGAAGAACTGGGTGAAGACGAGCGCCATCACCGTGAGCATGAACAGCGGAGACAACAGACTCCACAGCATGCCGAGAATCGTGCGCTTGTATTTTTTCTGAAAATCGCGTTTGACAAGCTCCTCGAAGAGGAAGCGGTGTTTTTTCAGCTTGTACCAGGTTGAAGCAATCAGCGTCATGGTGAACCTCCTGATCTCAAATCTTTCGCAGCAGACGGCGCGCCGCGTTCCGTCGCGCGCTGCCCGGCGGCAGCAGAACCGTCTCCGCCCGCTTTTTCAGGTATGGCCAGCGGCCCTCCAGCCCCGCGAAGTGCAGGCGCGGCACATGGGCCACGGCCGCCCCCTCTCCCTTCAGATACGTCAGATAGACGCCGAGGAGCCGCTCGGCCAGATAGCCGTCCACCCGCAGCGCCTGCGGCGTATAGCCGGAGACGTCCTTTTGCCCGTCGTACCGCGCGAGCAGGGAAAACAGCCATGCGCTGTAGGCCTCGAAGAGGGGCCTGCGCATGAGGAAGAGGTTGCCGAAGTAAAGGCTCGTCCCGTTCAGATATGTCTCCGCGGCGCGCAGCAGGCGCGGGTCTCCCTGCCGCAGCAGGTCGCGGACGATCGCCAGATCGGCGGCGTGGTGGTGAGGGGCCGTCTCATACTGGCGCACGGCGGAAAGCCCCATCTCCTCCGGCACGGGGGCGACTGCGTCGAAGTGATCGAGAAAGCGCAGAAGCTCCCGCGGCTCGTAGCCGGCGCGGCGAAGGACCTCCCCGCTCGGGCGGTCGAGCACGCGGTACGCCCGGCCGAAGCGCTCCCCCACGGCCCGCGCACGCGAGCGCGCGTCGAAGGACAGATAGCGCCGGTAGTGGAAAATCCCCTGCCAGTTCGCCGCGTCGTTCTTCCACGCCCAGTACTGGGCCGTCAGCTCGCAATACGAGCGGTTCTTTTCCGAGATCGAGTCGCCCTCGTCGTCGTACAGCATGCCGGGGAAGCGGCTCTCCGTGAGGGCGGCCCCCACCTGGATCGGGAACAGAAACGGGTGGCGCGGCACCTCGAACGGCTTGTGGCAGACGACGTAAATCTTGATTTCCGGCATGGCATTCCCTCTGTTTCCCGGGCGCGGCTGGTCCGGTCTGTCGATATTGTATCACCCATTTTACTACACATACGCGAAAATGACAAGCAAAACAAGCCGGACTTTGCCGGGACCGGGCGGCGCGGGAAGGCGAAATCGCTCTGCCGCGCGCCTTGCGGAAAACGCCTTCTTTCCTTATAATAGGGATAGAAAGAGCATCCACGCACAGACGGCCGGCGCATTGCCGGACGGAATCGGAAGGGAGTGACCGCGATGTCGATTCTGGGCGCCATCATCACGCCGCATCCGCCCATTCTCCTGCCGGAGGTAGGCAGGGGCCGGGAGCGGGAAATTGAAGCCACACAGCAGGCCATGCGGGCCGCGGCCGCGCAGGCGGCGGCCTGGAAGCCGGACGTGCTTCTCGTCTCCTCGCCGCACACCATTTTATACGGGGATTACTTTCACCTCTCGCCCGGAACGGGGGCCTCGGGCGACATGAGCGCCTTCGGCGCGCCGCAGGTGCGCGTGGAGACCGGCTACGACGCCGCCCTGCGCGACGAGATCGTGCGCCTGGCGCAGCTCGAGGGCCTCGAGGCCGGCACGCTCGGCGAGCGCGACCCGCGCCTCGACCACGGCGTGGTGATCCCGCTTCGCTATCTGCGCGAGGCGGGCGTGAGCTGTCCCATCGTGCGCATGGGACTGTCCGGCTTTTCGCCCCTGGAGCACTACCGGCTGGGCCAATGCGCGGCCCGGGCCGTGGAGACGCTCGGCAGGCGGGCCGTGTTTGTGGCCAGCGGCGATCTCTCCCACAAGCTGCGGGAGGACGGCCCCTACGGCTTTGCGCAGGAGGGGCCCGTCTTCGACGAGGCGGTGACGCGGGCCATGGCCTCCGGCGATTTTCTGCGCTTCCTCACGATGGAGGACGCCCTCTGCGAGCGGGCGGCGGAGTGCGGCCTGCGCTCGTTCCAAATCATGGCCGGCTTCCTCGACGGACTGGCCGTCTCCCCGCGCCTGCTCAGCCACGAGGGCACCTTCGGCGTCGGCTATGCCGTGGCCGTCTTCCCCGTGACGGGCCGGGACGAAACGCGGCGCTTTGCCGCCGCCTGCGACGCCCTGCTGCGCGCCCGCCTCGAGGAGCAGCGGGCGAACGAGGACGAGTGGGTGCGCCTGGCCCGTCTCTCGCTCGAGACGCGCGTGCGCACCGGCCGGGAGCTCGAACGTCTGCCCGCAAACCTGCCCGAGGCGCTGACGGAGCACGCGGCCGGCGCCTTCGTCTCGCTGCACACGGGCGGACGGCTGCGCGGCTGCATCGGCACCATTTCGCCCACGCAGGAAAGCGTGGCGCTGGAGATTGTGCGCAACGCCGTTTCCGCCGGCCTGCACGATCCGCGCTTTCCGCCCGTGCGCCCCGGCGAGCTCGACAGCCTCACCTACAGCGTGGACGTGCTCGGCGAGCCGCAGCCCGTCTCCTCCCCGGACGAGCTCGACCCGAAGCGCTACGGCGTGATCGTCTCCTGCGGCGGAAGGCGCGGCCTGCTGCTGCCGGATCTCGACGGCGTGGACACCGTCGCCGAGCAGCTGGACAGCGCGCGCAAAAAGGGCCGGATCGGCGCCGGTGAGCCGTACACGCTCGAGCGCTTCGAGGTGGTGCGTCACCGATGAAGATTCGCTGCGAGCTCTGCTTTCACCGCTGCCTGCTCGGCGAGGGACAGACCGGCCTGTGCCGGGCGCGGGGGAACCGCGGCGGCGCCGTCGTCCCGCTCAACTACGGAAAGCTGACCTCTCTGGCTCTCGATCCGATCGAGAAAAAGCCGCTGCGCCGCTTCCGCCCGGGCAGCCTGGTGCTCTCCGCAGGCAGCTTCGGCTGCAACCTGAGCTGCCCGTTCTGCCAGAACGCCGAAATCGCTGCGGCCGGACCGGAGCTCCCCGCGCGCGACTGCCCGCCCGAAACGCTCGTGCACACGGCGGAGCAGCTGCGCGGGCGGGGAAACATCGGCCTGGCCTATACGTACAACGAGCCTCTCGTCGGCTATGAGTATGTGCGCGACTGCGCCCGCCTGGCAAGGCAGGCCGGCCTGTGCAACGTGCTCGTCACAAACGGCACCGCCGCGGAGGGCCCGTGGCGGGAGCTGCTGCCGCTCCTCGACGCGGTGAACATCGACCTCAAGGGCTTCACCGAGAGCTGGTACCGCAGGCTGGGGGGCGACCTGGAAACCGTCAAACGCTCCATCGCCCTGGCGGCGCAGGCTTGTCATGTGGAGGTGACGACGCTGATCGTGCCCGGCGAAAACGACGGCGAGGAGGAGATGCGCGCGCTCTCCGCCTGGCTGGCCTCCATCAGCCCGGATATCCCGCTGCACGTCTCCCGCTTCTTCCCGCGCCACCGCATGCTCGACCGCCCGCCCACGCCGGTGGAGACGGTTTACCGGCTGGCCGGGGCCGCGCGGGAAAACCTGGCGTTTGTGTATACGGGCAACTGCTGAGAGCCCGCCGGCAGCCGCCTTGCTGAAGCCGCGGCAATCCGCGCAGGCCCCAGCGCGCAAAACCCGGAGCCGGCTTGAGAGATGCATCCTCAAGCCGGCTCCGGTTTTTTCTGTTTCGGTTTCAGCGGTTCGATTTGCGCAGAGCTTCCGCCCGCGCTCAGAACACGGCGCAGGGCAGCTCCAGCAGCTCCGCCACCTTGCGAAACAGGGAGGCGTTGTGGCCGACGCTCAGCGCGCAGTGGTGCGTGGGGGCCTCGCGGAACCAGGCGTCCATATAGGCGGCCGGGGGCCGGGAGAAGCGGACGTGCGTGGAGGTGTTGCCGTTCATGAGGATCGGGGCGTCGATCGCCTCGCCCTCGCTGATGTTGAGCTTGAGCCTGCCGTCCGCCGTCTGCGTCACGCCGAGGGTGGTGACGGGGCCGGGGCGCACCTTGGCCTCCACCGAGACGCCGCTGCCGCGCTTGCCGTGGCAGACGCCCATCCCGCGCAGGATCGGCTTCTCCTTGGCGATCGCGATGTGGAAGGGGCCGTCGTGGCCGATGATCATGGTGCCGCGGTTGAAATCGGAGGCGACAATCTCGCAGAAGCTGCCGCCCTTGCCCGCCACGTCGCAGATTTTCATGGCGATCGCCGTCTTCACGTCGCCCTCGCCCGCGCAGGGGATCCCCGCCGCCGTGAGCAGCGAGTGGCCGACGATGAAACCGCTTTGCAGCCTCTCGTATTCGTTGCCGTCACGGCCGTGGTAGTAGTAGGCCAGAGCGTCCAGGCCGCGGCTGCGCACGAGAGCCTCCTGGGCGGCGGCCACGCGGGCCGACCACGCGAGCTGCTCCGCCGTGGGCCTGCGGGCGATGGGGTCGCTCGGGGAGTCGCCGGAGATGGTGAAGAAGTCCGCGATCTGCTCCTCCTTTTCGCGCAGCTGCTCCGGCGTGACGGCGGCCAGCTCTCCGGCGAGATCGCACATCTCGAGCACCTCGAGCTGCACGCCGGTCTGCGCCTGAAGCATCGTGAAATCGCTGTACATGTCGAGCATGCCGCTGTAGTAGTTGCCGAGGAAGCCGAAGCGCGCGTCCCGCAGGGCGGCCCGCACGGAGGCGGCGGCGCACCACTGCCCGATCTCCCGCCAGGCGTCCTGCGCCTCGGGGCGATCGGCGGTGCGCTCATCCGCCTTTGCGAAGGAGGGCGTCTCCTCCAGGCCGAGCAGGCCGCTGACGGAGCGGAAGGGCAGCCGCGCGCGGTTGAAGGCGTTGGAGGCCTCCGGCAGCGAGCAGGCCACGCACTGGGCCAGCCAGCGGTCTGTGCCGGTGGAGGCGTAGTCCATCTCCGCGGCGGGCTGCAGGTTCAGCACAATGGCGGGAGCGGCGCAGCGCTGGTGCACCGGCAGCACGCAGCTGCTGGTGAAATAGGTGGCGGCGTGCAGAAAAATCAGGTCCACATTGGCGCGGTTGAAGAACTCTCCCGCCTCGCGGCCCCTGTCCTCCGTGTCGACGAAGCCGAAGTTCGCCACCTCGCCGAAGGCGGCGAGCCGCCGCTCGAGAAATTGATTGTAGCCCTCCAGGCATTGGCGCAGGCCGGGAAATTGCTCCCAATAGGCGGCAAGCCCGGCGGAATAAAGGCCGATCCGCACGCGGCGGGGCGGCTTGACGGGTGTGGTGCGGTTCATCTTGGTTCCTCGCTTTCCGGGATGATCGGTTGTTTCGGCGGCGGATGCGTCACGCCATCAGCTCGAGGGCGTAGAGGCGCACGTCGGGGCAGCCCCACGTCTCCCGGGGAACCAGGCGGAGCTCGCGGACCGCGCGGTCAATCGGGACGCGCACCAGGCGCTGGTAGTTGTTGTTCTCAGAGAACACGAGCTCGCCGTCGGCGTAGACGTCGAAGGCCCGCAGGATGGTTTTCGGCACGCAGACGTCGGCCGCGCCGAGGCGGACGTGGCACTTCATGGGATAGGTTCTGAAATTGTGCTCGATCCCCTCGGGGAAGGTCTGGCGGTCGAGGTCGCTGTCTGTCACAAGGCGCAGGCACGAGACCATGGTCCGTTCCGGCAGGGTGACGGTGATCGCCTCGCCGGGCGCGCAGACATAGGCGTGATCCACGCCGTCCACAGGGCGCTCGACGCCGTCGGTGAGGAAGGAGACGTCGCCCGTGCCCCCGAGGCGCGCGCCTTCCATGAGGGGCGTCGTCTCGCGGCGGTGCCACGGCAGGTAGCAGTCGTCGGCAATCAGCGTCTGCTGCAGCTCGCGGATGCGCTTTTCCCACACGCCGCGCGGCGTGAGCCCGTCGCGCAGGGCGATGGCCGCCGCCGTGCCGAGCGCCTGGCCCATGATGGCGCAGGTGGCCATCACGCGCGTGGAAGAGAGCGCTGTGTGCGTGGCGCTGATGTTGCGGCCGGCGAACATGAGGTTTTCGATGTTCCTCGAATAGAGGCAGCGGTACGGGATGCCGTAAGGAGACGGGGCGGGGTGCCAGATGGTGGGAGGCTCCGTGGTGAGGAAGCCGGCGGGGTGGTGATCATCCATCGTCCAGCCGCCGTAGGCGATCAGATCGTCGAACCGACCCTCGGCGCGCACGTCGTTCTGGTTGAGCAGATGGTCGCCGACATAGCGGCGGCTCTCGCGCTTGCCGGGCAAAAAGCCGATCCACTCGATCTCCCAGTTGGCCGCGTCGCAGACGCCGCCGTTTTTCACAAAGTCCCACACGCCGTAGACGGTGCGGATCAGCTCGTCGCGCATCGTCTCCGTGTCGGCGATCGAATCGACGAGGCCGCCGAGCTCCATCCACCAGAAGTTGCAGTTGCTCCACTTCTGCGGGGTGGAAAAATTGATCTTGTTCTCGAAATCCTTCTGTTTAAAATGGTATGCCCAGGCCGGAGGGATATAGGCCGTGGGCCGGGCTGTCTCGCGCACCTGGATCAGGCACGACATGCCCATGGTGCGGGCGTCGCTCTGCTGCGGGGCGATATCCTCGCCGAACTCCTCGCACGACTCGCGGCCCATGCGCCACTCGGCCCCCGTCAGCGGGGCGAGAATGCTGTCTCCGGAGCAGTCGGCAAAGAGCTGCGCGCGCACGGTGTGGTATGTCTGCGTCGTCGTCTGCCAGCCCGTCACGGAGACGATTCTGCCGTTCTCCGTCTCCGCCGAGAGGCAGGAGCAGTTGAGGATCAGGGTGATGTTCTTCTCGCATTTGACCTTGCCGAAGAGGACGGAATCCCAGACGGAGAAGTTGAGCGTGGGGTTGCGGTAGATATTCTCGAGGGCGATCTCCTCGAGGATGCCCGTCTCGCGCATGTTCGACCCGTGCGCGCCGCGGATCCACATGCGGATCTCGCTCGAGGCGTTGCCGCCGAGGACGGGGCGATCCTGCATGAGGACCACCTTTCTGCCGTGGCGCGCCGCCGCGATGGCGGCGATCATGCCGGCCATGCCGCCGCCCACGACGCACAGCTCCGTCTCATACGAATAGGTGACCGGTTTTTCAATCTCAGCTCGATGCAGCATCATCTCAGGCTCCTCCTTTTACACAATGGGAATCTGCACGTTGAAGGCGTACAGCCGCTCCGGATCTCCGGGCCGCGTGCAGGCGCAGCACAGCACCCGCGGCCTGCCGGCTTCGTCCAGCCACATCTGGGGGCGCTCCATGTTCTGCAGCGGCTCCACCGTGCCGTCCTCCCAGTGCAGTTCCAGAAGGAAGGCGAGCGGATGGTCGCACGAGACCTCCCAGGAAAGGCCGTCCGGCGACTCAAACAGGGCCACGGAGTGCGCCCCGGCTTTCGTGAAATAGCCCTGGAAATCCTTCGCCACGGCCCAGAAGCGGCCGTCCTCATACCAGACGAAGGGATCCTCGACCGACCAGGGATTTTCCGGGTTTGTGAGGATCGGCCCGCCCCTCTTCACGAAGGGGCCGAGCGGGTGATCGGCGACGGCCATGCTGCACACGACGGCCCCGCCCTTGGGCAGCTCGCCCTCGTCGGAGACGGCCTTGTACATCATGTAGATCCGGCCGTCGCCGCCGACGCAGACCGTGGGGTTGCTCGTCAGCAGCGAGTCGTGCGAGCCGGGGGTGACGTCCACCACTGGGCGATCGAAGCGGCAGAAGGGGCCCTCCGGCTTCTTCGACCAGGCCACGCCCACCCGCTGGTGGTTGCGGTGATCCCAGTACTCGCCGTTGCCGTAGTTGCCCATGTAATAGAGATAATACACCCCGTCCACCTTCAGGACGGCGGGATTGTGCACGCAGTCCCTGTCCCAGGCGTCGCCGCCCGCGCCGGAGAGCGCGATCCCGCGGTAGGTGAACGGTCCGAGCGGCGTCTTCGCCGTGGCATAGCCGATCTTCGAGTGCGTGACCCAGCCGTTGTGGCCCTTGTTCATCGGCCAGAAGGAGAAATAGAGATAAAAAAGGCCGTCGTCCCCCTGTGCGATGCTGCCGCACCAGACGATAAACGCCTCCTCGCTCAGGCCGAAGACGGAGTAGGGCTTGGCGGGACGCATGCGTTCCTGAAAGTTCATGATGTTCCTCCTCACACGTTGTCGAGAATTTCCTGGCTCAGGGTGCGGCTCTCTCTCGGGGCGCAGAGCCGCTCGAGCAGGGCCCAGTCGTCATAGTCCTCCCCCAGCTCCTGCCGCACGAGCGCGTCATACCGGGCCGGGAAGGCCGCGGTCAGGCCCATTTCGCCGCAGGGGAAGGGCACAAAGCCGGCTTCAAGGGCCGGGGAGCCCTCGCGCAGACGGAAGTCTCCCCTCTGCGGATCCACAAACAGCGGGTCTGCGGCCAGGCTGTGCGCGTCCGCGCCGCGGCTGCGGTGGTACTCCAGGCGTGCCGCGCCGCCGTCCGGAGCCTGCTCGTCGAAATAGAGATTGCGGTCGATGTCGGCCTCCTCGAGGTGCACCTGCGTGAGCTTCCCGTTCACGACCGACTCCCGGAAAAAGGGCTGGTGGGCCGCCGTCTTATAGAAAATATTGCGCTCCACGCGCAGGCAGGCGTTCGGCGGCATCTTGGCGCGCTCGTAGACGTCGAGCAGGCTGAGATAGCCGATGAACATGCGCTTCTCCTCGCCGCGGGAGTTCTCATAGACGATATCCCGCACGTCGCCGACGATGTTGTTGACAACATGATTTTCGTAGTATTTCGTGTTGATGCCGCCGCCGGTGACGTTCCAGACGATGTTTTCCTCGATCAGCGTGTCCTTGAGGAAGGCGTCTGTGCGGATGGCCTGCTGCATGCCGATTCCGTTGAGGTGATGGATGAGGTTGCGGCGGATGACGTTCCCGCCGGCCACGTCGGAGAGATAGACGGCGTTTCCGTCGAACATGCGCTGCATGGTGAGGAACATCTCGTTTTCCTCCACCAGATTGTTCTTCGTCTGATAGTAGGGGGCGATTTTCCGCCACTGCGCGTGCAGCTCCTCTGCCGAGTGAATCTCGAGCTGCTGGGCGTCCGGCGGGATCTCCCCGCGGCGGATGGTGCCCTCCAGCTCGCGGTTGGGCGCCCAGGCGTTGAAGCTGTAGGGCCGCACGCCGCTCAGGACAATCGAGTCGTAGGGCAGGTGGTGGAGCAGATTGTGCTTCACCAGATTTTCGCTGCTCTGCCAGACCATGATGCCGCTCGCGTGATACCAGAGCTCCCCGCAATGGTGAAGGTGGTTGTTGCAGACGCGGTTGCAGCGGTTCTCGTTCACGCGGCCGGGGCCGAAGCCGCACAGGAGAATCCCCGTGCCGCCGACATGCTCGATCAGATTGTCCTCCACCCGGTTCGACCGGCAGATCCGATCGAGCCGCACGCCGGACGAGCCGCTCTCGTACAGGCGGCAGCCGCGCAGGGCGCAGTCCTCCGCGCCGCGGAAACGCACCATGGCGTTGCCCTTGTCCCACAGCTCCCAGTCGTGCTGCAGGCCGACGTCGTCCTCCCCCACCGCGTCGCGGTCAGCGCGGGTGAAGGCGAGGCCCTCAAACACCAGGCCGCGCACCGGCTCGCCGCGCTCGCAGCCGTCGACGCGGAAATACTCCGTGAGGGCGGGAACGGCGACGCCCTGTGGTTTGCCATCTGCGGGGTAATAGTAGATCCGTCCGCGGCGTGTGTCAACCGCCCAGCTGCCGGGCTCCGTGAGAAAATCCACGGCGTTTTCCAGCCGGCAGGAGCCGCTCCCCATGGCGAAGAGATGCCTGTCGACCCTTCCCATGGGATAAGTGGCGGGGATGGCCGTCTCGGCGAGACACTCCGCGCAGTCGACGCGCCGGAGGGGCAGGTAGTTCGTCACATAGCCGACGCCGGGCTCGACAAAGGCCTCGACGTCCTCCGGGTTCTCCCACTCCCGCAGAACGCCCGGCGGGCAGAAAAGCGTGTGCCGGTCCGACCGCAGCAGGGCGCCGATATCGGGCAGGTCGGCGTTGGCCGGAAGCGGGAGCCGCGGCTCAAAGCCCGGCGAGTGCGCGCGCGTCAGCCGCCTTCCGTCCGCGTAGAGCGTGTAAAACCGCCGTTTGCCGCCGGGCAGCGGCGGGATCGGCGCCTCGAACACGCGCCCGCGCGACGCTTCCGGCAGGCCGGGGATCTCCGCCGCGGGGCGCCAGCCGGTCACCGGCACGTCTGACGAGAAGACGGGCGTCTCGCCGGGATAGGCGGCGTAGACGACGCGGTAGGAGCCGTGGTGGCCGTCGCAGCCGCGAAAGACGACCGTTTTGCGCAGACGGTACTCGCCGCCGCGGATGAGAACGAAAACATCGCGGTAGAGCTTGGTCTTGACGGCGCGGACGGCGTCGCGGGCGCGCTCGACGGTGGCGAAGGGGCCGTCGGTGCCGTCGCGGTTCGGCTCGGCCAGCGTGCCGGACCAGGCGTCGCAGCCGTTCGGGGCGACATAAAAATCGGCATAGGTGTATATTCGGAGAACGCATACGTTTTCCCGCCGACCGAAACGGACGTGCCGGGCGCAATCCGGCCGAGGGCGAGGAGCTGATCGTCGGCGGGCTGCGGCATCGGGCCGAGCTTGAGCAGATAGGCCTCCTCCAGGCGCGTCACCGTCTTTTCGCGCTCCCCCTGCGAGAAGCGGAAAAAGCGGGCCTGCGCGCCCACGAATCCCTTGTAGGGCGGCTGCTCGTAGTCGCCGTAGCGGTTGTCGAGCGTCGGCAGGAGCTCGAAGCCCCACGCGCCCTCGACCGGCCGCTCGTTCCAGGCCGCCTGCTCCGTCTCGCGCAGCGCCTCCCCCTTCCCGGAGAAGACCAGCACCTGGGCCTGCGTTTCGGCGAGCGGCAGGCGCAGCAGGGTGCTCTCCCCGTCCTGCTCCAGGCAGGGGACGGGGCGCTCCTCCCCTGTCCACGGGTCGAAGAGACGCGCCTCGCCCGTCCCGCGCAGGCGGCAGACCGTTCCCTCCTTCGCGCCGTAGAGGAAGAACACGTCGCAGCCGTCGATGCGCCGGTGCAGGTGGAAGGGAACTTTGTCTGTGCCGAGATCGCCGGGGAAGGCGGCGCGGACGGCGGCGAGCGTTTCCTGCGCCGTCTGCGGATGGCCGCAGCGCGAGACAATCCGCTCCACAAGAGCGCGCAGCGCCGGGTCGCTGCGCCCGGCGTGATCGGAGGCCTCCGGCAGCGCTCCCTCGAGGAGGACGAGCCCGCCGGCCCCGGCGAAGGCCGCGAGCTTCTCCAGCGCCCCATAGCGGATGGTGCGCATGGCGGGCACGACGACAGCGCGGTACGCCTCGCCCGAGACGCACAGACGCCCGTCTTCCAGGGCCGCGCGCTCGATCGATTCGAAATCGATGAAATCGAAATCATAGCCGCCCCTGTAAAGCGCCTCCGCCGCAGCAAAGGCCGCCTTCACGGAAGCGTCCCCGTCCAGCCCGCCCTCCACGGCGGCGACGGGATAGAGAACGGCCGTGTCGCAGACATGGACGCCGCTGCTGAAAAGATAGCTCAGCCGCTTGGTACAGAGCAGGAAGCGGTCCATGTGCTTCCAGTAGGGCATGCGGAAATGGTTGCACGGCGGAGCCCACTCCCAGTAGCCGCCATAGGTCGTATAGTAGAGGCCGTGAAGCGTGAGCAGATTGTGGCCGAGGGCGATGTTGCGGAAGGTGGCGTCCGCCAGGGCGGCGGAGGACGTTCCCCAGCCGCTGCCGTAGTAGCCCTCGAGCCAGGTGCGCGGCCTCCGGTAGAGATGGGCGATCGAGCTCGAAACCTTCGACTTGATGAGGTCGCTTGCGAGGTCGGGCTGATCGTTGCCCGGCCCCTGCGTCCAGCGCTGCGTGCGGAAGTAGTCGCCGAACTCCGTGATATCGCGGCCGCGGCCCCCGTGGTCGCAGCCGAAGGTCATGCCGCGCGCCTCGTTCCACTCGTAAATCTTCCGGAAATAGCCCTCCTCGCAGAGCTGGACAATGACGTCGTAGTAGTCGAGGCGGAGCTTCTGCGTCTCGTCGCCCACGTCCTCGAAGATGGCCAGCAGGTGCGGCTCGATGGAGTAGCCCTTGCGGCGCTCAAACTCCTGCGCAAAGCCGTCGTTCCAGAGGTTGCCCCGGATGTTGAAGACGAGCTCGTCGGAGAAGAAGAAGTCGAGGCCCTTGCCGCCCTCGCCGGGGAAATGCTCCTCGAATTTGCCGTAGAACTCCTCGATGACGTAGTCGCCGAGATGCGGGTTCATCGGGTCCACAGAGCCGGGAATGGTCTTGATTTTGACCTCCCCGTCCTCATAGACGAGCTTTTTGCCGGTGACCTCCGGATGCTTTTCGAGGATCGCGTCCATATACCAGCCCTGTCCGGGCGAGGAGATAGTATAGTCGCTCAAGGCAACGGCGATCCCGCGCTTTTTGCACTCCTCCATGAACCAGCCGACCAGCTCCCACCATTCGTCGGTGAAGAGGCCGGGCTCGCTGTCCATCGTCAGGCCGTAATTTTTGCCGCCCGAGTCGCTGTGGCAGTAATTGATCTGCAGCGCGCAGATATGGCGGTTTTCCAGCTGGTTGAGCTGCCAGAGCAGCCGCTCCTTTTCGAGCGGCTCGCCGACCCACCAGTAAAAGGAGACCTCCCCGTATTTCTCCGGGGGATTGCGAAAGCGTTCCAGCATATGGCATCCATCCTTTCCCCGACCGGGCCCCGCGGGCAAAGGCTCCCGCGCCGCATCCGGTTTTCACAGCTCCATTGTACCCGCGCTTTGGGAATTACACAATGCGCAATTCTATGCTTCTGGTAGTGCGTTTTTACTGTATTGGCCGCGCACGGAGCTGGGGAAGGCGGCAAAGCGCGGAGCGTCAGAGCGCCTCCTCCTCCCCCTCTCCGTCCCTGGGGAACAGCTCCCAGAGATTTTCGAGCTCCACCCGTCCCTCCCGCAGAAGAAGCGTGCGCTCCTCCGGCTCGAACCGCAGAAAAACGCCGTCTGTCACGGCATATTCGCCGAGCACGGCGTCTCCGGCATATTGAACGGGAACGAAGTGCGTGATCGTCACCGCGTCACCGCGTCTGAGGGCGGCGAGCCTGCGGGAGAGCTCCTCCACGCGGTCCGCGCCGGGCGTGGAGCGCGGGACAAGGAGACGCTCCTGCTCCCGGGTGAGAATCGCGATGTCAAAGCCACGCAGGGCTGCAAAGGGAATGAACAGCTTCGCGCGGTTCCCGACCGGCATCCGCCGGTGCGCGGAGACGGGGCGCGGGCGGCGCAGAATTTCACGGTATGCGGCGATCATTTTCGATGCCCTCCTATCTGTCCGTTTCGTTCGATGGTGGTGGCGGCCTCCAGCAGATCGTGGCCGCGGACGACGGCGTTCCTGCCGAAGCGGCGGTGCAGGCCGAGCGTCGCCTGCAGCAGGGACGTCTCGCGGCGCTCGTCATGGTCGGAGCAAAAAAGGCTCAGCTGCGGCGGGGCGTCCTGCGCGCGGCAGAGGCGGATGGCCGCCACGCTCATGCGGCGCACTTGGAGCCGCCTGTCCGCGAGCCTGTCGTAGAGGGCGAGCACAGCCTGGGTGATCCGCGAGAGCGAGGCCGTGGGCGCGCCGAGCTTCTCCGTGCCGTGGACGGAGGCGGGCGTCTCCCTGCCGAAACGGATGCGCGTCACGCCCTGATAGGCGGAGGAGCCCTCGCGTCCGAACGACTCGTAGCCGACATAGAGCGTCACGCCCTCGGCGACATAGCCCCTGTCGAGCAGCTCGAACACCACCTGCTCCGCCATCTCCCGCACGATCAGCCTGCCCTCCTCCCACGAGTACGCGCGCTTTAAAACCTGCCCGGAGGCGAGCGACTTGGCGGCGGGACGGTAGCCCTTGATCTCCTCCATCCCGCACAGCTCCACCCCCCAGGCGTGGTCGATGAGAAGCTCCGCGTCGACGCCGAAGGCGCGGAAGAGCGCCTCCTCGTTGTGCAGGCTCAGCAGGGCGAGATCCCCCATACGGAACACGCCGAGCCGGCGCAGCCGCTCCGCAAGGCCGGGGCCGATCTGCCAGAAATCGGTGAGCGGCTCGTGCTCCCACAGCGTCTCGCGGAAGGAAAGCTCGTCGAGCTCCGCCACACGCACGCCGTCCTCCCCGGCGGGCAGATGCTTGGCGACGATATCCATGGCGATTTTCGCGAGGTAGAGATTCGTGCCCACGCCGCCTGTGGCCGTGATGCCGAACGAGGCGAAGACGTCGCGGATCAGGGCCGTCACGAGCTCGCGGGCCGTCATCCGGTAGAGCGGCAGATAAGGCGTGAGATCAAAAAACGATTCGTCGATCGAATAGACGTGGATATCCTGCGGCGCAAGATATTTGAGGTACACCCCATAAATCGCCGACGAAAGCTCGAGATAGCGCGCCATACGCGGCACGGCGACAATATAGTCGATCTCCCGCCCCGTGCGGGCCCGCAGCTCGGCGAGCCTCTGCTTCACCTCGAACAGCCGCGGCCGCGCGGGGATGCCGAGAGCCTTCATCGACGGCGAGACGGCGAGGCAGATCGTCTTGTCTGAGCGCGTTTCGTCGGCGACGACGAGGTTCGCCGTCAGCGGGTCGAGGCCTCGGTCGACGCATTCGACGCTCGCGTAATAGCTCTTGAGATCGATGCAGGCGTACCGCCTTTTTTCGCTTCCCATCTCGCTGCCCCCTTGAAAAACAGAATAAATGTTCGATTTTCTGTCTTCATTATAGAACTAATATTCGATTATTGCAAGGGGAAAGATCTGGAAACGGGCAAAAAGGCTCCCAAAAAGCATCGCTTGCGCGCGGAGCCTCTTTTTGAGGGAATCGTCTGTCCCGTCTCCGCAAAAAGGAGGCTCCGAGAAACCGCACGCCGTTTCCCGCCTTTGCTCCGCGCGCTCTTTCCGGCCGGACTTGCAACAAACAAGCCGGCGCGCGCATAGGATACCCGTATCACCGGGCTGCGCCCGAATCTTCCGCGGAGGTGTCTCCATGCTGACAGCTCTTCTCTCCTGCGCGTTTTCCGGCTTTCTCTTTCTCATTCTGCACGTCACGGGAACCGGCTCCTTCCCCCGCCCGCTCACCGCCGCCGAGGAGCGGGACTGCCTCGGCAGGCTGCGTCTCGGCGACCCCACCGCCCGCACGGAGCTGGTGGAGCACAATCTGCGGCTGGTGGCGCATATCATCAAGAAATATTACGCCGCCAACAGCGACCAGGACGATCTCATCTCCATCGGCACCATCGGGCTGATCAAGGCGGTCAACACCTTCGACCCCGACAAGAACATCAAGCTCTCCTCCTACGCGGCGCGCTGCATTGAAAATGAAATTCTGATGTACTTCCGGGCAGGCCGCAAGAACGCGCAGGACGTCTCGATGAACGAGCCGATCGAATCCGACAAGGACGGCAACGCGCTCACCCTCTCCGACGTGCTGGCCTCCGAGGACAACATCTGCGACAATCTCGAGGCGAAGGTGCGCGCCGAGCATCTGCACGCCTTTTTGAAATCCGCCCTCTCCCCCCGCGAGCGCCAGGTCGTCGAGCTGCGCTACGGCCTGTGCAACCGCCTGCCGCTGACACAGCGCGAGGTCGCGGATCGGCTGGAGATTTCGAGGAGTTATGTCTCCCGCATCGAAAAGAAAGCCCTGGGCATTCTGCGGCGGGAGTTTGAGCGGGAGGGAAAGTGCGGCGGGGGAAAGACCGGTTCGGAGGGACGGGCGGCAGCGCGCAAGCGGGCGATATAACGCCGGCCGCCGGGAACCCCGGGGTTCGCTGACGAAGCGGCGCGATGAAGCGAAAAGCCGCGCGCAGACAACACGGTCGGTTGACTTCAGAGAGAAACCGGACGCAAAAAAAAAAAAAAAAATCTCTTTCTTTCGCTCAGGGGTAT
>CALWRP010000167.1 GCA_944383955.1 uncultured Clostridia bacterium
AGATGATCCAAAAAGCGCAGGCAATCCTTGCCGGATTGGCGAGCATTTTTGGAAAATATCACGGAAAATTTTGGCGCGACACGCCGCCTGAGCCCCAAGGCGCGAATTGTGCGGTGGTGCCTTTATAGCCCGCGGCTGGGGCGAGGCGCGCGTGCGCTCCGGGATTGGCGATTACTTTTTGCCTTTCGGCCCGCGGCTGGGGCGGGGCGCGGGCGCGCTCTGAAAAGCTCCGGTTTCGTTATGACAGACACAAGCGTCCGGCACGGCAGCAGGCGCCACGGCGTCCCGCGCCGGTGCCGGATTTCTGCTTTCCGCGCGCTTTCGCGCCGGAGGAGGATTGCGCTTTGATGGATCGAATTCGTAAGCTGTGGCGCTTCTGCACGACGCCCGAGATGATCTCCTATCTCGTGTTCGGCGTGCTGACGACGATAGTCAATATTGCCGTTTTTTCCTTCTGCCACGATCTCCTGCGCTGGAGCTGGGAGGTTTCCAACCTGCTGGCCTGGCTGCTGGCCGTCGTCTTCGCCTTTTTCACCAACAAGCTCTTCGTGTTCCGCAGCAAAAGCTTTGCCCCGCGCGTCTTCTTCTTCGAGCTTGTCTCGTTCTTCGGGGCCCGGCTGCTCTCTCTCGGCGTCGATATGGCCGGCATGTGGCTGTGCCTGGACGTCATCCAAATGCACTCCCTGCTGGCAAAGATCATTGTCAATTTCTTTGTCATCCTTATCAATTATATACTCAGCAAGCTCATCATCTTTAAAAAGAAGCGTGCGTGAGCCTGCTTTTTGGAGGTTGAACAGTCATGAAAGCAACGGACAAGACCATGGACAAAATCGTCGCGCTGTGCAAAAACCGCGGCTTTGTCTACTCCGGCTCCGAGATCTACGGCGGTCTCTCGAACACCTGGGACTACGGTCCGCTCGGCGTGGAGTTCAAGAATAACGTCAAGAAGGCCTGGATGAAGAAGTTCGTGCAGGAGAGCCCGTACAACGTCGGTCTCGACTCCGCGATTCTGATGAACCCGCAGGTGTGGGTGGCCTCCGGCCATGTGGGCGGCTTCTCCGATCCGCTCATGGACTGCAAGGACTGCAAGACGCGCCACCGCGCCGACAAGCTGATCGAGGACGCCGGCGGCGACCCGAACGGCATGACCTTCGAGCAGATGAGCGCCTATATCCGCGACAACAACATCAAGTGCCCCGACTGCGGCTCCGCCAACTTCACGGATATCCGCAAGTTCAACCTGATGTTCAAGACCTTCCAGGGCGTCACCGAGGACGCGAAGAACGAGATCTACCTGCGCCCGGAGACGGCCCAGGGCATCTTCGTCAACTTCCAGAACGTGCAGCGCACGACGAGAAAGAAGCTGCCCTTCGGCGTCTGCCAGGTGGGCAAGAGCTTCCGCAACGAGATTACCCCCGGCAACTTCACCTTCCGCACCCGCGAGTTCGAGCAGATGGAGTGCGAGTTCTTCTGCAAGCCCGGCACCGATCTCGACTGGTTCTATTACTGGAAGGATTTCTGCAAGAACTGGCTTCTCTCCCTCGGCATGACCGAGGAGAACCTGCGCCTGCGCGACCACGAGCAGGAGGAGCTTTCCTTCTACTCCAAGGCGACGACCGACATCGAGTTCCTCTTCCCGTTCGGCTGGGGCGAGCTCTGGGGCATCGCCGACCGCACGGACTACGACCTCAAGCAGCATCAGGATCACTCCGGCAAGGATATGACCTACTTCGATCAGGAGTCGAACGAGCACTATATCCCCTACGTGGTCGAGCCGTCCCTCGGCGCGGACCGCGTGGCTCTTGCTTTCCTGTGCGACGCCTACGACGAGGAGGTCGTCGACGCCGAGAAGAACGACGTGCGCGTCGTCCTCCGCCTGCATCCGGCTCTCGCGCCGTTCAAGGCCGCCGTCCTGCCGCTGTCCAAGAAGCTCTCCGAGGAAGCCCGCGAGATCTTCTCGACCCTGGCCTCCGACTTCATGGTCGACTTCGACGACGCCGGCTCCATCGGCAAGCGCTACCGCCGTCAGGACGAGATCGGCACCCCCTTCTGCATCACCTACGATTTCGACAGCCGCGAGGACGGCTGCGTAACCGTCCGCGACCGCGACACCATGGACCAGGAGCGCGTGAAGATCGCCGACCTGCCCGCCTGGCTCGCCGCCCGCGTGAAGTTCTGATTCACAGCCCGCGCCCTGCGCGGCTGCGGCGGGCACGTCGCGCACGCCGCGTCCCTCGCGCCTGCGGCGGGCAATTCGCGAACGCCGCGTCCCGCGGCGAACCTCGGTGAGAGGAATCGACCCCTTTGCGGCCGCGCTGGGACCACAGAGCGGGAGGCGGCGCCTGGAATTGATTTTCAGCTGCGATATCGCCGGAGGGGAAACGGGCAATTCGCGCCTGCGGCGGGCAATTCGCGCACGCCGCGTCCCGCGGCGAACCTCGGTGAGAGGAATCGACCCCTTTGCGGCCAGCACCGCAAAGGGGTCTCGCTTTTCTGCTTTTCTGCGGCATGGCCGTGCGGTTCAGTACGGAAATCCCCCGTTCACGGGCAGCACCTGTCCGGTCACGAAGGAGGCGGCGTCGCTCACAAGGTAGGAGACGGCGGCGGCGACGTCCTCCGGCAGGCCGATGCGCCCCAGCGGCGTGCAATCGCACAGCTCGCGCATGGTTTCCTCGCCGTGCTGGGCGTTCATCTCGGTGTCGATGACGCCGGGGGAAACGCAGTTGACGCGGATGCCGGACGGGCCCAGCTCCTTTGCGAGCGCCTTCGTCAGCCCGATGACGGCGGCCTTCGCGGCGGAATAGTGCACCTCGCAGGAGGCCCCCACCTCGCCCCAGATCGACGCGATGTTGACAATGCAGCCCGTTTTTTCGTGGATCATGTGCGGCAGCGCGCACTGGCAGCAGCGGAATACGCCGCCCACGTCGACGGCAAACATCCGCTCCCAGTCCTCCTCGGTGATGTCGGTGAACAGCTTTTGCTGCGCGATGCCCGCGTTGTTCACGAGCACGTCCACCGGCCCGGCGCGGCGGAAGAGCTCTTCGACCTGCGCGCGGTCGGATAGCTCCGCGCCAAGCGCCGGATGGGGCAGGCCCGTCGCCTCCGTCAGCTGCCGGGCAAGCGCTTCCGCCTTTTCCCCGTTTTGGTTGTAGTGAACGATGACCCGCAGCCCGTCGAGCGCCAGACGGCGGCAGATCGCCGCCCCGATTCCCCGCGAGCCTCCCGTCACCAGAGCCGTTTTCATGGCAGGGTTCCTCCCTTCACAGATTCCCGCTCACCGTCATCATCGCGGCGAGGGCGGCGAGGGGGGCAGTCTCCGTGCGCAGGATGCGCGGTCCGAGCGTCGCCGGAATCACGCCGTGCGCGGCGGCGAGCTCTACCTCGCTTTTGTCAAAGCCGCCCTCCGGCCCGACGAAGAGGCTCGCTGTGCGCGTCGTCTCGCCGAGCAGCTCGCGGATCGGCGCGCCGCCGCCCTCGTAGAAGAGGAGGTTCACCCCGCCCGCGGATTCCGCCTCGCGCACCGCCTGCTCGAAAGAAAGGGCGGGGGAAACGGGCGGCAGAATGCCGCGTCCACTCTGTTTGGCCGCCTCTGCCGCGATTTTGTTCCAGCGCTCGAGCTTTTTGGCGAGCGACTTCTCGTCCGGCCGCGACACACAGCGCCGCGACAGCACCGGCACAATCCGGCAGACGCCGAGCTCCACCGATTTCTGCACCACCAGCTCAAACTTGTCGAGCTTTGGCAGGCACTGGTAGAGCACCGCAGAAAGCGTGGGCTCCGCGGCGCACGGGCGGCTCCCGAGAATGCGCACCGTCACGCTCTCGCCGTCGATCGCGTCGATCACCCCGTCGTAGTCTGTGCCGCGGCAGTCGCACAGCGTCAGCGCCTCGCCGGGCCGCATGCGCAGCGACCGCGCGATGTGCCTTCCGTCCTCACCGCCGAGCAGAACCGTCTCGCCGGGAGCGCTGTCCAGAAAAAATTTCGGCATACTCCTCCCTCTCCTTCATTCCCGTCTGTATAATTTCGATACAATTCAACATGATGTTTCTTCTTTTGATGCCGAACACCGCTTTTTGACAAGGGGAAAAGCTTGCCGGAAAAAGCGGCGCCGGCGCTTATTTATTATACCGAAGCTTACGTCAAAGAACAAGGGCTTCCTCACCGGTAGAGAATCTTCCGCACGGTCTCAGCGGAAAGGCCGTACTCTTCGCAGAGCGTGTCGATGGGGATTTTGAGATGAAAATGCCGGTAGCGGATCTCCTCGTTGCGCTCCTGATAAAAGGTGCGCGCCCCGGACCGCTCGCCCCATTTTTTCCGGCCGCTGTCCGCGGGGATATAGAGCAGCTCCCCCGGCGCATATTTCTGCAGCTCCCGCAGGAGGCTGTCCGGCAGAACCTCCGAAGCGTTTCGATATTTCATGCGGCTTCACGCCTTTCCCGCCGCGCCTGACTGCCGGGCGGCAAGAAAATCGTCGAGCGTGTCGTAGGCGCACGGCGCGGTGCCGTGCGTGCGCAGAAGGGCGAGAAGCTGTTCCTCGAGCGCTTCGGCGCGCGCGGAAAGCGGCGCGAGATCGGCGCTGTCGAAGCAGCCGAGCAGATCCAGCTCCCCGAGGCCGAATTCCTCGCCCACGATGTCGAGCTCCTCCTGCAGCTGGCACGCTTCGCGGAAGGCGGAATCGGCGTCCCCGGAGGCGCAGAAGAAGAAAAGGCGTCTCCACCAGGTGCAGAGTTCCTCGTACCAGCCGGCGAGGCTGCGGTAATCCGGCGTATGTCCGTCCGGCTCGTCCTGCGGACGGCGTGAGGCAATGAAGCGGCGCGTCGAGGCAATGAGCAGATGGGTCAGGCTGCGCAGCTCACTCGCCTCCTTTGCACAGAGCATGCGGCGGTACAGCTCCGCAAATCCCTCCGGCTGCGCGTTCCAGGTCAGGAGCTCCGTGAGCGGCCCGTGATGCCAGTCCTTTCGCCAGGTGCCGTTCAGATAGGCCGCAGCGTCCGCGAGTGAGGTAACGGCATACCCTGCCTGAGCGCGCACGCGGCAGAGCCGCTCTTCAAACTCCATCGCCGCGTAAAGGCGCATGGCCTCCTCGAGCCTTTCGAGCGCCTTGCCGTAGACAAAGCGCGGGTCGGCGAGCCGGTCGAGCAGCTTTTGGCGCAGCGCCTCAAAGCGCTCCTCATCCTGAGGCGTGCGGGCATAGAGGATTTTTGCGCCGCCGAGGCACGGCGTGCACGGGTCGTCAAGGGAGGCGGTGCGTTCCATGCGCTCCCAGGAGCGCGGGTACAGGTCGTTTCCGACGCCGCCGATGATAAAGGTTTGCGCCAGCTCATTTCCGCGCTCCGTGGCGGGGACGAAGTAGTCGAACGGCTCGCCGTGGCCGTCGCCGTTGATGGAGGCGCCCTCGACCGCGACGAGCAGCGCCACGTCGTCGGGGTATTCCGTTTTGATTTTGCGAATGACCCAGTCGGTCAGCCGCTGCGTATCGTTTTTCATATGGTCTCCTCCCGTTTTCTGAGATACCGCGCGGCGCTCCTTCGAGCTGCTTTCAGTATACCGCCGTCTGCCCGTTTTCCGCAATGGGGGAGTATGGTTCTACCTGTTTTTGCCGGAGACAAAAAAGCGGCGGCCTCCCGGAGGAGACCGCCGCGAAAGGGCGCGCTTACAGCCCGAGCATCCGGGAGAAGTCGGCCATTGCTTCGGAAATTTTGATCTGCTGCGGGCAGACGGCCTCGCAGCTGCGGCAGCCGATGCAGGCGTTCGGGCGCTTGTCCTCGTCGATGGCGGAGACGGCCATCGGCGCGATGAAGCCGCCGTTCGAGTAGGCGTGCTCGTTGTACAGCGCGAGCAGGTGCGGAATGTCGAGGCCCTGCGGGCAGTGCGTCGTGCAGTAGCGGCACGCGGTGCAGGGCAGGGCGATCTTCTTCACCATCTCGTCGGCAATGGCGAGCAGAGCGTCCATTTCCTGCGCCGAGAGCGGCTTATCCTCGCCGAAGGTGGCGATGTTCTGCTGCATCTGCTCAAGGTTCGACATGCCGGACAGGGTGACGGTCACCTCCGGAATGGACTGCAGGAAGCGGAAGGCCCAGGCGGGGATCGTCTCGCCGGGGCGCAGGGCGCGCAGCCGCTCCTCATACTCGGGCTTGAGGGAGGCCAGCGAGCCGCCGCGGACCGGCTCCATCACCCACACGGGCAGGCCGCGCTCACGCAGCAGGCCGACCTTGCCCTTCGCGTCCTGGAAATTCCAGTCGAGATAGTTGATCTGCAGCTGGCAGAATTCTATCGCGTCGCCGTAGACGGAGAGGAAGCGCTCGATCACCGCGCGGGAGCCGTGGGCGGAGAAGCCAAGATGACGGATGCGCCCGTTCTTCCGCTGCGCCGTGAGGTACTCGTAAATCCGGTGCGCGGGGTCGAGGTACTGCTCGATGTTCAGCTCGCAGACGTTGTGGACAAGATAGAAGTCGAAATACTCCACGCCGCATTTCTCGAGCTGCTTCTCAAAAATCTCCTCGACCTTGTCCATGTTGGACAGGTCGTAGCCGGGAAACTTGTCGGCGAGGTAAAAGCTCTCGCGCGGATACGCGGACAGCGCGCGGCCCATCGCAAGCTCCGACTGTCCGCCGTGGTAGCCCCAGGCGGTGTCGTAGTAGTTGACGCCGCCCTCCATCGCGCAGGCGACCATTTTGTTGACCAGCTCCTGATCCACGCGCGTGTCGTCGCCGTTGATCACCGGCAGCCGCATGGCGCCCATGCCGAGCGCGGACAGCTTCAAATCCTGAAAATCTCTGTAAATCATTTCTTTCCCTCTTTCCCTGTTCCGCGGAGCGCTCCCCGCGCCCCTCTGTCGTTTGCCCTCATTTTAGCACCTGGAGTTTGCTCCAGGTCAAGAGGCGATCGGAAAAAAAGAGACGCCGGAAAATAACGCTTCGACAGACCGGAGATTCTTTTTCCTGCGCGGAAGGGGAACGGCCCGCAGTAAGCTTGGATTGATCGCTGCGCCACAGCTCCGCCCGTTCCCCATCAAACCCCATCGCAGCCCGCGACCCATACCTAACGCCGCCTTCTTTGCATAAGCAGCAACGCGGGCGCAAAGAGTATTTTCCCGCACCGAGGTTCGCCGCGGGACGCGGCGTGCGCGAAATGCCGACCGCAGGTCCGCGGGCGCATAGCAAGACCCCTTTGCGGTACTGGCCGCAAAGGGGTCGATTTCTTATACCGAGGTGTGCAGCCGGAGGCTGCGTGCGCGAAATGCCGACCGCAGGTCCGCGGGACGCGGCGTGCGCGACTTGCGTCCAGGCTCAGCCTGGTTGCGTCCAGGCTCAGCCTGGCTAGCTGTATTGGACGCCGTATTGGGCGATGAGGGATTGGTGTTCCTCGAAAGTGGAGCTGTAGTGGTTTTGGTTGTCGCTGCCGAAGAAGAAGTAGTAGTAATCGGTGTCGGCGGGGTTGAGGGCGGCGTTGATGGCGCGGGAGCCGGGGCAGCAGATGGGGCCGGCGGGGAGGGCGCCGCATTTATAGGTGTTGTAGAGAGCGGCGAAGCGCTCGGTGTCGGAGAGATAGGGGGAATCGGTGATGGAGGCGTTGACATACTCGCGGGTGGAATCCATCTGCAGGGGCATTCCGGCCTCGAGGCGGTTATAGATGACGGAGGCGACGAGGGCGGCGTTCTCCTCGCTGCGCGACTCGCGCTCGACGATGGAGGCGACAATGAGCTGCTCGTCGGTCAGGTCGCCGGCGTTGGCGCGGTAGGCGTTGAGCATGGCGATCAGCACGTCCGTGGGATCGCTGTCGGTGGGGAACTCATAGGTGGCCGGGAAAAGATAGCCCTCCATCTTGTAGGCGCGGTTCTCATCCTCCGGCACCGTGAAGGAGGACGGCACGTAGGTCTGCGAGACCTCGAAAAACTCCTGCCCGGAGCAGACGCCGGCAGCCTCGAGCCGGGCGCAGATCTGCAGCACCGTAAAGCCCTCCGGAATCGTGACGCGCACCATCCCGCTCTCGGAGGGCGACGAAGCCTGCTGAGACGGAGCGCCGGCGGAGACTTCCGGGGCGCTGTTTTCCGGAGCGCTGTCCTCCGGGGCGGCGGACACGGAGGCGTCGGAGGCGGAGGACACCGCAGAAGCGGCGGAGGCGGCAGAGACGGCGGAGGAGAGCGCGTCCGGCCCCGCGGAGGCGGGCACGGCGCACCCGGCCAGCAGCGCAAGGGCTGCCGCGAGCACAATCAGCTTCCATTTTCGCATGAGACAAAATCCCCCCGGTTTCGGCAAAAGATCTGCTTTATTTTACACCGGAGGACTGAAAATTGCAAGCCGCGCTCAGACGAAGCGGTTGAGCGCGCCGTCGTACTCGTAGTCGATCTGGCGCAGGCTGCGGCGCAGCTCGTCCTCGTCCGCGCCGAGCGTGAGGCAGAGCTCGCGCAGGGAGGAAAATTCATCGCGGAGCTTCGTGTTGACATAACTCAGAAGAATCATCGGATCCTTGGGCAGCGGCATGGAAAAGACCCCTTCCAATTTATTCTATGGCAACATTATAGCGCGCGGCCGGAAAATTACAAGGGAGTGCGGCCCGCTTTTCCTCGGCAGAAAGCAGGGCAGAACAGAGAAATTTGTGTAAAAAACCACTAACTTTTTTAGCGAAATCTTTTCAAGAGTGTCGATTTGGTGCAATTTTCGTCTGCTTTTCTGTATTTTTCGGAGAAAAAACTTTCTTTTTTGGAACCTATTGACAAAGCTGAAAAGAAAGCGTATAGTAATCACAGTGCCCGGGTTCAGCGGTGCACATATTTTTTAGTAAATGAGGTATATCATCCAATGTACGAGGACAAGACTTTAATCTGCAAAGAATGTGGCGCCGAGTTCGTGTTCACCGCCGGTGAGCAGGAGTTCTACGCGGAGAAGGGCTTCACGAACGAGCCCCAGAGATGCAAGGCCTGCCGTGCCGCCCGCAAGACGGCCAGAGGCGAATCCACCGGCACCCGCGAGATGTTCGACGCTGTCTGCGCCGAGTGCGGGAAGCCCTGCAAGGTTCCCTTCCAGCCCAGAGAGGACCGTCCGGTCTACTGCAGCGACTGCTTTGCAGCCAGAAGATAAATCAGTTTGATTTTCGGTACGCCCCTTACGGGGGGCGTACTTTTTTTGCCCTCGCGAGGATTTGACAAACAGCGGCGCGAGGTCCTATAATAGGAAAAGGAAAACGCCCTCCGGACAGCGGACGGGCGGAAGGACGCGAGACGGAAAACGGGCTGCCGCGGGCGAGAACCGCGGCAGCCCTTCTTCTCTCGCGCCCGGAGATTTTTCGGGAAGGTCAGGTGACTGGGTTGGCCAGCAGACGCGACAAGAGAAAGAAAGAGGGATGGCTTTCGGCCCTGTTCGGGGGCAGCCGGGAGGAGGCGCGCCGGCCGCGGCCGGCCTCCTCTCAGAGGAGCGCGCCCCAGCCGGAGCGGGATCCCATCGAGGAGCGCCGCCGCATGCTGGGCGAATCCGGCGCTTCGGCCGGCGGCCGCCGCCCCTTCAGCTTCGGCATCAATCCGGACACGTTCCGCTCCGGGTCCGGGGCGGGCTCGCCGGGCGGGCAGCAGGGGCGCGTGCGCGGGCAGCAGGGAAGCGGACACAGCGCGGGGCCGCAGCGCGTGCAGGCGGCGGGAAGCCAGCGCGCGCAGGCGGCACGGCAGCAGCAGTCCCGGCCGCAGCAGCGCTCCGCCTCCCACGAGGTGCTCCCCGAGCCGTATCGCAGCTACTACGCGAAGGTGCCGAAGAAGCCCTATTACCCCGTGGCGGTGCCGAAGCCGAAGCCGGAGCCGCCCAAGCCGCGCCCGCTCACCTATGACGCCGCGGAGGTCTACGGGGTTCCGCGGGCGCAGAGCAGCCCGGTGCTGCTGAGCGCGCCGTGGGAGAGAGCGGCGCAAAAGGCCCCTGCCGAGGCCGCGCCCGCCGGAGAAGCGCCGCGGCAGGAGACGGAGCCCGCCGCGCCCGCGGAGAATGTCTCGATCCCCGTGCAGGAGCCGCAGGCCGCCGCGCCCTCCCCGGCTGCGCAGACGCCGGAGCCCGCGCCTGTGCGGGAGGTCTTCCCCGCCGCGCCGGCCGCCGGGGTCGCGCCCGCTCTGCGCCTCACCGTGCCGCCTCCGCAGGAGGAGACCCTCTCCATCTGGGACCGTCTGGCGCTTGCCGCGGCGGCGAACAAGGCGCAGAGCGACGTCCCGCCGTCGCCGCCTGTCACCCAGGTGGCGGGCGCGGGGCCTTCCCCGCGCGAGCGGCTGATCGCCCTGGTTTCCGGGAACCGGCCCGGGGAGAAAGAGGAGAACGCGCCCGCGCCCGTTCCCGCCGCTGTGGAAGAAGAGTGCGCGCCTGCGCCCGTTTCTGCCGCGGAGGAGGAGGAGTGCGCGCCTGCGCCCGTTTCCGCCGCTGTGGAGGAGGAGAGCGCGCCTGCGCCCGTTTCCGCCGCTGTGGAGGAAGAGAGCGCGCCCGCGCCCGTTCCCGCCGCCGAGGAGGAAGAGAGCGCGCCCGCGCCCATTTCCGCCGCTGTGGCGGAGGAGGGCGCGCCCGCGCCGGTTTCCGCTGCGGCGGAGGAGG
>CALWRP010000168.1 GCA_944383955.1 uncultured Clostridia bacterium
AAATTTTCCGTGATATTTACCAAAAATGCTCGCCAATCCGGCAAGGATTGCCTGCGCTTTTTGGATCATCTCACAAAAAATTTTTTGGCACGCTACACCACCTGGAATTATGCGGTGTTGCCCTAAATCAGCAAACCCAAGCGTTCCATCCTTCCGCGGGGCATGCCTCTCGAGCCTTTCGCGGCGCACCGGAGCGCGCTTTGACGCTGTCCGCGGGACGGACAGGCAGGCGGCCGCGGTGCGGAATCATCCGGTTTGCGTGCAGCTGTACAAGAAAGCATAGAAAAATGATAGAAAAATTATGACAGTCTCCGGAATTCGAAAAAAGCCGCCGCTTTCTGTAACATTCCCTTTCCGCCTCGGGTATTGATGGCGGAGAGGCCGGAAAGCTTCCGCCTCTTCCCTCATACGTATCTCCATAGGGAGCGCGCCGCGGCAGCGGCGGCAGCCCCAAAAGGAGGTAGCGGAATGAAAACGCTTCTGTATCTGCGAAAATCGCGGGCCGAGGATCTCTCGGACAGCACGGGCGACACGCTGCGCCGACACCGGGAAGCCCTGGAGGAGACGGCGCGGGCTCTGCGGCTGGAGATCTGCGGCGTCTACGAGGAGGTC
Source organism: uncultured Clostridia bacterium (assembly GCA_944383955.1). Taxonomy (GTDB): domain Bacteria; phylum Bacillota; class Clostridia; order Oscillospirales; family Acutalibacteraceae; genus Caccousia. Next base: position 613 of record CALWRP010000168.1, read on the forward strand.
GTGAGCGGCGAGGACCTGTATGCAAGGCCCGAGATGCTGCGGCTTTTGCGGGACGTGCGGGACGGAGCCTGCGAGGCCGTGCTGTGCATGGACATCGACCGGCTGGGCCGCGGCACCATGAGCCAGCAGGGCGTGATCCTGGAAACCTTCAAGGAGGCGGGCGTCAAAATCATCACCCCGCAGCGGACCTACGACCTGCTCGACGAGACAGACGAGGATTACACCGAGCTGCAGACGTTCTTCGCGCGCAAGGAGCTCAAGCTGATCAAAAAGCGAATGCGCCGCGGCGTGGAGCGCACGGCCGCCGAGGGCGGCTATCTGGCGAACGCTCCCTTCGGCTATGAAAAATCGCGGGAGGGAAAGCTCCCCACGCTGCGCCCGATCGAGGAGGAGGCCGCCTTCGTGCGGCAGATGTTTCTCCTCTATGCGCAGGGCGAGGGAACCTCCGCCATCGCGGGCTTCCTCAACGCCTGCGGGGCGCGCCCGAGGCGGAGCGAGGCCTTCACCCGCGGGGCCGTCGCCTCCATTCTGCGCAATCCCGTCTACACGGGGGCCGTCGTCTGGAACCGCCGCCGCTTTCTCCGCGCGGGAGGGCGCTGCCGCAAGGTGGAGAACGCCCCGGAGCGCTGGATTGTGACGCCGGGCAAACACCCCGCCATCGTGGAGCAATCCCTCTTCGACCTGGTGCAGGAGAGGCTCCGCGGCCGGGGACGCTCCGGCGGAGGGGCGCGGGCGCTCGTCAACCCCTTCGCGGGTCTCATCCGCTGCGCGCGCTGCGGCGGGCTGATGCAGCTTCGTCCGCGGGCGAACAAGCCGGGCGGCTATCTGCTGTGCGAGAAAAAGGGCTGCTGCCCCTCGTGCGATTTCACCGCCGCGGCGGACGCCCTGCGCGAAGCCCTCCTGCCCCTGCTGCGGCGGATTCCCCTTCCCGCCCGCGGGGAGCAGGAGGACGCGCTCCGGCGGGAAGAGCTGCTCCTCGGCGCGCAAAAACGGCTCGCCGGGCGGCGCGCCAGGCTGTGCGAGCTGCTGGAGACCGGCGTCTACACGGCGGAGCTCTATGAGGAGCGGCTGCGCATCCTGCGGGAGCAGGAGGAAGCGCTTGTGGGACAGCTTCACGCGCTCGCCTCTCCCGCCGCGGGCCGGGACGCCGCTCCCCTGTCTGCGGCGGACGCGCTGGCAAACGCCTCCCCGGCGGAGGAAAACAGGCTGTGGCGTCTTCTCGTCTCCTCCATTCTCTGCCGCAGCGAGGACGGAGCCGTCCTCTTCGAGGTGCGGCTGCGCTGCCTGCCCCCCGCGTGACAGGAGGGCGGTTGCGCTTCACTGCAGCTGTCATACACGCGCATGGCGTCGATGCAGACCGCTTCCTTAAAGCAATTCGACGCGCAGCCCGTCGAAACAAAGTTGTTTTCATCCATAGCAGAATCCTCCTAGCATGACTCGATTGGGCGAAAGCCTGAGAACAGGATCGGTTCAGCCCGCGGCGGCCGTCTCCCGGCGCGCCCCGGGAACACGCCTCCGGAAAACCGCCTCTTTGGCGGATCGGGGATTGCACCGCTCCTCTGCTATCAATGTATTGCACAGCCGGAATATTTGTTCCAAAAACCTTTTCCCGCCTCTGCGGGAGCCCGAATCAAGCCGTCATGCGTGTCCTCTGCCCCCGGCAGCACGCTTTGACATACAAACAAAACATAAAAAATTTAAATGGAAAGGCAGATCAAACGATGAAAAAGAAGCTTCTTGCCACCCTGCTTGTCTGCGCTATGCTGACCTCCCTGCTCGCCTCCTGCTCCGGCGGCGAGGACGCCTCCTCCACCGCCTCCTCCGCGTCGTCCGCGACGGTTTCCTCCGAGCTCGAGTCCTCTGAGCCGGAGTCCTCCGAGGCCGTGTCCTCCGAGGCTGAGGAGGAATCCTCCGAGGCGGTTTCCTCTGACGCCGCTTCCTCCGAGGCGCCCTCCCAGGCTCCCTCCACCGCGCCGGAATCCTCCTCTGAGAGCCAGAGCGCTCCCTCCGGCAGTTCCTCCTCCGGCGTGGCCGTGAGCACGATCGCCGAGGCCGTGAAGGCCGCCTACGGCGAGGCCTACCTGCCCAGCATGGAGCTCACCCCCGAGGATCTCGAGGCGCGCTACGGCCTCAAGGCCGACGACTATGACGAGGCGTTCGGCCAGGTGGCCATGATCAGCACGCAGGTCGACACCTTTGTCGCCGTGAAGGCCAAGGACGGCAAAGCCGACGTCGTTGTCTCCGCCCTGAACGCCTACCGCGACGATCTTGTCAACAACTCGATGCAGTACCCGATGAATCTGCCGAAGGTCAACGCCTCGCAGGTCTACCAGAACGGAAACTATGTGTTCTTCCTCATGCTCGGCGATATGGCGTCCGAGGACGTCATGTCGGACGAGGCCAAGGCCGTCGCCTTCTATGAGGAGCAGAACCAGATTGCCGTCGAGGCGATCAACGCTGCCCTCGCCGGTTAATCTCAGCTCGAAGGACGGCGGCCGCCCGCGCGTGAAGTCCGCGCCGCGGCCGCCGTTTTTCTCAGGCTGAGCCCCGCCTTCCCGGCGAACGGCTCCGCCGCAAACCACTGAAACAGGAGGGCAGCATTCCATGGTATTCAGCAGCCTGCTTTTTCTCTATCAGTTTTTCCCCCTCGTTCTTCTGCTCTACTTTGTGATCCCCTCCCGCTTCCGGACGGCGCGCAACCTGGTGCTGCTCGTGTTCAGCCTGCTGTTCTACGGCTGGGGCGAGCCGGTGGCCATCTGGCTGATGGTGGGCTCCATCCTGCTCAACTACGCGCACGGCTGGCTGGTGCAGCGCTTCTGCGACCGCGGCGAGCGGCGCAGGGCCCGCGCCGTCGTCGTCTCCGCCGTCGTGCTTAACCTCGCCCTGCTCGGCGTGTTCAAGTACGCGAACTTTTTCCTCGGCAGCGTGTACGCCGTCCTCGGGCAGGAGGCCCCGCTGCTCTCGATCGCGCTGCCGATCGGCATCTCCTTCTACACCTTCCAGTCGCTCTCCTACGCGGTGGACATCTACCGCGGGGAGGCGCGGTCGCAGAAGAATCTGGTGGCCTTCGGCATGTATGTGACCTTCTTCCCGCAGCTCATCGCCGGGCCGATCGTCACCTTCCACTCGATCGCCGATCAGCTCAAGGGGCGCAGCGAATCGCGCGACCAATTCACCCGCGGCATCTCCCGCTTTCTGCAGGGCCTTGGGAAAAAGGTACTCTTTGCCAACAGCATCGGCCTTTTGTGGGAGCAGATTTCCACGATGGACGCCGGAACGCTGCCCGCTCTCACCGCGTGGATCGGCATCGTTGCCTTCGCCTTCCAGATCTACTTCGACTTCTCCGGCTATTCCGACATGGCCGTGGGCATGGGCCTGATGTTCGGCTTCCATTTCCCGGAGAACTTCGATCATCCCTATCGCTCGAGGAGCATCACCGAGTTCTGGCGTCGCTGGCACATCACGCTGAGCAGCTGGTTCCGCGATTACGTCTACATCCCGCTCGGCGGAAACCGCAGAGGTCTGGCCCTGCAGCTGCGCAACATCGCGATCGTCTGGGCGCTGACCGGCATCTGGCACGGGGCGAGCTGGAATTTCCTTTTCTGGGGCCTCTACTTCGGGGCGCTGCTGATGCTTGAGAAGCTCTTCCTGCTGCGCTGGCTCGACAGGCTGCCGTCCTTCCTTCGCCACGTGTACGCCCTCTTCCTGATCCTCATGGGCTGGGTGCTCTTCGCCTTCGACGATCTCTCCGCCGGTCTTTCCTACCTCGGCGCGCTCTTCGGCGGCGGCGGAAGCCTCCTGAACAGCGAGACCATTTATCTCCTCCTCACCAATCTGGTCCTGCTCGCCATCCTCTCCGTTGCCTCGTTCGGCGTGCCGAAGCGCCTGCAAACCGCCTGGGGTGCGCTGGCGGCAAAACGCCCGCTGTGCGCCTCCGCGCTCTGCTCCGTTGGCGCGGCGGCCGTGCTGCTGCTGAGCACCGCCTATCTGGTGGACGCAAGCTACAACCCGTTCCTCTATTTCCGCTTTTAAGGAGGGTGTGACATGAAACAAAAGCTTGCCGCCTGGCTGCCCGCCGGCGTCTTTCTCTGCCTGCTTGTCTCCCTCTCTGTGTGGAATCTGCTGCGCCCGGTGCGCGGCTTCTCTGAAAACGAAAACCGCGTGCTGGCCCAGTTTCCGGAGGCAACGGCGGACTCCGTCTTCAGCGGGGAATTCTCTGAAGAATATGAGACGTATCTCGCCGATCAGTTTCCGATGCGCGACGGGTGGATCTCGCTCAAAACGCGCACGGAACTGCTGCTCGGCAAAAAGGACATCAACAACGTTTTCTTCGGCAGCGACGGCTGGCTCATCGAAAAATACGAGGGCACCCTGGACGCCGAGAGGACTGAGGCCAACCTCGGCCGCCTCGGCGACTTCATGCAGTTTGCCGCGGACAGGCTCGGCGCAGACCATGTGCGCGCGATGCTGGTGCCCACGGCCAGCGGCGTCCTTTTAGACCGCATGCCTCCCTTCGCCTCCGATTTTGACCAGGCCGCTCTGCTGGAGGAGGCCGCCGGGCTGTGCCCGGAGGGCACCTTCCTCGACCTGCTGCCGCTGCTGCAGGCGCATCAGGAGGAGACGATCTACTACCGCACCGACCACCACTGGACCACGCTCGGCGCTTACTACGGCTACGCCGCCTGGGCTGAGAGCATCGGCCTCACGCCCTGGGCGCGGGAGGATTTCACCGAGGAGGCGGTAACCGACAGCTTCTACGGCACCACGCACTCAAAGGTCAACCTCCCCGTTGAGCCGGACAGCATTCTCCGCTGGACGCCGCGCACGCCCGTCTCCTACCATCTGGAGTACAACCTCGGCGAGCGGGAGAGCGACAGCCTCTACGACGAGACGAAGCTCGAGGGCAAGGACAAGTACGCCTACTTCCTCGGCGGCAACAACCCCATCGTCACCATCACCTCCTCGAGCGGGGAGCCCGGCCGCCGCCTGCTGATCATCAAGGATTCCTATTCGCACTGCTTCGCCCCCTTCGCCGCCAACCACTTTGAGGAGACGACGCTCGTCGACCTGCGCTATTTCAACCTCGGCATGAAAACCTACCTCGAGCAGGAGGATTTCACCGATGTGCTCGTGCTCTACAGCACGGCAAACTTCGCGGACGACCGCAATCTCAACACGCTTGTCAAGTGAAACCCCTTTGCACAAGCTCGGTGCAGGGCTTTCCCCTTTTCAAGCCGTGAAAAGGCCCGGACCGCTTCCGCCGTCAAAGAGAAGCGCACAGACGCAATCAAAATAGAGAAAGCTCCCCGGAAGATCTGCACAACTCGGCGCAGTTTCCGGGGAGCTTCGTTTGTTTTCGGGTATGTAAGAGAAGGCGGAAGCGATCAGGCCTCAGGCTCCGTCTCCGCTTCCGCGAGCATGGAGGTGCAGTGCGGGCAGCGGGTGGCGAGCACCGGAATCTTCGACTTGCAGAACGGGCACTCCTTCTCCGTGGGGGCAGCGGGCTTCTCGTCCTTCTTCTTGACGAGACCGCGCAGGCGGTTGATCTGCTTGACGACGAAGTAAATCACGAGGGCGACGATCAGGAAGTTGACGACCTGCGTGAGGAAGCTGCCGTAGTTGATGCTCGAGGCGTTCTCTCCGGAGGAGAGGACAATCTTCAGGTCGTTGAAGTCGATGCGGCCGGTGATGAGGCTCAGCGCCGGCATGACGATATCGTTGACGAGAGAGTTCACGATGCCGGTGAACGCGCTGCCGATGATCATACCGACGGCCAGATCGATCATGCTGCCCTTGAGGGCAAAGCTCTTGAATTCCGTCAAAAATTTCTTCATTTTCGTTCTCTCCTTTTCGTTTCACTGAGGTGACAGCTTCTGCAGGCGCGCAAAGTTCGCCATCAGTTTCTTCGTGCCCACGCGCTCGAAGGCAATCTCGAGCAGGACGTCGTTGCCCATCGGCGACGCGCTGAGGATCATGCCCTCGCCGAAGGTCTTGTGCAGGACGGCGTCGCCGGGACGCAGGGGAACGGCGGGCTTTTCCGGGCGGGCCGCTGCCGCCGGCCCGAAGGTGCGGGCCGCCTGCTGAGAGGCGCGCAGCGCCTCTCGGTGCGAGACGGGAAGCACCGTGCCGGGCTCCGGCTTCTTCCACTCTCTGGCGCGGTGGCGATCGGTGAGCTCCTCCGGGATCTCCAGGCAGAAGCGGGACGGCTTGTTGCGGTTGGTGCTGCCGAAGATCATGCGGCTTTCCGCGTTGACAATCGTCAGCTCCTCCTTGGCGCGGGTGATGGCAACATAGGCGAGACGGCGCTCCTCCTCGATCTCCGGCGGGTTATAGATAGCCTGCATGCCGGGGAAGATCCCCTCCTCGAAGCCGGGCAGGAAGACGCAGGGAAACTCGAGGCCCTTGGCCGAGTGCATCGTCATCATCACCACGGCGTCCACGCTCTCGTCGAGGTTGTCGACGTCCGTCATGAGCGCGACCTCCTCCAGGAAGCCGGCCAGCGTGGCCTCCTCCCCGTTGTCCATCTCGTACTGGCGCAGGTTGGACAGCAGCTCGTTGATGTTGTCGATGCGGTCCTGGGCCGTCTCCTCCTCCGTCTCGCGCAGGTACTGCGGATAGTTCGTCTTCTCCAGCAGGAGCTCGTAGAGATCGCCGAGGTTGAGCGTGGCGGCGGCCTGCGACAGCTCGTTGATCAGATCGGCGAACTGGAGGAGCTTGGCGGAGGAGCGCTTGAGCGCTTCGAACTCGTCGGCGTGGGCGATGACCTCGAAAAGGCTCTCGCCGAGGCCGGCGGCGATCTCCGAGGCCTGCGAGATGGTTTTCTCGCCGATGGCGCGCTTGGGCTGGTTGATGATGCGGCGCAGGCGGATCTCGTCGCCCGGGTTGTTGATGACGCACAGATAGGCCAGCATATCGCGGATTTCCTTGCGCTCGAAGAAGCGCAGGCCGCCGAGCATGCGGTAGGGAACGCCGGATTTGACAAAGCAGCGCTCCAGTGTGCTCGACTGGGAATTCATGCGGTATAAGACGGCGTAGTCGGAGAACTTGCGGGTGGCCGCGCCGTCGAGGATCTGCTTGGTGATATACTCGGCCTCGCCCATCTCGTTGATGGCGGTGTAGACGGAAATCTTTTTCCCCTGCTGGTTTTCCGTCCACAGCGTCTTGCCCTTGCGCTCGACGTTGTTCGCGATGACGGCGTTGGCCGCGTCGAGGATCGTCTGCGTGGAGCGGTAGTTCTGCTCGAGGCGGATCGTCTGCGCGTTGGGGAAGGTCTTCTCGAAGCTGAGGATGTTCTCGATGGTCGCGCCGCGGAATTTGTAGATGCTCTGGTCGTCGTCGCCCACAACGCAGAGGTTCCCGCTGCGCTGGGCCAGGAGCTTGACAAGCAGGTACTGCGCGTGGTTCGTGTCCTGATACTCGTCCACCATGATATAGCGGAACTTGTTCTGGAAATAGTCGAGGACGTCGGGACAATGCTGCAGCAGGCGCACCGTGTTCGCGATGAGATCGTCGAAGTCCATGGCGTCCGCCTTCGCCAGGCCCTGCTGATACAGCCGGTACGCCTGGCCAATGAGCACCAGGCGGTTGTCGCGCCCGGCGGCAGAGAGGAACTCCTCCGGGGTGACGAGATTGTCCTTCGCGCGGGAGATCTCGGCCAGAATCGTCTTGTGGGAGAGAACCTTATCCTCGATTTTCAGCGTGCGCTGGCAGTCCTTCATCAGGCGTCTGGAGTCGTCTGTGTCGTAGATGGTGAAGTGGCTTGTAAAGCCGAGGCGATCGCCGAACTGGCGGAGGAAACGGGCGCAGGCGGAATGGAAGGTGGAGGCCCAGATCTCCCCGCCCTGCTCGCCGAGCATGTCCACCAGGCGGCTTTTGAGCTCGCCCGCGGCCTTGTTGGTGAAGGTGATGGCCAGCACCTGCCACGGGCGGCAGGCGTGCACTGCCATGTGGGCGCGCGTCTCCTCCGGCAGCGGGGCGACGCCGTCAAGATAGGCCTGCATCGCCGCGGCGTCCTCTTCCGTCAGGAAGCGTTCCTCCTCGCTGTGGTAGGCGCAGCCGTAGCGGATCAGGTTCGCGATGCGGGTGACAAGGACGGTCGTCTTGCCGCTGCCCGCGCCCGCGAGGATGAGCAGGGGCCCCTCCGTGTGGAAGACGGCCTCCCGCTGGCGGTCGTTCATGCGGCCGAACTCCTTGTCCAGCACGCTTCTGCGCAATTCAGTCAGATAGCTCAAGAAAAAATCCTCCTCCCAAAATTTACCCGCACACGCATTGCTTTGTGTGCGGGTAACCTTTTGTCTGCGAATACTCGATTATCTCAGGATGCTGATGAGAACGCCGGCCGCGAGGGCGGAGCCAATAACGCCGGCCACGTTCGGGCCCATGGCGTGCATGAGCAGGAAGTTGCCCGGATTCTCCGCCTGGCCGACCTTCTGAACCACGCGGGCCGCCATCGGAACGGCGGACACGCCGGCAGAGCCGATCAGCGGGTTGATCTTGCCGCCGGAAAGCTTGCACATCACCTTGCCGAACAGGACGCCGCCCACAGTGCCGAAGCTGAACGCAATCAGGCCGAGCACCACGATGCCGATCGTCTGCGGGGTGAGGAAGACCTCGCCCGTGGCGGTCGCGCCGACGGTGACGCCGAGGAAGATGGTGATGATGTTCATCAGCTCGTTCTGAGCGGTGTTGGAGATACGGGAAACCACGCCGCTCTCACGCATCAGGTTGCCAAGCATCAGCATGCCGACCAGCGGAGCCGCGTCGGGCAGGAGCAGGGAAATCAGGATGGTGACGATGATCGGGAAGAGAATCTTCTCGAGCTTGGAGACGGGGCGCAGCTGCTCCATCACAATCATGCGCTCCTTGCGGGTGGTGAGGGCCTTCATGATCGGGGGCTGGATGATCGGCACGAGAGCCATGTACGAATACGCAGCCACCGCGATGGGGCCAAGCAGATGGGGCGCGAGGATGGACGTGACGTAAATCGCCGTCGGGCCGTCCGCGCCGCCGATGATGGCGATGGAGCCGGCCTCCTGCGCCGTGAAGATGCCCAGCGCCATAGCGCCGATGAAGGTGACGAAAATGCCGAGCTGCGCGGCAGCGCCGAGCAGGAAGCTCTTCGGGTTGGCGATCAGCGGGCCGAAGTCGGTCATCGCGCCGATGCCGAGGAAGATGAGCGGCGGATAAATGCCGAGCTTAACGCCCTGATAGAGATAGTAGAGCAGGCCGCCGTTGGTCGGGATCTGATAGTACTCGAGACCCTCGAGCACCATGATCGGGTAGCTGCCCGCGGCGCCGCCATGGGCGGCCATGTAATCGGTGACGAGCTGCATCTCGGTCGAGGGCGTCGCGGTGATGCCCGGGAACACGTTCACAAGCAGCATGCCGAACGCGATCGGCAGGAGCAGCAGGGGCTCGAACTGCTTTTTAATCGCAAGATAGAGCAGAACGAGGGAGATCAGGATCATCACATAGTTGCGGGGATCGTTGCCGATAAATCCGGAGCTCGTCCAGATGCCCTGGAGCGCGTCAAGAAAGCCTTGCAAAACCTCCACGGAAAAATCATCCTTTCTAAATCATAATCTACGAGGGAAAACAGTGGCACGTCTCTTAAAAAGGACGAGTGTTCTCCATGACGCCGGCCATGCCCCAGGCAGAGCGGGAGGCGGAACGCGAGCGCCGGATGGACTTGATGGCGGAAACAGGGGCGCCTTCGGTGCAGTAGATGGCGGCGGCAATCGCGGCGATCACCTCGCCGGGGATTCCCTCCTCCACATTCTCCACAACGGGGGCGGCAGCCCGCACAGCGGGAGCGGGGGCAGGCTCCTGCACCTTCTCCGCGGGCTTCTCGGCCTTCGGCTTGTTCGTCGCGTTATAGACGATCGTGCCGTACAGCTTGATGATGCCGGTGAGGACGATGAGAACCAGGAACACAACCACCAGGCCGGTCAGAAGAATGGTCAGCGAAAGCGTGACCGGATTGTCGGTCTGCAGCGCCAGGAACATGGGCATAATCGGACTCTCCTTTGACAATATAATTATGTCATCTTTCATCGCCCTCCCCTTCGAAAAGGGGGCTCTGAAAGGTTAAAAAAACGAGATTGTTATTATTATAACCGATACCCCCCTCAATTTCAATTATTTTTCATAAATTGTTTTTTCTTTTTCCATATTCCGCGCAGACCATTGAAAAGCGAAAGACGGTTCTTTATAATAGAAGGTGCTTGCAGGCGCGACACAAAGGCCTGTCTGCCGACTCCCGAGCAAAAAAGGACAGGTGAGGTTTTGAACAACGACGAATTTCGACATTCCTTCAAGCAGCCGTTCCACAGCAGTCTCGGCCTCGCCGTGTACAGCTGCGGCATCCAGAAATGCTCCGCCGGCCATGCCTGGGGGCCGGCTGTGCGCGACCACTATCTGATCCACTGCGTCACCTCCGGCAGGGGCGTTTTCTCCTTCGGCGGCAGCGACTACGAGCTCTCCGGCGGAGACGGCTTCCTTCTCATCCCGGACGTGGTCGCCTCCTATGCCGCGGACAGCGAAGCGCCGTGGCAGTACTGCTGGATCGGCTTTAACGGCACTGACGCCAAGCGTCTGGTGGAGCTGACAGGCCTCTCCTATGAGAATCCGATTTTCCACTTCACGGGCACCGCCCTGCCGGATCGGCTGGAAAAAATCTGCCACCTCTCCTGCGCCACGCACAGCAACGAGGCGCGCGTGCAGGCGGGGCTGCTCCTCTTTCTGGCAGACCTGATGGACGCCTTCGGCAGCTCCTCCTCCTCGCACCACGCCAGCGGCTACGAGTATGTGCAGAAGGCGGCGCGCTTCATCGAGTACAACTATTCGCGCAGCATCGACGTGGAGGACATCGCCGCGAGCGCGGGGATCAGCCGCAGCCACCTGTACCGCCTGTTCATGGAGAACATCTCAATGCCGCCGAACGAGTATCTGATGCGCTACCGCATGAACAAGGCGGCGGCCCTGCTCGAGGAGGGAAGGCTTTCTGTGGGGGAGGTCGCGTTCTCCACAGGCTTCTCCGATCAGCTCTATTTTTCGCGAGTGTTTAAAAAGTATATGGGAATTCCGCCGAGCCAGTATTCCGTGCGGGCTGTGCCCGAGCAGGAAGACAAGGGCCCGCAGTGACCGCCGCCGCGCAGGAAAGGAAGAGGGATAGCATGGACGCTTCCGCAGACGCCATTTTGAAATGGTCCGAGGAGCTTGCCGGCTTTGAGCCGCAGGCCTGGGACAGGATGCCCGAGATTTATCTTTATATGGATCAGGTGCTCAGCTACATGGAAAAGCAGCTCGCTCTCTTTGACAGAAGCGGCGAGGGCATGCTGACCTCGAGCATGATCAACAACTATGTTAAGGCCGGCGTGCTGCCCCGGCCCGACCGCAAAAAGTACGCGCGCGAGCATCTGGCGATGCTCACCATGATCTGCACGCTCAAATCCGCCCTGTCGATCCCCGACATCTCCTCGCTGATGAGCCTTCTGCTTGAAAACTGCGGAGAGAAGGAGATGTATGAGAGCTTTTGCGAGGCGCAGAAGCTCGCTGTCGGGGAGGTCTGCTCCCGCCTGCGGGAGGGCGCGGACGGCGGCCGCGAGGAGCTCCTGCGCCTGGCCGGGGAGCTCTCCATCGAGGCTGCCACCCGCCGCGCCGCCGCCGAGCGGATTCTCAGCGAGCTCTCGCGCAAGCCCGCCCCCGAAAAGCAGGAGGGCTGAGGGCCCCTCTGCAAACAAAAGAAGGCGCCGGACGCCGCCCGCAGCGAATGCCTTTCCGGGACAGGCGCGGGAGGCCTGCGGGATTTATTCGAGGCGCGGCGTATCCTCCTGCCCCACGCGGGCTACGTCGACGGTCACGCGCAGCGTGCAGGCCGCCTCGGCGGCAAGCTCCTGCCACTCCCCGCCGTGGGCGTTCCAGTAGGACGGCTCCGCCTGCTGCAGGCGGCGGCAGAAGCGAAAAATATCGGCACGGTATTCTCTGAGGCACAGATCGAGAGCGGTCTGTGCCTCTTTTTCGATCTGCCCGGCCAGAGCCCGCTCAAATTCGCCGTAGGCCTCCTCTCCGCAGCTCTGCGTCAGCGCGCCGTCGAGCGAACCGATATCCGCGCTGCACGAGAGCTCGATGGCAAAGCGCGGCGCGCCGTTCTCCACGGAGGGCTCGACACGAAGCTCCAGATCATGCAGATCAACCGTGAGCAGCGCTCCGCCGGGGAAGGAAACCGTCTCCGGCCCGCGCTGGAATCGGCCGAGAAGGTAGAGCGCGCCGCGCGTCTCCTCCCCGTCGAGGATGCCGAGCAGCCTCCCCTCCCGGTCGAGCACCGCTGTGCCCGCCGCCTCCACGCCGTTTTCGGCTGCGCGGACCACCGGCAGATAGGGTGCGCTGCCCTCCTCCGTGCACAGGTTGACAAAATCCGTCAGGCTCACGCGCGCGATTCGCCCGTTCATGTTCTCCGTCTCGAGGATCTCCCCGAGGACCTTGGAGGAGATGGTCTGCTCCTCCCGCTTGGCGGTGAGCACCTCGGCGGCCTCCCCCTCCGCCAGCATGATCTGGGCGTTCGGCCTCGTCTCGGCGTTGCGGATAAAGAAGTCGAGCGAGGAGGCAATCCCCTGCTCCGCGCTCGAGCGGCCGAACACCACCACCAGGGCGTGGCTGTAGAGCGGGTCCTGCCCCGTCTGCTGCGTCAGGGAATCGAGAGCCTCGAGAACGGACGGTCCGCGCGCCGTGTAGACGGAGACCTCCCGCGTCTCGCCCTCGGTAATCTTCGTCGACTGGACGGTGAGAAGGTATGCTTCCCCCTCCCGGTCGACGCCGACGGCTTCAATCAGCAGGCGGCGGTTGAGGCGAATCTGCTGCTGGCACCCGGTGAGGCTGCACAGCATGCCGCAGACGAGGAGCAGCGCGGCCGCCCGCCTGCCTCTCCCCCGCGTTTTCCGGCTTCCCCGGCGGCTGTGCGCAGCGCTCACCGCGGCGAGAAGGAGCGGAATTGCGACGGCGCAGGCGAGCGTGAGCCCGAGAAAGAGCCAGGGCCCGTAGAAGAGCTGCTGCAGCGGACGGAACGAGCAGATGGAGACGGAGATCGCGGCAATCAGCAGGGCTCCCGCCGGGGCGGCCCAGCGCCCTGCCCGCGGGGCCGCGCACTCGACGCACAGGCGAAGCTGATAGAGATCGAGCGAGAGCTTGACGAGCAGGCTGAACAGCCAGATCCCAATGAGCAGGGCGTCCATCCCCTGGATCACGCCGGCCTCGGCGAAGGAGGCCGCCGCATAGACGGGAAACAGCTGCCCGCCCAGATAGCCTCCCATCGCTCCCGTCATCACGGCAAACAGGCCTGCCGTCAGCGCGTAGACGGCGGTGTTCCACACGAAGAAGCCCCGCCCCAGCCTGCCGCGCGTCTGCGCGGAGAGGAGACAGAGAGCCGTCAGGCCGTCGCTGCGGGCAAGCAGCAGCAGCGTTCCTGTCGCGGCCTGCGCTCCGCCGTCTCCGAAAAAGGGGACAAAACGGAGCGAATCAAATTTCCCGGCCAGGATGAAGAGAATCAGCAGAAGGCCGCCCGCCGCGAAGCCGGACACGAGCGCCGCGGTGCGCCCGACCGCCTCGAAGCCCTTCCAGGCCGCATAGGAGGCGGCCAGCGAGGTGACAACCGCAATCAGCGGCAGCGGCGCCAGAGGCTCCATCACGTTCGCCATGAAGAGCTGCAGGAGCGACAGACAAAAGCCGCCGAAGAGCAGAAAATACGCGGCGTAGACGGGAATCAGCAGCAGACCCGCCCTTCCCAGCAGAGAGCGCGCCGCCTGCAGCAGATTCTGCTCCGGCCTCTGCCGGTGGAGGAGCCACGCGGGCAGCGCGAGCAGCAGCGTGAGGAGCCAGGCCGCCAGGCAGGACGGCAGATATTCCTGAAACAGCTCTCCCCCCGCCAGCACGGTGTTGGTGGACAGGAGAATGACGATGCGGGAGACGAACAGCGCGAGGAAGAGCTGTCCTGTCCCGATGGTATTGGGCTTCGACGTTTGCATGTTGTCCGACCTTTCCGAGTGAATTAGGGCAGCACCGCGTCATTCCAGGCGGCGCGGCGTGCCAAAAAAGTTTCGTGAGGAAAGCCAAAACGCGCGGGCAGGCCTTGCGGGATTGGCTGGCGTTTGGGGGAACTGTCACGAAACATCGTGGTGCGATGCGCCCCTGAGCCGACAGGCGTGAACGGTTCGGCGCCGCCTTACGGCTTCAGGGTGGAGCCGGGGAGATCCTGCACCTTCTCCACCCGCCGCCCCAGCCGCGGCCAGCCGAAGCGCAGGATGGCGTCGCGCATCGATGAGAGGCTGAACGGGGAAAGCGGCGAACCGAACGGCACGCCGAACGACGACTCGGCGCAGAGGTTGGCCGTCATCAGGAACATGGCGGTCATCAGCCCCCAGAAGCCGATGGTCCCGCCCACGAGGATCAGGACGAGACGGCAGAGCGCCACCGGCTCGTAGAGGGAGGGCACGAGGTAGGAGGAGATGGCGGTGACGGCGATCACCATCAGCGTGGGCGCGCCCACGAGGCCGGAGTTGACCGCCGCGTCCCCGATGACCAGCGCGCCGACGATGCTCACCGCGTGACCGAGGCTTTTCGGCGCGCGCAGGCCGGCCTCGCGCATGATTTCGTAGATGATATGGATCACGATGGCCTCAATCATGATCGAAAACGGCGTGTTCAGCTCCGACTGAGCGATCTTAAGCAGCAGCGGCTCCGGGATCAGCTCCGGGTGGAAGGTGGAGGCCGCCACATAGAAGCCGGGCAGGAACATGGCGAGGAAAAAGGCCAGCAGCTTCAGCACGCGGATAAAAGCCGCGTAGAACGGGCGGCTCGCGTAGTCGTCGAGGCTCTGAAAGTTCTCGAGGAAGAGGTGCGGCAGCACGATCACGTTCGGCGTGCCGTCCACGAGGATGGCCACCCGCCCCTCCTCAATCTTGCCGCACACCGTGTCCGGCCGCTCGGAGAGGCCCACCGTGGAAAAGAGGGAAAGTCCGCTCTTCACGCGCAGAAACGGCGAGACGTAGCCCGCCGCGAGCACCGCGTCGAGCTTCGCCCCCTGCAGGCGCTCGCGCACGGAGCGCAGGAGCTCCGGTGAGACGCGGTCGCGCAGATAACACAGGCAGAGCATGGTGCCGCTCTCCTCCCCCGCCGTGAGCGTCTCAAATTTGAGCTGCGTCGTCTTGAGGCGGCGGCGCAGCATCGTCATGTTGATCTGCAGCGGTTCGACAAAGCCCTCCCGCGCGCCGTGCTGCATGCTCTCGTTCTGCGGATCCCCGACGCCGCGGAACGAAAAGCCCTGGATGCCGATCGCCAGAAGGCTTTGGCAGCCGTCGAGCAGAAGCAGGGCAAAGCCGCTCATAAGCAGGCTCAGGGCCTGCCGGTAATCGGTCAGCTCCTTTTGATCGACGGCGGAGAGCACGCAGTCCCTGAGATAGGCGAATTTCTCCTGCGGGCCCCCGGGCGGATAGGCGGCGTTGACAAGCGGCGTGAGCACGCTCTGGGCGGCAATCTGCTTGTTCACCATGCCCTCCATGCTCAGAAACGCGGCGTCCGTCCCCCCGATGCGCAGGCGGCGCACAATGAAATCGGCGCTTCCGTCGAAGTCCGACTGAAAGCGCTCCAGGTTCTCCCTGAGTGAAACGGCAAGCATCTCCCGTTCTTCCCCTTTCCTCCGCGGCGGCGGTTTTTTGTCTACTGTTCGCCGCGCGCCGCGGTTTTATGCGGAATAATCGGATTTTTGCTGGGCATGGTAGTCTCAGCGGACCGCATGCCGCATGAAACCGCCCGGAAAGAAGGAAGCCGCCCATGACCATCTCGCTCATCCGCACGCTGCTGCTCTACGCCCTGATTCTGGGCGCGGTGCGCCTGATGGGCAAGCGCCAGATCAGCGAGCTGCAGACGAGCGAGCTGGTGGTGACGCTGCTCATCTCAGACATCGCGGCGATCCCCATGCAGGACACGGGGCAGCCGCTGCTCAGCGGCCTGCTGCCGATTGCCATTCTCGTTTTCTGCGAGATTGTCACCTCCGTCCTCATGCTCAAGAGCAGCCGCGCCCGGCGGCTGATCTGCGGGCGGCCGATCGTCGTCATCGACGACGGGAGGATCGTGCAGAGCGAGCTGCGCCGGCTGCGCATGACGACAGAGGATCTCTGCGAGGAGCTCCGGCAGAAGGACGTCTTCTGCCTGGAGGACGTGGCCTATGCGATCGTGGAGACGAACGGGCGCATGAGCGTCGTCAGGCGGCCGGAGAAGGAGCCGCCCACCGCCGCGCTCTGCGGCCTTCTGCCGCCGGACAACGGGATTGAGGCCGTCGTCGTCAGCGACGGCTGCGTCTCTGACTTCTCGCTGCAGCTGATCCGCAAGAGCCGCGGCTGGCTCGACGGCGTGCTGCGCGGCAAAAACGTCGCGGTGCGGGACATTTTCCTGATGACGGCCGACACGGCAGGGCAATACCGCATTGTGAAAAAGGAGAGGAGGAACGCCAAATGAAACGGTTATGGGCCGCCGGTCTGCTGCTTCTGTGCGCCCTCTCCCTGTGCCTCTGGCAGGGCGCGCACACACGGGAGACGGCGCGGGCGCTGAACAGCGAGCTCAGCTCCGCCCTGAAAGCCTGCGGGCAGGAAGACGGCGCACTGGCCGCCTCTCACACGCAGGCGGCGCTCGACGCCTGGGAGGAGGCGCGCGGGCTGCTGTGTATCTACACGGCGCACACGCGCGTGGAGGAGCTGGGAAAAACGCTCAGCGGCCTGACGCCGCTGGCCCAGTACGGCGCGCTCGACCAGCTCGCCTGCGAGTGCGAGCGGGCGCTCGCCCAGGTGGAGGCGCTGCGCGGGATCGACGAGCCGACGCTGGAAAACATCCTCTGAGACTGTCAAAAAGCTGCTGATCGGGGCAAAAGAAAATTGCAAAAAAACGGAAACCGTGCTAAAATAGAAAAAAAGAGCCGGCAGCAATCGCTGCCCCTTCCCGCCTGACGCGGGAAACAGCGACAGAGAGGAGAAACTCCCATGAAATGCCCATTTTGCAGCTTTGAGGAAAGCAAGGTTGTCGACTCGCGCCCCACGGACGAGGGCGAGCGAATCCGGCGCCGCCGCGAGTGCCTGAAATGCGGCAAGCGGTTCACCACCTATGAGGTGATCGAGACCGTCCCCGTCGTGGTTATCAAGAAGGATCGCTCCCGCGAAACCTTCGACCGCAACAAGCTTCTCAACGGCCTGCTGCGCGCCTGCGAGAAGCGCCCCGTTTCGCTCGATACGCTGGAGAACGTCGTCGACGAGATCCAGAACACGCTTCAGAACTCTCTCGAGCGCGAGGTGCCGTCGAGCAAGATCGGCAAATACGCGATGGACCGCCTCAAGGATATCGACGAGGTCGCCTATGTGCGCTTTGCCTCCGTCTACCGCCAGTTCAAGGATATCCACAGCTTCATGGAGGAGCTCAGCCAGCTGATCAAAACCAAGGATGAGTCGAAGGGCTGAACAGGGCCTGCCGCGGGAGGTGAGCGCCTGATGCATCCCGTACTTCTCGTTCTCTATCTTCTCGAGGGCGTGATCTTCGCCGTCACCGGGTATCTCGTTGGCAGAAAACATACGCCCTTTCCCGACTGCCGCATCGGCCTGCATGTGAAAGACGCCATGAAGAGCAGCGAGGCCTGGGAGCGCGCCAACCGCCTCGCCGGCCTGCTCTGCGCGGCGTGCGCCGCCGGATTCCTCCTGGCGGGGGTTTCGCTTCACATCCTGAAAATCGGCAGCGTGCCGGCGCTTCTGCTGCTTCTCGGCCTCTCCGCTGTCTGCGTGCCGGCTGTGGTTCTGGTCCCCGCGGCCTGCGGGAAAAGAGAATAAAGGCAACACCGCATAATCCCAGGTGGTGTAGCGTGCCAAAAAATTTTTTGTGAGATGATCCAAAAAGCGCAGGCAATCCTTGCCGGATTGGCGAGCATTTTTGGAAAATATCACGGAAAA
>CALWRP010000169.1 GCA_944383955.1 uncultured Clostridia bacterium
AGGTGGTGTAGCGAGCCAAAAAATTTTTTGTGAGATGATCCAAAAAGCGCAGGCAATCCTTGCCGGATTGGCGAGCATTTTTGGGAAATATCACGGAAAATTTTGGCGCGATACGCCGCCTGAGCCCCGAAGCGCGAATTGTGCGGTGGTGCCCTATTATAAGGGGCAAGCGGTCAAAGCACAACAGGGAAGAGAGAATTGCCGCCTCAGGCCGCAGCGCCGAGCGCCGCCTCGCGCCGGGAGAGCAGCCACAGCGAGAAGAAGCCGAGCAGCAGCGCCGCGGGGCACAGCAGAAGCTCCCAGCCCGATGGAATGCCGGGGAAGATCTGGAACACAGAGCCGAACACGAAGCCGAGGATGATGAGGTATGTCGGCTCCGGATGGCGCTGCATGGCGCGCTCGAGCAGCTTTGTGGTGAGGAGGATGCCGAGAATCAGCCCCACGCCGAGCGCGAGCAGATAGGGCACGCGCAGCTCCGTGATGGCGCGCATCGTCTCGTCGTAGAGCCCAATGAGCAGCAGCATGAAGGACACGCTGATCCCCGGCAGCACAAGGGCCACAGCCGCCAGAATGCCGGCGATCAAAAGCGGCAGAAGGCTTGCCTCTCCGCGGAAGAGATCGGCGGGCAGCAGATTGAGCGAGAGCACCAGAACGAAGCCGGCGGCGATATAGACGGGCACGCGCCACGTAAACCGGCGGATTCCGGCCTCCCGCACGGTCAGCGGCACGCCGCCCGCGACGGCGCCGAGGAAGAAATAGAGCGTCGGCATGGGCCAGCGCTCGATGAGCCACAGCAGGGGCTTCGCGAAGAGCAGCATGCCCAGCCCTCCTCCGAGGGAGAAGAGCAGCAGAAAGAGCAGGTTGCCCTTCACGTCCCGCAGGAAGGAGCTCACGGCGGAGACGAGCCTGCCGTACACGCCGAGGATCATGGCCATCGAGGCGCCGCTCACGCCGGGCACAAGCATGGTGCTTCCCACGAGCAGGCCCTTGAGGGCGGTCTTCAGATGCTGTTTCATAGGGTCGTCCTTTCCATTTTGCCGGTGATGAGGCGGCGGTAAAAACAGGGCCGCGCGGCGTAGCAGCGCCGCGCGGCCTGCCTGGTCACAGCTTGTTCTTGTTGTAGAGAATGCGCAGCCCCTTGAGAATGAGGTCGCTGTCGCAGATGATTTTGCTCCGGCAATATTTTGTGATGCTCGGCGCGAGGCCGCCCGTCGCGATGACGGTGGGCGTTTCCCCCAGCTCGTCGGAGACGCGCGCGATGATGCCGTCGATCATGGCGGCGTTTCCGTGCACGATGCCGCTCTTCATGCAGTCGACCGTGTTGGTGCCGATCACGCGCTTGGGGCCTTCGAGGTTGATGTGGGGCAGCTGCGAGGTGTGGCTCGAGAGCGCCTCGAGGGAGATGGCGATGCCGGGAATAATCATGCCGCCGATGTAGCTGCCGCGCTTGTCCACGACAGAGAGCGTGGTGGCGGTGCCCAGGTCAAAGATCAGCAGCGGCTTCGGGTATTCCGCGGCGGCGGCGACGGCGTCCGTCACCAGATCGCTGCCGAGCTGGGCGGGGTTGTCCATCACGATGTTCAGCCCCGTCTTGAGCCCCGCGCCGACCACGAGGGACTCGCGGCCGCACAGCTGGCGGATGGCGTCCTTCATCGTCACGGTGAGGGCGGGCACCACAGAGGAGATGATGCTTCCCTCGATGTTGTGGCGCTCCACCTGATTGAGGATGAACATGTTGCGCATGAGGGAGGCGTACTCATCGCTCGTCTTCACGCGGTCTGAGGCCAGGCGGGCGGTGAAGAAGAGCTCGCCCGTCTCCGGATCGAGGCAGCCGAGCACAATATTGGTGTTCCCAATGTCAATCGCGATAATCATACGGTCCACACAGTCCTTTGCTCAGATTTCAGCCCTTGCTGTTGCGGCGCTTGATGGCGAACAGCACCTTGCCGATCGCCGGCACCAGGATGGCGGCCAGAGCCGTCTCCGCCACACCGTTCGTACCCACAACAGTGAGCACAGCCGCGGCGACGCCCTCCACCGGGATTCCCTTAAGGGCGGCGTAGGCGTCGCGAAGGAGAAAATAGATGAGCGACATCACCAGTCCGGTGTTGAGAATTGCGCCGGAGGCTCCCGCAATCGCCATGGAGAGAACCTCAGCGCGGCTGTTTTCCTTCATCAGCTTCTGCAGGCCGCGATAGACAAACCACGGCACAACGCCCACCAGAATGCGCGGAACGAAGCAGATGACAAGGGCCAGCGGGGTTCCGCTGGCGGTGCCGGGCACGGGGATCAGGGGGCTGAATGCGAAGGACAGCGCGGCCGGGGTCATGGTGTTGCTCAAAAAGCTCACCAGGCCGAACATTGCGCCAAGGGCAGCCCCGTAGCGGGGCCCGAGGAGCAGGCAGCCGATGACGACGGGAATGTGCAGCGTGGTGGCCTTGATGAAGCCCAGCGGCACCATCCCGAGCGGCGTGAGCCCGAGGACGAAGACGATGGCGGTGAAGAGCGCGAGGAGTACGAAGTCGCGGTACTTGGCGGTCGCTTGATTCATGTTTTAAACCTCCTGCTGCTGTTCCCATGCGGGATACAACGCAAATTTCGCTTCTATTATAGGGGCTGCGCGAGGGAAAAGCAAGGGCCAGGACACACAATTCGTCAAAACTTCCCGGCCGGCTCCGGCTGCGCGGGAGGAGCGTTCCGCGGGAGAAGAGGGCAGACCTTCCCATTGGGAGCCCTTGTTTGGGGCGGAAGGCAGAAAATTCATAAAATGTTCATTGAATTTCTGCGGGAAAGAGGCTACAATTGATTTTAGCAATTAGCACAGTCGAGTGCTAAAAATACACCTTCCGATCCGCTGCCGCTCTTCGGAAAGCCGTTTTCACTGCGGGAAAACGGCCTGCGCGCAGGAGTGCGGGGCAGGCGGGAGGAATCTCAAAACGAAAAAGGAGTCCTGCACCATGGCTATGAAGCAGTTTCAGGCGGAGTCGAAGCGCCTGCTCGATCTGATGATCAATTCCATCTATACGCACCGTGAGATTTTTCTCCGCGAGCTGATCAGCAACGCGAGCGACGCCATCGACAAGCTCTACTACCGCACGCTCAGCGACGGCGACACCGGCCTCTCCCGCGACGATTTTGCGATCTCCATCACCCCGGACAAGGAGGCCCGCACCCTCACCATTGAGGACAACGGCTGCGGCATGACGGCGGAGGAGCTGGAGAACAACCTCGGCACCATCGCCAAGAGCGGTTCGCTCAACTTCAAGAAGGAAAACGAGCCCAAGGAGGATATCGAGATCATCGGCCAGTTCGGCGTCGGCTTCTATTCGGCGTTCATGGTGGCCGACAAGGTCACCGTCGTCAGCCGCGCCTACGGCTCGGAGGAGGCCTGGAAGTGGGAAAGCTCCGGCGCGGAGGGCTACACGATGGAACCCTATGAGCGCGCGGGCAACGGCACGACCATCACCCTCGTGCTCAAGGCGAACACCGAGGAGAACAGCTACGACGAGTTCCTCGACACCTACCGCATTCGCGAGCTGGTGCGCAAGTATTCCGATTATATCCGCTACCCGATCCGCATGGACGTCGAGAAGAGCCGTATGATCGAGGGCACCGACAAGGACGCCGAGGGCAAATACAAGACCCCGGAGTACGAGACGTACACCGAGAACGAGGTGCTCAACTCCATGGTGCCGCTTTGGCGCAAGAACAAGGGCGAGATCAAGGAGGAGGAGTACAACCAGTTCTATAAGGACAAGTTCCACGACTACGCCGATCCGCTTCTTGTGATCCACAGCAGCACCGAGGGCACCGCCACCTACAACGCCCTGCTCTTCATCCCCTCCCAGGCGCCCTACGACTACTACAGCCGCGACTATGAGAAGGGCCTGCAGCTCTACAGCAACGGCGTGATGATCATGGAGAAGTGCGCTGACCTGCTTCCCGACTATTTCAGCTTTGTGCGCGGCCTTGTGGACAGCCAGGATCTCTCGCTCAACATCTCCCGCGAGATGCTCCAGCATGACCGCCAGCTCAAGCTGATCGAGGGCCGCCTGGAGAAGAAGATCAAGTCCGAGCTCGAGAGCATGCTCAACCACAAGCGCGAAAAGTATGAGACCTTCTTCAAGAACTTCGGCCTGCAGCTCAAGTACGGCGTCTATGCCGACTACGGCATGCACAAGGAGCTTCTGCAGGATCTGCTGCTCTTCTATTCCTCCTCGGAGAAGAAGCTCGTCACCCTCAAGGAGTATGTCTCCCGCATGAAGGAGGAGCAGAAGTATATTTACTACGCCTGCGGCGAGACGGTGGAGCGCATCGACCTGCTGCCCCAGACGGAGGCCCTCAAGGAGAAGGGCTACGAGATCCTCTATCTCACCGACAACGTCGACGAGTTCGCTCTGCGCATCATGATGAAGTACGACGACAAGGAGTTCCGCTCCGTGTCCGCCGACGATCTGGGCCTGGAGACGGAGGAGGAGAAGAAGGAGGCCGAGAAGCAGGTTGAGGAGAACAAGGAGCTGCTCGCCTTCCTGCGCGATTCCCTCGGCGGCAAGGTCAAGGCCGTCATCCTCTCCCAGAAGCTCAAGAGCCACCCCGTCTGCCTCTCCACGGAGGGCGCGATCTCCATGGAGATGGAGAAGGTGCTCAACTCCATGCCGATGCCCGAGGGCGAGAAGGTGCAGGCGCAGCGCGTGCTCGAGATCAACGCCAACCATCCGATCTTCACGAAGCTTGTGAAGCTCTATGCCGACGGCGACAAGGACAAGGCCGCGAAGTACGCGAGCCTGCTGTACAACCAGGCCCTGCTCATCGAGGGCGTGTCCGTCGAGGATCCGCTCGCCTTCTCCAACGATATCTGCGACCTGATGGTCGAATGAGAGTAAATCCGGCGCACGGCGCGTAAAAATGCCGCGGAGGAAAATTCCTCCGCGGCATTTTTGATGCTTTTCTGTCTTCTCCCGGCCTGCGCCAGGAGACAGCGAGCCGTCACAGATCGGCGTCCGGGATCGCTCTCTCGTAGGTTTTTTCCTTCTCCTCGAGGGCGCGCAGGATAATATCGACGCAGCCCTGCAGGCCGAAGGTGTGGGTATCGAGGATCAGATCGTAGTTCTGCATATCGCCCCACTTGCGGTTGCTGTAGAAGTTGTAATAGTTGCCGCGCTGCTTATCCTTTTTGCTCACGGCGTCCGCGGCCTTGGAGACCTCCACCCCGTACTCCTCGACGGCGCGGCGGATGCGGACCTCCTTCGGAGCCTGCAAAAAGAGGCTGAGGACGTTCGTCTCGTCGCGCAGCACATAGTCGGCGCAGCGCCCGACGATCACAAACGGGCCCTCCTTCGCGGCGTTCTTGATGATATCCGCCTGCAGCAGGAAGAGCTTGTCGTTGATGGGCATGTTGCTCGCCACAGAGGTGTAGCTGCCCATCACGAGGGAATAGAGCAGGCTGCTGCTCGCGCGCTCGTCGGCCTTGGCAAAGACCTCCTCGCTCATGCCGCTCTGCTTCGCGGCCATGGCGATGAGCTCCTTGTCATAGAACGGAACCCCGAGGATTTCGGAAAGCTTTTTGCCGATCAGGCGGCCGCCGCTTCCATATTGACGGGCTATGGTGATGATGGTTTTTGTCATAAATGAACTCGCCTGCCTTTCCTTTCGGCAGAGGCGACATGCGCCTGTTCTCTGCCTCTTATTTTTATTGTATCCCTTTCTCCCGCGATTGTCAAACGAAAATACCAAAAAAAGGAGAGTCTCCCCGCGGTGAAATATCATTTCTGACGAAAAAAGGTTTCCGGCGGCTTTCGCCTCCGGAAACCTGCTAAGAGTTGTTACAAAGGCATGCCGGCGATGGAGTTCACCAGCCAGGCAATCAGAATGCCGAGCAGCGCGCCGCTTATCACCTCCACGGGGCGGTGGCCGAGCTTCTCGGGCAGATTGTCGCTGTCGTCGTCGCCGAGCTGCTTTTTGATCTCGTTGATTTCCCTCGCGTGCTCACCCGCGGCCTGGCGCACGCCCATGGCGTCATACATGACGACGGTGGCCAGCACGACGGACAGGGCGAAGGTGGATGAGTTCAGGCCGTCCCGGAGGGCGGCGGCCGCCGCGAGGGCGCAGACGGTCGCCGAGTGCGAGCTCGGCATGCCTCCCGTCTCCCAGAAGCGCTTGAGGCAGAGCTCCCCGGCGCGGATGGAATCGAGGATGGTTTTGAAGAATTGTGCGAAAAACCACGATAAAATCGCGGAGGAGAGGAGAAGGTTAGCGCTCAGTAACTGACGAATCGGAGTCGCCCTCTTTCCTTTGCTTTTTTTGGGAATGACGCCTGTAGATCAGCGCCCCCACGGCGCTGACGGCAGCGGTGATGAGAAAAATAATAACGGCCGCGTCATAGTCCTGCGTTCCCAGTGCGTTCCCTCCCACGGTGGAGGAGACGACGGAGGGCAGGCGGGCCACGGAGGTCAGAAGGAGGAAGGTGCGCAGACGGATCGGCGTCAGGCCGGCCAGATAGGTCAGCACATCCTTCGGCGTGCCGGGGATCAGAAAGACGAGAAAGATCACAAGGTTCAGCCGCCGCGTGTTCTGCAGCAGCTTGAGCGACTGCAGCTTTTCCCGCGAGACGAAGGCCTCCACCATCCGGATGCCGAGCTTCTTCGTGAACAGAAACACGATGGAGGAGCCGATCGCCATGCCGATCAGGCAGAGCAGCGTTCCTTCCACCGCGCCGAAGGCATACCCGGCGCCGATCTCCATCGGTTCGCCCGGAATCACGGCCACAATCACCTGCAGCACCACCATGCCGAGAAAGATGAGGCGGCCGAAGGGGGTGCTGTCCACCCAGTCGCGGAACTGATCCGGGTCCCCCAGCATCGAGAGCAGGGGCCCGCCGATCCAGACGGTGACGGCGGTGAAAAAGGCGATTAAAATCAGAAGGGAAACCAGGCTGACGAGCTTGCGCCGCCTGCGGTAGCGTTTTTCCTCCTCGGGGGAGGAGGCATGCGGTTCCGTGTTCATTTCATTCATACCGTTAAGCTCCTGTCGTCCTCATTATAATATAAATTGACCCAAAACGGAAGAGGGATTCGTTTGTTCCGAAAACTTTTTCCGCGCTTCCGGGGGAAAACGCCCCACGGTTTTCTCCGTGTCCCCGGGCGGCTGCGCGGCGCTCCCGCCTCTTCGGATTTTGATTCTGCGAAGCTCTCTTTCGCCGGTGCTGGCCTTCTCCGCGCGGCGCGGCTTCAGCGAGCGGGCTCCGGCAGAGAGGGGACGGTGCGCAGCGAAAAGCGCGCCGTCACGCGGGCGCCGCCGCCGGGCGCGTTTTCCAGCGAAAGCCAGCCGCCGTGGCGCTCGCACAGCGTTTGGCAGATGTTTAGTCCCAGGCCGAAATGCGCGCTGTTCTCATGGCTCTTGTCCTTGAAGAAGGCCTTTGTGGCCTGGCTGAGCTCCTCCCTGGTGAAACCGCGCCCGTCGTCCTCCACAGTCAGGTAGAGAAAGCGCGCGTCCGCCCGCAGCGTGAGGGAGACGGACTGTCTTGCGTAGCTCAAAGCGTTGGAGACGAGATTATCCGCCACGCGCAGCACAATCGCCGGGTCGACGCGCACCGTGCCGCTGAAGAGCTCCGGGTGCAGCTGCGGCGCGACGCCTCCCTGCTCCCCGAGCAGGGAGAGCTCCTCAAAGAGCACGTCCGTGAGCTCCTGCGTCGTCATCCGCCGAGGCAGGGCGGCGATGTCGTCGAGCCGCTGCGCCTCGTTCATCGTGTCCACATAGTGCTCGAGCCGCGTGATATGGCTCGACATCGTGGAGAGGGTGGAGAGAAGCTTTTCCTCCCGCACCCTTCCCTGCGGAACATAGGCCGCGAGGAAGTCGACATAGCCGCGCAGCACCGTCAGCGGCGTGCGCAGATCGTGGGCGAAGGCGGCGTTCAGGCGTTTTCGCTCCTCGATGGTCCTCCACAGCTCCCGCTGCTTATCCTCGAGCTGGGCCCGCGTGCGTTCGAACATCCGGCACAGCTCGCCCATCTCGTCCCGGGAGGCGTAGGAGAGCGTGAAGCCGAGGTCGTTTCGCGCCATGCGCGAGGCCGCGTCGCGCAGCAGCCGCAGGGGAATTTTGAGCTTGAGGTTGTAAAAGGCGATCACCTCGAAAAAGATGCCCAGCAGGGCGAGAAAATACGTGGCGAAGATGCGCAGGAAATCGGCCAGCTGGAGCCTGCGGTACAGGTCCTCCGGCAGCTGTGCGAAGACGATCTCGTGCTCGTCCACATAGGCGTAGACGGAATAGATGAAATCCTCCGTCAGCTGCAGCACGATGGCGAGCGCCACAATGTAGAACAGCACCGCGAGCAGAGTGAGCACGAAGAGGCACACCCGCAGAGAGGTGTTCTGCAGCCAGCCGAAGAGGCGGCGCGGCGCGCCCAGCACGCCCGGGAGCAGGCGGGACGCCGGCCGGCAGCCGTTCAGTTTACCCATTTGTAGCCCACTCCCCAGACGGTCTCAATGTGGTTCTGGCATCCCGCCGCGGCCAGCTTCGCGCGGATCCGGCGGACATGCTCGGCCACCACGCTGCTGTCGCCCTGGCCGTCGTAGCCCCACACGCGCTCGTAGATGCGCTCCTTGTCGAAGACCTGCCCCGCGTTGACGGAGAGAAACTCCACAATGTCAAACTCCTTGCGGGCCAGCGGGATGGTCTGCCCGCGGCAGGTCACGCAGCGCTGCGCGTAGTCGACCGCGAGCTCGCCGGAAAACTTGGCGCTCGTCCTCTGCCGCGAGCGCTCCTCCCGCCGCAGATGGGCCGCCACGCGCGCGCCGAGCACGTCCAGACTGAACGGCTTGACGATATAATCGTCCCCGCCGGAGCGGAAGCCGCGGATGCGGTCCGCGTCCTCGACGCGCGCCGTCAGAAACAGAATCGGGCAGCTCACGTGAGCCCGGATGCGCGTGCAGATGGAGAAGCCGTCGATATCCGGCATGTTGACGTCCAGAAGGATGATGTCCGGCCCGCGCTCCGCGAGGCGCAGCGTCTCCGCCCCGTTGTGCGCCGTCAGCACCTCATAGCCGTTGATCTCAAAATAGTCCTGCAGCAGGCGGACGATGTCGCTCTCGTCGTCCGCGATCAAAATGGTTTCAGCCACGTTCTCACCCCGCGGGAATCCCCGCCCCTTTCGTTCGTTTTTCAAGGCCGGGCCGGCCTTCTTTTGTTCAGAATAGCAGAGATCCTTCAAGCTTTCATCAACAGAAAGAAAACTTTTGCCGTCTTGTGAAAATAAAGGAAGGATTTCGGCGAATATTTCTTTTAAAGAACATTGAACCGCTCTTTTTCCTGTAGTATGTATTACTGAGACTTTTGCCCGCGGCCGGGTCGCAGCCTTGTCAAAACGGGGGAAGGGAAGCGCCTGTCAGCCGTTTCCCGGCGCGTTCTGCCGCGCGGCAGGCAAAGCAACGAATGGAGGGTGCCAAAGTGGATGACACAAAAACGCAACAGGTAAAAGAAAACAAAATGGGCACGCGCCCCATGCTGCCGCTGATCATCACCATGGCCCTGCCGACCATGTTTTCCATGCTCGTGCAGGCGATGTACAATGTCGTGGACAGCTATTTCGTGGCGCAGGTGAGTGAAGCTTCGCTGACAGCCGTTTCCCTCGTCTTTCCGATTCAGACGCTGCTGATCGCCTTTGCCGTCGGCACGGGCGTCGGCATCAACTCGCTCGTGGCGCGCCGTCTCGGCGAAAAGCGCCAGGAGGAGGCGGACAACGCCGCCACGCACGGGCTTGTGCTCGGCGTGATCAACTGGGTGCTGTTCGCGCTGGTCGGCCTGTTCGGCTCGCAGCCGTTCATCGCCGCCTTCACCTCCGAGCCCGGCCTTGCCAAGCTGGGCGTGGACTATATGAGCATTGTCTGTATTTTCTCCTTCGGCGTGTTTATCGAGGTCAACATCGAGAAAACGCTGCAGGCGACGGGCAACATGATTTTCCCCATGATCTTCCAGCTCGTCGGCGCGGTGACGAACATCATCCTCGACCCGATCTTCATCTTCGGCTATCTCGGTGTCCCGGCCATGGGCGTCGCGGGCGCGGCGATTGCGACCGTCATCGGCCAGATCCTGAGCATGTTCACCGCCATCTTCGTGCTCTTCTTCCGCGACCATGAGGTCAAGGTGCAGCTCAAAGGCTTCCGCTTCCACTGGCAGACGGTCAAGAACATCTATGTGGTCGGCGCCCCGTCGATCGTGATGCAGGCCATCGGCTCTGTGATGACGATGGGCATGAACGCGATTCTCATCGCCTTCGGCACCACGGCGGTCGCCTTCTTCGGCATCTATTTCAAGCTGCAATCCTTTGTCTTCATGCCGGTCTTCGGCCTCACGCAGGGCGTCATGCCGATTCTCGGCTACAACTACGGCGCGCAGAACAAGCGCCGCCTGCTCTCCGCTCTGCGGATCTGCTGCATCATCGCCGTCGTCATCATGGCGGTCGGCCTGGTGATCTTCCAGCTCATCCCGGGCCAGCTGCTCGCCATCTTCAGCGCCTCGGAAAACATGCTCGCCATCGGCATGCCGGCACTGGCGACGATCAGCCTCTGCTTCATCCCCGCCGCCCTCGGCATTTCCTTCTCGACGCTCTTCCAGGCGGTCGGCAGCGGCGTGTCGAGCCTTCTGGTCTCGCTGCTGCGCCAGCTCGTCCTGCTCCTGCCCTGCGCCTTTGTTCTCTCCCGCATCAGCCTCGACGCCGTCTGGTACGCTTTCCCCATCGCCGAGGTCTTCTCCTTCGCGGCCAGCCTTCTGATCGCCTGGCGTATCTACAAGCGCCATATCAAGGACATGCCGGATCCCAAGCCCGCGGCGCAGGCCGTCTGAGGCTGCCCTCAGGAGCGCGCGGCCGGCATCAGCTCTCAAGAGAGGCTCTGCCCGGCGGCGTCCCTTTTGCGGATCCATCCGAAAAATGCGACAGACGAAACAAAAACCGCCCCTTCCGCACGCGCGGGAGGGGCGGTTTTTCACGGGTGCGCCCGGCATGGGCAATAACTCGGTGGTGAAAGTCCACTACAGACTTGGCAGTAGGAACTGTTAGCCGAAGGCAAGGGTGTCCATCGTGAGGTGGAATCTGAAGGAAGCCGGATGTGGAGG
>CALWRP010000170.1 GCA_944383955.1 uncultured Clostridia bacterium
GACAGCCGTCTTGCGCCGCGGCCCGCACGGGGCCCGGTATCGGAGGAGGAAAGGAAGGCTCAGGCATGAAGAGGAAGAATGGGAAAAAGAGTCGGTTCGCGGCAGGGGCGCTGGCCCTGTCTCTCGCCCTGCTGCTGGTGATGGGACTGCTCCCCTCGATCAGTGTGCAGGCGGCGACGGATGTGCCGGTGAGGGTCGGTTATCAGCTGGACGGCGTTTCTTCGATTGGAAAGGGGATGCCGTTCGGCGCTACGTTTTATTTCAGCTTCCCCACAGACCAGACTCCCCCCGTGGGAAGCGGGGACGTTACGCTGACGATGAGCGCATCGGGCATTGTGCTCTCCAAGAAATCGTTTGATTTCGACACGGCCAGCTCATTTTACATTGACAGCGAAGAGGATTCGCACTATGTGAAGGGAATGTCGACATACTCCTTCTATCTCTCTGAGAAATACATGACAAACACGGGCCGTTCCATCGGCACCATCAAATTCACCTTTGCGTGGAAGGACGGGGCGGAGACCTACCGCGCCACCGGCCAGAAGACCATCACCGAGTGCGTCGTCGACGAGGACGCCTCCTCCGAGCCGGTGGAGGAGAAGAGCAGCCTGATGGTGGAGAATTACTCCGTCAACAAGGAGAGCCTGCGCGAGGGCAATACCTTCGATCTGGCGATCACCGTGCGCAACAACGGCCAGAAGACGTGCAACAACATCAACGTCATGCTGCCAACGCTCGACCAGATCACCGTCAACGGCAGGCTCAACGTGCAGGTGATCTCCTCCCTCGATCCCGGCGCGACGGCGACCGTCACCTTCCCGATGATCTGCGCCGCCTCCATGACGACGGGCAACGTCAGCGTGCCGATCTCCGTCTCCTCCGACGAGGTGACGGAGAAGACGACGAACGCCTTCGTCTTCGTCACCGGCACGGCGGGCGACACCACCTCCTCCGAGCCGGAGGAGGAGACGCCGGAGATGAAGCCGGTCGTGATCCTCGAGAGCTACGACTACGGCGGGCAGGCTGTCCTCGGCGGCAAGGAGTTCGAGCTCACCATGAACTTCAAGAACACCAGCCGCACCCAGAGCATTGAGAACGCCGTCATCAAGGTCTCCGCCGTCACCAACGACGCGGGCGCGGGCGCGGCCTTCACCCCCGCGAACTCCTCGAGCACCTTCTACATCGAGAGCATCGGCCCCGGCCAGACGGCCCAGGAGAGGATCACCCTTCTGCCGAAGGCGGACGCCGCGCCGAACTCCTACTCGATGCAGGTTTCCTTCGACTATGTCTACGGCAAGGACCACACCGCCGCGAACGATACCGTCACCTTCTCCATCCCCATCACGCAGGAGGACCGCTTCACCGTCACCCTGGGCGAGATCTACGGCCCCGTGATGCTCGGTGACAGCGTCTATCTCTACGCGAATTATGTCAACCAGGGCAAGAGCACCATCTACAACCTCTCCGCCGAGCTGGAGGGCAACTTCACCGCGCTGGACGGCTCGAGCACCTATATCGGCAACGTGGAGTCCGGCACGGGCGACTACATCGACATCAGCGTCTCGCCGAACGAGGTGGGGCTGATGGAGGGCAAGCTGATCTTCACCTATGAGGATTCGACCGGAGCGCAGCAGGTCAAGGAGCTCACCTTCACCTGCGACGTGATGGAGAACATGTACATCGATCCGGGCTACGATCCCGGCATGGATCCGGGCATGGATCCCGGCTTTGTCGAGGAGCCCTCCTTCCCCGTGTGGGGGATTGTGCTGATCGCCGCCGCGGGCGTGGGCGTGGTCGTCCTGCTCGTGCTGGTGATCCGCAAAAAGCGCCGCAATAAGCGCATGCGCCTGCTCGAGGAGCTCGAGGAGGACGGCGGCGACGAGCCCGTCTACGTGGCCGCCCCGCCGGTTCCCGCCGATGCGCAGGCCGATCCGCTTCCCGTTCCCGGCGAGCCCCAGCCCGCGCCGCAGTCTGTGCCGGAGGAGGACGAGGGGGCGCCGCGGCCATGAAGCTTCGGGATATGCTGGCGATCAGCCTGAAAAACCTGCTCAAGCGCAAGGTGCGCACCTGCCTCACGGTGGCCGGCGTGCTGATCGGCACCTGCGCCATCGTCGTCATGCTCTCCATCGGCCTCGGGCTTTCAGAGGGCATGAACCAGTCGCTCGAGCAGATGGGTGATATCACCATGATTCAGATCTACAACTACAACCAGAGCGCCGAGTCGACAAAGCTCGACGACGCGGCGATCGATTCCATCCGCTCGCTCGAGCATGTCACCGCCGTCACGCCTGTCTACGATCTTCCCTGGGGCGCGTGCGCCATCACCAGCGGGAAATACCGCTATGACGGCATGGTCTACGGCCTCGATTTGAGCGCGCTCGAGGCGCTCGGCTACACCCTCGACGACGGCTCCTTCCCGGATGAGACGCAGCTTTCGAACACCGTGCTTTTCAGCCGGGATTCCCTCTATTCGTTCTACAACACCAAGAAAAAGTCGAACAACCGCGTCAACCAGTATCCCGACGCGAGCGGCAATATCCCGGATCCTTACGTCGATCCGCTCTCCGACAAGCTGCAGGTGCAGGTGCTCACGAACGAGGGCGAGCTCTACGGCCGGCCCTCGAAGCTGCAGAGCACGGGCCTGCTCACCTCGGATTATTCGCGCAACCCGCCCACGAGCTACTGCGCCTTCATCGACATCTCCCTCGCCCAGGAGCTGACGGAGCAGTACAACAAGGCCAACAAGGTCCGCACCGATCCGCAGAACCAGGGCATCAACTACTCGCAGGCCGTCGTCAAGGCGGAGAGCGTGGAGTTCGTGGCCGAGCTGGAAACCGCCATTCACGACATGGGGTTTTCCGACACCTACAGCATGGAGAACGTGCGCGGGCCGATCGAGGACATGATGAACATGATCCAGCTCGTCCTCGGCGGCATCGGCGCGGTGTCGCTCTTCGTGGCGGCGCTGGGCATCATCAACACGATGATCATGTCGATCTATGAGCGCACGCGCGAAATCGGCGTGATGAAGGTGCTCGGCTGCGTCGTGGGCAACATCCGCCTGATGTTCCTCATGGAGGCCGGCATGATCGGTTTTCTGGGAGGCCTGGTCGGCCTCGGCATCAGCTACGCCGCCTCCGCCCTCATCAATTACTTTGCCGCCGCGGGCGGGGGCAGTCTGCTCGGCGGCATGCTCGGCATGATGGGCTCGGGCACGGCGATCTCCGTCATCCCGCCGTGGCTCGCGCTCGGCTCGGTGGTGTTCGCCGTCGGCGTCGGCGTGCTCAGCGGGATTCTCCCCGCCAACCGCGCCGTCAAAATCAGCGCCCTCACCGCTATCCGGCAGGAGTGAGCCCCGCCCCGCTTCCCCGCGCAGGACGGACAGAACAGGAAAAAGCTCCCGTGTCCGGCGATCGGCTTCGATCGTCCGGCACGGGAGCCTTTTGCTTCGGGTGCGCCCGGCATGGGCAATAACTCGGTGGTGAAAGTCCACTACAGACTTGGCAGTAGGAACTGTTAGCCGAAGGCAAGGGTGTCCATCGTGAGGTGGAATCTGAAGGAAGCCGGATGTGGAGG
>CALWRP010000171.1 GCA_944383955.1 uncultured Clostridia bacterium
GGCAAGCCGGCCTGTCAATATCGCCCAGCCCCGGCGGCCTGCGGCCGCGGTGCGCGAAATGCCCGCCGCAGGCGCGCTGCAATGGCGCAGCGCGGGCCGCCCTGTGTTGCGCCCGCACTCAGCCGGGCGACCGGAGGGAGCTTGCGCGAATTGCTCGCCGCAGGCGCGCGAATTGCCCGCCGCAAACCCGCTGCAAGCGCCGCTGCGAGGGCGGAGCGCGGGCCGCACAGCATTGCGTCCGCACTCAGCCGGGCGACCGGAGGGAGCTTGCGCGAATTGCCCGCCGCAGGCGCGCGAATTGCCCGCCGCAGGCGCGCAGGCGCGCAGGTGGGCAGGTGGGCAGGTGGGCAGGAAATAAGGAGAGGAGATTAAGGAAAGGAGTTTTTTGAATGGCAAAGCTATTGTATCAGGGGCACGGCAGTCTTCGCGCCGTGACGGACGCGGGCGTCGTCCTCTATGTCGATCCGTTTGCGGGGGAGGGCTACGAGCTGCCCGCCGACCTCATCCTCGTGACGCACCAGCACGGCGACCACAACCAGCTTCAGCTCGCGGCGAAGAAGCCGGGCTGCATCGTGTACCAAAACAGCGACGCGCTGCGAAACGGCGTCTACCAAACCACCGAGCTCTGCGGCGTGCGGGTGGAGGCCGTGCAGGCGTATAACAGGAACCACAGGAAGGAGGAGTGCGTCGGCTTCCTCGTGGAGCTCGACGGCAATCTCGTCTACTTTGCGGGGGACACCTCCCGCACGGAACAGATGGAGACGTTCGCCGCGCGCAAAATTGATTACGCCCTCCTCCCCTGCGACGGTGTGTACAATATGGACCTCGACGAAGCCTCCGTGTGCGCCGAATTGATCGCCGCCCGGCACAGCATCCCAATCCACATGGCGCCGGGCAAGCTCTTTGACCGCGCGCGGGCAGAGCGCTTCACCGGACCGGGCCGCGTGATTCTCGAGCCCGGGGAGGAGATCGAGCTCTGACCGGGAGGAGAGTAAACAAGACCCGGAAAGCACCAGCCTGAGAAAGAGGAAAAAGGGAGGAAATGTGAAATGAAAATCGACTGGAAACTCGCGCAGCCCCGCGGCGCGGAAATCCTCGAATCGGAGGAGAACGGCTGCACCGTCCTGCTCGGCGCGGCGGGCGGCGGCGTCTCGCTGCCGCAGCTGCTGGAAACGTCCGACCGGTATGTCGTCGGCGATATCGAGGTGCTCGAGGAGCACTCCACGGCGATGATGTTCCGCTTCTTCTGCAGGGGCGAGGACGAGGAGCGCATTTATATGCGCTTCGGCCTGCTGCCGCGCTTCCGCACGCGCGTCTGCTTCGACCTTGACCTGCTCGACAACCGCACCATCTACACCAACCGCACGCCCGGCACGCTCAAGCTGGTCGTCCACGGCCACCGCGCCGAGCGCAGCGAGATTGTGCGCTTTGACCTGGGCATGGAAAAATGCTTCCACCCGGTGAAGGTGCGCTTCGAGAATTTCTTCACCACGAACGAGTACCCCGCCGATTTCCCCACGCCAGACAAGAAGCTCGTCGACGAGTTCGGCCAGTGGAAGGGGAAGGAGTGGCCCGGGAAAATCCACTCGGAGGACGAGCTGCGCGCAGCCTTCGCGAAGCTCGAGGGCGAGGCCGCCTATCCGTTCCCGGCGTGGAACCGCTGGGGCGGCGACAGCACGAGAAAGCTCGGGGAGGGCACCGGCTTCTTCTCCACCTGCAAGACGGTGGACGGCCGCTGGCACCTGATGGATCCCGACGGCTGCGACTACTTCTCTCTCGGCCCGTGCTGCACGCGGGCGGGCGAGATGGGCCGCTACAACGGCTATGAGCAGTGCTTCGACTGGCTGCCGGAAGAGGACCCGGCCTACGCGGACTGCTTCGAGGCGGGAAGCCGCCAGCGCACGCCCTACATGCCCGTCGACCACTTCAAGATGGTCAATTTCCCGGCGATCAACCTCAGGCGCGTCTACGGCGACAGCTGGAAGGAAAAGTGGGAGCAGATGTCCTTCCGCCTGCTGATGGCCTGCGGCGTCAACTCGCAGGGCAACTTCCCCGGCCTGGGGGTGCAGAGCCCGACGGCCAGGCTCCCCTATGTGCGCGAGCTGCCGCACTTCCCGCTCACCGAGACTCTCATCTTCCGCGATTTTCCGGACGTCTTCTCCCCCGAATACCGGGCAAACGCGGAGACCTACGCCGCGCAGCTCGCGGGCTGGAAGGACGACCGGTGGCTCATCGGCTACTTTCTGCGCAACGAGCCGGAATTCAACTTCGTCGAAAATCTCTGCATTGCCGACGAGGTGCTGCGCAACCCGGCGCAGACCTACTGCCGCGCGGAGCTCGTCTCCTTCCTGCGGAGCAGGTATGATTCCGTCGAAGCGCTCAACAGCGTGTGGGGAACCGCCTTCGCGGACTTCGACGCGCTCAGCGGCCCGATCCGCGACTGCTCGCAGCGCTTCCCCGGCTCGGAGGCCGACCTGCGCGCCTTCTCCGGCCGCCTCATCGAGGAATACATCCGCGTGCCCGCTCTGGCCTGCCGCGCCGTGGACCCGAACCACCTCAACCTCGGCCTGCGCTGGTCGAAGGCGTACAACGCCGACATGATGAAGGGGTGGGAGTACTTCGACGTGTTCTCGATCAACTGCTACGACTTCGATCCCAGCCGCGACATGAACTTTGTGAAGGACGCGGGCGTCGACCTGCCGATCCTCCTCGGCGAGTTCCACTGCGGCGCGCTCGACCGCGGACCGACGGCCACCGGCCTCAAGGGCGTCGAAAATCAGGACGAGCGCGCCCTGATGTGGCGGTACTATGTGGAGCACGCGGCCGCGCACCCGTACTGCGTCGGCGCACACTGGTTCCAGTATAACGATCAGTTCTGCCTCGGCCGCTTCGACGGCGAGAACTATCAGATCGGCATCGTCGACTGCTGCATGCAGCCCTATCCGGAGCTCGCACAGGCGGCGCTCGAGACCTCCCGCACGCTCTATCAGGTCAAGAACGGCGAAAAAGAACCCACCGCCCGCGCCCCGAAGCCAATCCCCATGATCGGCTATTAACGTGCAGGCAGGCAGGCTGAGCCTGCACGCTGCGGCCCGCGCGGCAGCCTGCGGAAATCGGAAGACTGTGGCGCGCGGGACGGTCTGGACACGCTCCCGGTGAACGGATCCGATGGGTCTGCAATGCGTAATTCCATAAGCTGAAAAAAGGACGCCCACATGGCTTTTTCTGCCGTGCGGGCGTTCGAGCATTTTTAAAAGGCTGTGTGCGGAAAAGTATCGGTGTGCGCCGATTTCAGATGCTCAGCAGGCTGAGCAGGGCTTCGCGCGAGAGGCCGGGGTCGGCGCGCCCCTGCGTGCGGCGCATCATCTGCCCGATCAGCGCCTGCAAAACAGCCGTCTTCCCCGCCCGGTATTCCTCCGCCATGCGCGGGTTGCCGGCTATCACCTCCCGGGCCAGCGCCCTGAGAGCCGCCGGATCGCTCAGCTTGCCAAGGCCCAGGCGGACCACGGCCTCCCGCGGATCCTGATCCTCCCGCCACAGCAGGGAGAGCAGCTCCCGCGCCGTGCCGCTCCCGATCGTCTTCTCCCCCGCCAGATCCGCCAGCGCGGCGAGATGGGCGGCGGAAACGGGGATCGCCCCCTGCGACAGCCGCGCCGGATCGGAGGCCAGCAGCGTGGCCAGCTGGCGCGGGTACCGTGTGAGACCGGCGGCCTCCTCGAAGGCGTCCGCCGCCTCCCGGGAGACGGTCAGCGCCTCCGCCGTCTCCCGGTTCAGGCCGAACGCTTCCCGATACCGCGCGCGGCGGGAGGCGGGAGGCTCCGGCAGCTCGCTCTCCCAGCGGGCCACAGTCTCTTCTGTGAGGACGATGGGCGGCAGATCCGGCTCCGGGAAAAAGCGGTAGTCCTCCTGCGTCTCCTTGGGGCGCATGGAAAACGTCTCCCCCGTTCTCTCGTCGAAGCCGCGCGTCTCGGCGAAGAGCGTGCCGCCCGCGTCGAGAACGGCGGCCTGCCGCCCGGCCTCAAATGCGATGGCCCTGGCGGCGAACTGGAAGCTGTTCAGGTTCTTGAGCTCGGCCCGCTCGCCGAGGCGATCGGAACCGGCGGGACGAAGGGAAAGGTTGACGTCGCAGCGCAGGGAGCCCTCGTTCATTTTGCAGTCGGAAAGCCCGGCAAAGCGGATGCGCTCGCGCAGCTCCTGCAGATAGGCCGTCACCTCGTCCGCGCTGCGGAAATCCGGCTTCGTCACAATCTCGATGAGCGGCACGCCGCAGCGGTTGCAGTCGAGCAGCGTGCCGTGTTCGGTGTGCGTCAGCTTTCCGGCGTCCTCCTCCAGATGAAGGCGCTCGATGCGGATGCGTTTCATCCCCTCTCCGGAGGGGATGTCAAGCCAGCCGTCCGTGCAGATGGGGTGATCATACTGGGAGATCTGATACGCCTTCGGCAGATCCGGATAGTAATAGTTTTTCCGATCCATGCGCGACCACAGGGAAACACGACAGTGCAGCAGCAGCCCCGCCTTGATGGCATACTCAACCGCCCTCTCGTTGAGGACGGGGATCGCTCCCGGCATCCCGGTGCAGACCGGGCAGCAGTGCGTGTTCGGCTCCGCGCCGAAGGTGACGGCGCAGGAGCAGAAGGCCTTCGTCTCCGTGCGCAGCTCGATGTGCGTTTCCAGGCCGATAACCATCTCATATTGCGTGCTCATGCGTTCTCCTCCTCCAGCGCCCGGGCGGCGCGCAGCAGCGCGGCTTCCTCAAACGCGCGGCCGACCAGCTGCATTCCCACGGGGAGGCCCTGCTCCGCGCCGAACGGCACCGAGACGGCGGGCAGGCCCGCCATACTTGCCGGGACGGCAAAGAGATCGCTGCGGTAGAGGGCCACGGGGCTGCGCTTTTCGCCCCGCCTCCAGGCCGTCTCCGGGGAAGCGGGCAGAAGCAGCAGGTCAAAACGCGCAAGCGCCTCCCGCAGGGCCGCGCCCGTCGCGGCGCGGATGCGGCTGGCCCTGCCGTAGCAGGCGTCGTACCGCTCCTTTGTGAGAGCCAGCGTGCCGAGCAAAATCCGCCGCTTGACCTCCGGGCCAAAACCGCGGCTGCGGCTCTCGCGGATCAGCTCCTGCCAGGAGACCGCCTCCGGGGCGCGAAAGCCGTAGCGCACGCCGTCGAAGCGCGCAAGGTTGGACGAAGCCTCCGCGGCGGCAAGAATATGGTAGGCCGGGAGCATATCGCGCAGAAACGGCAGCGAGAGCTCGTCCACCCGCGCCCCGCGCGATTCCAGGCAGCGGACGGCGCGCAGAAGCTCCCGCCGCACACCGGGCGAGGCCTCCTCCTCGCTCTCGCGCACAAGGGCGATCGTAAGGCCGCGCACCCCCTCCCCGACGGCGCGCAGAACGCCCTCTGAGAAGACGCGGGCGCTCGTCGCGTCGCGCGGATCGAAGCCCGCCACCGCTTCCAGCACGGCGGCGCAGTCCTCCACCGTGCGCGTCAGCAGGCCGATCTGGTCGAATGAGGGCGCAAAGCCTGTGAGGCCATAGCGCGAGATCCGCCCGTAGGTGGGCCGCAGGCCGACCACCCCGCACAGCGCCGCGGGCTGGCGCACCGAACCTCCGGTATCGCTGCCCAGTGCAAAGAGCGCCTCTCTCGCCGCGACGGCGGCCGCCGAGCCGCCCGAGCTGCCGCCCGGCACACGCGCCGGATCGACGGGGTTGGCCGTGGGCCCGAAGGCGGAAGCGCCCGTGTCGCAGCCCATGGCGAACTCGTCGAGGTTCGTCTTTCCCAGAAGGGGGCAGCCCGCCTCCCGCAAACGGGCGACGGCCGTGGCGTCGTAGGGGGAGACAAAATGCTCGAGCATCCGCGAGCCGCAGGTGGTGCGCACGCCCCGCGTGCAGAGGTTGTCCTTCACGGCCATGGGCACGCCGGCGAGAGGCGGCAGCTCCTCCCCCGCCGCGCGCCGGCTGTCAACACGGTCC
Source organism: uncultured Clostridia bacterium (assembly GCA_944383955.1). GTDB lineage: Bacteria > Bacillota > Clostridia > Oscillospirales > Acutalibacteraceae > Caccousia. Next base: position 5,965 of record CALWRP010000171.1, read on the forward strand.
GCGGCGGCGAGAGCCTCCTCCCGCGTGACGGTCAGAAAAGCGTGGAGCTCATCCTCCCGCGCTTCCATGCGCGAGAGGCAGGCGAGCGCGGCCTCGCGGGCGGAGAGCTCCCTGCGGGAGAGGGCGCGGGACAGGGCCAGGGCGCTGTCCGGAATCGGTTCACGCATGGCTCTCCCCTCCTATCGCGCGCGGCAGGACGAAGCAGCCGTCCCTCGTCTCGGGAGCGTTTTGCAGCGCTTCCTCCTGCGGCAGGGAGGACTGTTCCCTGTCCTGCCGCAGAACGGACGGCAGCTCCGCCCGGCGCGCCGCCTCCTCCGGCTCCCGCATCTGCGCGGCAAGGCTCAGAAACGACTCGAGATCAACCGCAAGCGCCGCTTCCTCCTCCTTCGTCAGCCGCAGGTTCGCGAGCTGCGCAATCTCCGTGATGGAAAACTCCATGGTATCCCCCTGTTCTCTCCGGTTTTTGTGGCTGGTTTCGCGGTCCGGGGCCTGCCCGCTCCGCGCGGGAGCAGACAAGCCGCAACTTTCTTAGGGCAACACCGCATAATCCCAGGTGGTGTAGCGTGCCAGAAAATTTTTTGTGAGATGATCCAAAAAGCGCAGGCAATCCTTGCCGGATTGGCGAGCATTTTTGGAAAATATCACGGAAAATTTTGGCGCGACACGCCGCCTGAGCCCCAAGGCGCGAATTGTGCGG
>CALWRP010000172.1 GCA_944383955.1 uncultured Clostridia bacterium
GGACAAAAAAGACCGGGGGCCCAAAGCCCCCGGTCCCAGACTGTCGAAAAAGCCGCCAAAGAGCAAGACACAAAAGTTTCGCCCGCCTTTTCAAAGGGCGCCGTGTGCCGGTGGCACACAAACAGGGCGCCGACCGGAGCGGGAGCGGAGACCCGGCGGGGCGCGGGGCAGAGCCCCGACCACTCAGCTGCCGGTGATCGGATCCTATTGCGAAGCACTGGAAAAAGCAGGAAAAACAGCGTAGCGTTTTTTTCCGGACGTTGGCGCACTCCGGGACTTTCCTGCACGCAGCCCTTTTTTGACAAGCTCAGGCCGGGGCCCAAAGCCCCCGGTCCTGCGCTCAGCGGCGCACCGGAATGCCCTGCTGCGAGAGATAGTCCTTGAGCTGCGGGATGGTGATCTCCCCGAAGTGGAAGAGGGAGGCCGCCAGCACGGCGTCCGCCTTCCCCACCGTGAAGGCGTCGGCAAAGTGCTCCATCGCGCCCGCTCCGCCGGAGGCAATCACGGGGATGCCCACGCGGTCCGAGATGGCCGCCGTCAGCTCCAGATCGTAGCCCGTCTTCTGCCCGTCGCAGTCCATGCTCGTGAGCAGGATCTCGCCCGCTCCGCGGCGCTCGGCCTCCACGGCCCACTCCACGGCGTCAAGGCCCGTGTCGATGCGCCCGCCGTTGAGATAGACCGTCCAGCCGCCCTCGGGGCGGCGCTTGGCGTCGATGGCGCACACGACGCACTGGCTGCCGAACTTGTTGGCCGCCTCCGTCAGCAGAGCCGGGTTCTTCACGGCGGCCGAGTTCACGGAAACCTTGTCCGCGCCCGCCCGCAGCAGGACGGTAAAATCGTCCACCGAGCGGATGCCGCCGCCGACGGTGAACGGGATGAACACCTGCTGGGCGACGCGGGAGACGATATCGATCATCGTGCCGCGCGCCTGGTGAGAGGCCAGAATGTCGAGCAGGACCAGCTCGTCCGCCCCCTGGCGGTCATAGGCTGCGGCGGCCTCCACCGGATCTCCGGCGTCGCGCAGGTTGACAAAGCTCATGCCCTTGACGACGCGGCCGTCCTTGACGTCCAGGCAGGGAATGATTCGTTTCGCATACATCGTCTGTTCTCCTCCTTCACAGCAAAGCGGCAAAATTTCTGAGCATCGCCAGCCCCGTCTTGCCGCTCTTTTCCGGGTGGAACTGCACGGCGTGGAGGGAGCCGCGGCAGACCGCCGCGTCGATGGTGACGCCGTATTCCGTCTGCGCGGAGACAATGGACGGATCCTTCGCGTGCAGATAATAGGAGTGGACGAAGTAAACGTAGGGCTCGGCCTCCAGGCCGGCAAAGAGGCCGCCCGTCTGGCGCACGGCAAGCGAGTTCCAGCCGATATGCGGGATCTTCAGCCCCTCCCCGGCGGGAATGCGGGCGATGGTTCCCTCCAGCACGCCGAGGCCCGGCACGCCGGGGGATTCCTCGCTGCCCTCGAAGAGCATTTGCAGGCCGAGGCAGATGCCGAGAAACGGGCGCTGGGAAGCGATGAAATCACGAATCGGCTGGACCATTCCCAGCGATTCCAGAGCCTTCATGGAATCCCCGAACGCGCCCACGCCGGGCAGCACCGCCGCCTCGGCGGCGAGCAGCTCCGCGGGGTCGGCCGTCACGCTCGTCGGCACGCCGATGAAGTCGAAGGCCTTTTTGACGCTCTGCAGGTTTCCCGCCCCGTAGTCGATGATTGCTATCATGTGGTTCTCCCCTTCCTCCCGCGCGGAGAAACCGTGGCATTTCCGCGCAGAATCAAGAATATAGCTATTTTATCACGCTTTCGCCGTCTTGGCAACGAGGAGAACGCGCCGTGCATTTTTCTTCGGAAAAAACCGCCGGCAGACTTGATCTCGCCTCTGTCCGACGCTATAATTAAAAATTGTGTACCCGCAGCGATTCGCCGCTCAGAGCAGCCTGCTGCGGAAATCAAAACTGAATCTAGGAGCAGATGAAAATGGATTACGTATCCCTGGTTGGAATCGCCGTCGGCCTGGCTATGGACGCTTTCGCCGTCTGCATCACGAACGGAGCCGTCTGCAGGCGCGACAAGGTCAACGTCCGCTTCGCCCTGCGTCTCGCGTTCAGCTTCGGCCTCTTTCAGGCCCTGATGCCGGTCATCGGCTGGCTCATCGGCAAGGCCGGCGAGAGCCTCATCTCCTTCGTCGATCACTGGATTGCCCTGCTCCTGCTCTCCTATCTGGGAGGGCGGATGATCTGGGAGTCTGTGAAGAAGCTCCGCTCCGGCGAGCAGGAGGAATGCCGCGCGGACGACGTTTCGCTGCGCACGCTGCTGGCCCTCTCCGTCGCCACCAGCATCGACGCGCTGGCGACAGGCGTGCTTCTGCCCTCCGCCGTGGGCGCCTACTCCGGCACGCTGATGCTGATCTCGGTCGCCATCATCGGCCTTGTCACCTTCTGCATCGGCTTCTGCGGCGTCTTTCTGGGAAAGACCTTCGGCCTGCTCATTGCGGGCAAGGCGGAGATCGTGGGCGGCGTTGTTCTCATCGGCATCGGCCTCAAAATTTTCATCGAGCACATGTTTTTCTGAGCGTTCCCTTCTCTGAATGAAAAAGCAGCGCCGTCCGGCTTTTGTCGGGCGGCGCTGCTTTCAAACTGTCGAAAAAGCTGCCAAAGAGCAAAAAATAAAAGTTTCGCCCGCCTTTGCAAAGGGCGCCGTGTGCCGGTGGCACACAAACAGGGCGCCGACCGGAGCGGGAGCGGAGACCCGGCGGGGCGCGGGGCGCGGTGTGCCAGTGGCACACGAATTAGCGCCGACCGAGCCGGCAGGCGA
>CALWRP010000173.1 GCA_944383955.1 uncultured Clostridia bacterium
AAGGCGATACCGCTTGAGCCGCCAGGCGTGAATTGCGCGGTGATACCTTCCTTTTCAAAACCGTCATGCGTCTTCCCCGGAAGCGGAGCAGATCGCCGCGTCCCCGTCCTCTGTGAGGCGGAGCACAGCCGGCCCGCGGATCCCGGCCGCGGTCAGCAGCAGGAGCGGGACGCGCAGGCGGTTTTCCTCCTTTTCCAGCCGGTAAGCGCTGGCCTGTATCTGCCGCGCCAGGAGAGCGCCGCCCTCCCTGTGCCGGAGCCCGCCGAGCCAGGCGGCAAATTTCTCCTCGGTGAAGAGGCGCAGGCAGGCGCTTTTTTCCTCCGTGCGGGGCACGGGCACACAGAGGAGCGGGCCGTCGAGCAGGCGGCGCAGCCTCTCCTCCATGTCGTCGGGCAGGCACACCGTGGCCCGGCTGGCGCTGCAGTCGATGGAGACAGGATATTCGATCATCGGGAAAGCCTCCTTTGTGTCCAGGCGATTGATTCAGTCCGGCTCGACGGGGATCAGATAGGCGGGCGGCACCATGTCCGTGAGCCACACGCCGTTTTCGGCGCGGTAGAAGAAAAAGCCGTCGCGGCGCATTTCCCCGCACTGCACCTGAAAGACGATCGGCTCGCCGTGACGGCGTCCGACAGCGACGGCTGTCTCGTAGTCGGGTGAGAGGTGCACCTGCCGCCGCGACTGCGGCAGAAGGCCCTGCTCCAGGATGGAGGCCTCAAACCGCCTGGCGCTGCCGTGCCAGAGGACGGGCGGCGGGTCGAGCGGCGTCAGCCCGAGATCCACGGGCAGGGAATGACCCTGGTTCGCGCGGATCTTCGTTCCATCCTCGCTGAAGGCGTAGCGCTGCTTGGCGTCTGTGCGGACAATCTCCTCAAGCAGCTCGCGCGAGAACGGATATTTTTTGTTGACGCCGCGGATCAGCTCGTCCACGTCCGCCCACCCGCGGCGATCCACCGTGATGCCCACAGTCTCCGGCTTGTGGCGGAGAATCAGGCACAGAAATTTGCCGAGCCTTGTCAGGTTCTGCTGTTCCATTCGCGTTTCCTTTCCCGGCTTCTCACAGAATGCCGTCAAACCCGTCCAAACCGTCGAGCAGAGCCAGCTCCTCGCCCGCGCGGTCCGTCTCGCGGTCCCAATCGTCCTTGCGCCACAGCTCCATCCATTTGAGCACCCCGATGAGCGCGGCGGTCTCCCCGCCGAGAGCCTCGAGCGCTTCGTGCGGCAGCGTCACCGCCCCCTCCCTGAGAGGCAGCGCGAGCGTCTGCGTTTCGTCCGCGGGCTCCTCGTCCACGGGGAGCGCCTCGCGCGTGAACGCGAGACAGAGCACCGGCCCCTCCTCCTGCGGAAAGCGCGCGTAGACATACGGCTCGCCGCTCTCCTCCAGAAAGCGTGCAGGCAGCACAAGGCTTCCGTCCTGCCGCGGTTCTGTCTCATAGGCTCCCACCAGCATGCTGATTCCTCCCATCCGGCGTTTCGGCCGCCGTTTTTTCCAGTATAGCAAATCGGCTCGGGCAATGCAACCGCACCCCGCGCGCAAAGAAAACCAAAACGGAAGGAAGGCCGCCTGTTATCATGAGAGCATGAGAAGCAGGCCGATGAATCGGTATCGAAGGCGGCCCGTGCGGCCCGTTGGGAACAGGAGGATCACAATGAGCAGAAATGAATATCAGCGATATCTTGTCGGCAAGGCGCAGAGCTATCTGCACGGCGGCAGCTTCCAGTATACCGCCGACATCCCCGGAGAGGGCGGGCTTGCGTATCTTCGCGTGAAAGACCACCTGTGGCGTCTCATGCTGCGTCTCGACGCACAGAAAAACTGCATGATGATGGAGCTCTATCCGGCGCTTCGCTGTCCCCCGAAGGCGCGCGGGATGGTGTGCGAGTACCTGATCCGCGCAAACGAGCTGTTTCCCGACTGCAGCCTCCGTCTCTCCTCGGATGGCGACATCTACGCCTTCACGTCCTATCGCTGCGGGTTCGGCGCGCTTCAGATCTCCCTCGTTTTTTCCGCGATGGAGGAATCGCTGCGGAGCGTGCTTCGGGAATTTTTCGTGCCGCTGGAGAAGCTCACCCAGTTCCGTTTGCTGGAAATGGAGGAGAGCGAGCCCGCCCTGTACCACTGCATTTTCCCCAATGGAAGGGAGGACGACGACGGCGATTTCCTGTCCGCCGGCGATGACGAAGAGGACGAGGAAGACGAAGAGGACGAGAAGGAAAACGACGACGGCGGCGAAGAAGATATCGATGACGACGAAAAAGACAATAACGACAATGACGACGACGAGGATGAGGACGAGGACGAGGATGACAAAAAAGACGTCCCGGACGGCCTGTCTGAGAGAGAAAAGGAGCCGGTGCGCAATGTGCCGCTCCCCAAGTGGCCGCACGTTGTTCTCAACACAGAGGAGATTCTCGAATCGGCGGCAAACGCAATAGCCTCTCGCCTGTGCCAGCTCGACGATCCGGAGGAGGACGGCGAGGAGGAGGAAGACGCGCCGGACGGCGTGAGGGATGAAGACTGAAAAGAGAGGGAGGCAGAAGAGTATGGAGGCTCAGACGTCGTTTATGAAGGCTGCGCAGGCTATGCTGCGCGAGATGGAGGAGGAGGAAGCGCGCGAAGCGGCGAAACGCTCTGCGCGGAAGACGCCTTTGGCGGATGAGGGAGAGGACACCGACTGGAGCCGGCTGGAGAAGCTCGGCAAGTTTGTCCGCCGCTATGCTGTTTCGCAGGAGATGACGCTTTCTCCGGGGGCTGTCATCCCCTTCCGCTTCCGCTCGCTTTCCGTGCCCCTGCGCGTCACGGAGAAAACGCTCCTGCCGCAGCGCCGCGTCGCGCCGGGGGAGGAGCTCTGCGTCATCGGCGAGCCGGCGGAGGGGAGGGAGTGCCTGGTGTGCGCGGCGGCGCCGGGCGCCTGGTTCGATCGCTTCCGCGCCTTTGAAAACGCGGAGGAAAAGCTCGCCGCGATGCGGCGCTATGCCGGTCTCCCGCCCGAGGAGCAGGAGCGTCTCGCCGTCCGCCTCGCCGGGGAGCGCTATCCCATCGCCAGGGGAACGGGCGGCCGCGCGCTGCGGATCGACGAGCTGCTCTTCCGCTTCCAGCTGTGCCGCGACACGTTCACGCCCCGGCAGCAGCGCGATATCGAGGCCCTGTTCGAGAAGCTCTCAATCGAGGAGGGGGACGTGTCCGCCTCTCCGATTCGCGCTCTCAGAAAGGAGAGCAAGACGCAGCGCCGCCTGCGGTATCTTCTGAACATCGATCAGTCCTCCGCCGCGCCCTTCACCATGACGAAGGAGGAGCTGATTTCCGCTCTCGACAAGCGGCTGTTCGGCCTGCGGGAGGTCAAGGAGAAGATCGCGGAGGCGGTTGTCGCCGCCAAGTACGCCGGCAAAAAGGGCTTTGCGATTCTGCTCGTGGGCAGCCCCGGCGTGGGCAAGACGTCGATCATCCGCGCCGTGGCCGAGGTGCTCGGCAGGCCGTGGTTCATCGTCTCGCTGAGCTCGTCCTCCTCGCTCGTCGATCTCGTCGGCGACGCGCCCCATTTTGAAAGCGCGGACTGCGGGGAGGTGGCGCGCCGCTATTATGAGATCGGCACCACAGAGGCCGTCGTCGGCCTCGACGAGTTTGACAAGCCCTATCAATCCGAAAAGGAGGGCGGCGGCAGAAACACAAAGGTGTTCCAGGAGGCTCTCTCCGACGAGCACGTGTTCCGCGACGCCTTCCTCGGCGCGGAGATCAACACGGGCAACACGCTCTTCATCGCCACGGCCAACACCACAGAGCACATCTCGGAGAGCCTGCTCAACCGCTTCACCGTCATCTCCATCCCCGACTACACGGAGGAGGAGAAGGTGGAGATCGCCCGCCGCCACATCCTGCCGGAGCTTATGAGCGAATACCGCCTTGCCCAGGGGGAGATCCGCTTTTCAGACAGCGTCCTGCTCTCCATCGCGCGCGAATACTGCGAGGACGAGGGCGCGCGCGACATGAAGAAGCATCTGCGCTCGCTCGTGAGCCGCGTCCTCTCGCTCTGGGATTCCGGCGGCGGGCGGCAGCCGTTTTCCGTGTCGGAGGAGTTTGTTGCCTCCACGCTCGCGGCGGCTGTCGACGAAAATTCCCCCGCCATCCTCTTTCGCCGCAATCGGGGGGCGTATTCTCCCGCGGTGGCCGCGGAGATCCGCTCGCTGATTGCCAAATGCCGCCGCGACGATCTCCCCCCGCAGGACCGGGAGCGCCACGAAAAGCGGCTCGGCTACCTCGTCCGCCTCATTCCCACAGGCGGCGCGTTCACGCAGTTTGACAGCGAGGCCTTTTACCGCCGGGTCAACGAGACGCACTGCGGCATGGAGAGCGTGAAGGATACCGTGGCGCAGATCTTTTATCTCAACAGCCTGCGCAGACGGCCGCTCACCAGCATCCGCCTGCTGCTCGTCGGCCCGCCCGGCGTGGGCAAGACGAGCGTTGCCGCCAGCATCGCCGGCGCATGCGGGGCGCAGCTGCAGAGGGTGTCCCTCAACGGCGTCTCCGACGACGCCGTGCTCAAGGGCCATTCGCCCACCTATCTCGGCTCCGACGCGGGCATGATCGCCAAGGCGCTGTACCGCATGCGCACAACCCGCGGGATTCTCCTGCTCGACGAGATCGACAAGCTCGGCTCCCGCGGCGGGGCCGAGGCGGTCAACGCATTGGTGGATCTGCTCGACGATTCCGCGCAGTTCACCGACCACTTCCTCGGCCTGCCCCTCGATCTCTCGCAGACGCTCTTCCTTGCCACGGCCAACGATCTCTCCGCGGTCCCGCCGCTTCTGCGCGACCGCTTCACGGTGCTGACGCTCGAGGGCTACTCGGAGCGCGAGAAGGAGGAGATTCTCGGCTCGTACATCATCCCGCGCGTGGCGAAGGAGTATTGCCCCGAAGGGCTCGACGTGCGCTTCCCGCCGGAGACGCGGCGCCTGCTGCTCGCCTCCTACTGCCGTTCGATGGGCGTGCGCGACGCCGACCGGGCGGTGCGGCGCCTGGTGCGCGAGAAGCTCTTCTCCCTGCGCGGCAGCGGCGAGACGGAAGCCCTCGTCACGCCGGGAGACGTGGAGCGCGTCCTCGGCTGCCCGCCGCCCGTGCGCGGCAATTTTCCGGAGACCGTCTATCCCGGCCTCTCCCGCGCGCTCGCCGTCGCCGGAGACGGCTGCGGCATGACCTTCTCCGTGGAGACGATGCTCCTTCCCGGCGAGAGCGCCCTCACGCTCACGGGCCTGCCGCAGGAGAGCACGGCCGATTCGGTGCGCCTGGCGCTCAGCTTCGTCAAGCGCCGCTGGCCCGGCGCGCTCAGAGAACAGGGGGTGCATGTCCACTTCGGCGAGGGCTCCGTGGAGAAGGACGGCCCGAGCGCGGGCGTGGCGATTCTGCTCTCCCTGCTGTCCGCCGTCTTCGGGGAGACGGTGGACGGCCGCGTGGCCTGCACAGGCGAGATCAACGGCAACGGCTGCGTGTTCCCCGTGGGCGGGGTGCGCGCGAAGCTGCGGGCCGCGGAGCAGGCGGGCTGCACGCGCGTCTTCCTCCCGCAGGAGAATTTCCGCGAGCTTTCCCAGCAGGAGCTCTCGCGCCTGCGCGTGGAGGCGATCCCCGTCCGCCATGTGGACGAGGTGATCGCCGCCGTGTTCCCGCGCCTCGCAGAGCGGGCGGGCTGATCAACCGGCGGGGGAGAGGTCCGGCTCTCCCTTGCGCCGCCGGCAGAATCTTCACCGGGAGGAAAGGAGGCTCCCCATGGAGGAGAGAACAGGAACAGCGCCCGCTTTTTTGGTGCGCGGACTTTGGCTGCTGCTTCTCATCGGAACGCCCGTGTTTCTCGCCGCGTTCTGCTTTGCGCGGCCGGGGGAAGAGGGGCTGAAGGCGGGGAAAACATGCCTGGAATTCGGCATCTATCTGCTGTGGTGCGGCTGCGCCGTGCACCTTTTTCGCCTCTCGGCGCGGCGCGTCCGCTCGCTTTGTCTGGGGCTTTTCATGGCGGCGGCTTTTTCGCTCGGCTTGTCGGTGCTCGTGTTTTTGTATAACAATCTGCTGCATTTTCTGGAGGCCGACCCCGCGGGCGGAAACGCGCCGCCGTTCCTCCGGCTCCTGCTCGAGGATCTCGCGTATGAGGGAGGCGCGGGGCGGCTGCGCTATGTCCTGCCCTTCACCACGACGCTGATGCTCTGTGTGATCTTCCTTGCTCTCTCGTTGCGCCGCGAGGAGGCGGCAGACTGGCTGGAGGAACGCTTGAGAAGCTCGAGCCTTTTCGCGGACTGCTTTGAAGACGACGAAGACGACGATGATGACAACGACGGCCTGCCCTGGTGAGAGGGAAACGTCCTCCTCTCTCTGCGGTATTGGAAAAGGGCGGCATATCACAGGGGCCTGCGTGCTATTTTCGGCGCGCGGGCCCTCTTTGATCGTCTGCGGCAGGCCGCCTTCCGGCTTTTCTGTTTCGCAATCCGGCATCCTGCACAAAGGGGACCTGCGAGTTTTTAGCTTGTATCCAAATTCACAAATCGGATACAAGGTGGTATTCTTAATACAAGGGCGGAAAGGAGGGCTCCCATGAAGGAGATGAACAGCGAGACCATCTATACCACGCTCAAGCACGAGATCCTGGATCTCTCCCTCAAGCCGGGGCAGAGCGTGAGCGAGCACGAGCTGTGCGAGCGCTTCGCCGTCTCCCGCACGCCGGTGCGCACGGCGCTGCAGCGGCTGCAGGCCGACGGCCTCGTGCACGTGATTCCCTACCGCGGGAGCACCGTCTGCCTCCTCGATTTCGACGAGATCCGGCAGATGATCTATCTGCGCTGCGCCGTCGAGGCCGAGGTGATCCGCGATTTCATCCCGCTGTGCACGCCTCTGCTCGAGGAGAAAATCCGCTACCAGATCCGCAAGCAGATGGCGCTGATCCAGGGAGAGTTCGAGCTGACGAGCTTTTACGAGATGGATTCCAACCTGCACGCCATCTGGTTCCGCGAGACGGGCAAGGACAAGCTCTGGAGGCTGATCCAGCGGGCGCAGATCCACTACACGCGCTTCCGCATCCTCGATATCGCCGAGAACCGCAATTTCACCGCCATCATCGGGGAGCACGAGGAGCTTCTGCGGGTGATCCGCGAGGGGCGCGCGCAGGACGTGGCACCGCTCATCCACCGCCATCTGTACGGCAGCATCGAGCGCCTGAGAGAGAAGGTTCAAACCGGGTTCCGGGAATATTTTATAGAAGAAAAGGAGAAGTAGTCATGGACATTCGCTACAGCACCAACCCGCGCGACGTGAAGCGCTACACCACCGAGGAGCTCCGCGAGGAGTTCCACATCAGCAACCTCTACGAGGCCGACCAGGTCAAGGCTGTCTACAGCCATGTCGACCGCATGGTCACCCTCGGCGTGATGCCGGTCAGCGAGACCGTCTCCATCGACAAGGGCATCGATGTGTGGGCCAACTTCGGCACGCACTATTTCCTCGAGCGCCGCGAGCTCGGCATGTTCAACCTCGGCGGCTCCGGCGTCGTCGTCTGCGACGGCAAGGAGTACGCGCTCGGCTACAAGGACTGCCTCTATGTCACGATGGGCACCAAGGAGGTCCTCTTCCGCAGCGACGATCCGGCGAACCCGGCCCGCTTCTACATTGTCAGCGCCCCGGCTCACCGCGCCTGCGAGACGCGCCTGATCACCCTGCAGGAGGCCGCGAAGCGCCCGCTCGGCAGCCAGGAGACGGCCAACAAGCGCGTGATCAACCAGTTCATTCACCCCTCCGTGCTGGAGACGTGCCAGCTCTCCATGGGCATGACCTGCCTCGAGCCCGGCTCCGTCTGGAACACCATGCCCTGCCACACGCACGAGCGCCGCATGGAGATCTACACCTATTTTGAGATTCCCGAGAACAACGTCGTCTTCCACCTCATGGGCCAGGGCGACGAGACGCGCCACATCGTGATGAAGAACTTCGACGCCGTCATCAGCCCCTCCTGGAGCATCCACGCCGGCTGCGGCACCTCGAACTACACCTTCATCTGGGCCATGGGCGGCGAGAACCAGGCCTTCGACGACATGGACGAGATCCCCACCACCGAGCTCAAATAAGAAGCCGTCCTCCCCGCGCGGGGAGGGCACGGCGTTTGTGATAAGCCCCGGCTCTCGGGGCGAAGAAAAAAGGAGGAATTACCTGTGAATATCATGGACAGCTTTTCGCTCAAGGGAAAGGTCGCGCTCATCACCGGCGCGTCCTACGGAATCGGCTTTGCCATTGCCACCGCATACGCCGAGGCCGGCGCGACGATCGTCTTCAACGACATCCGTCAGGAGCTCGTCGACAAGGGCATGGCCGCCTATCAGGAGAAGGGCATCGAGGCCCACGGCTACGTCTGCGACGTGACCGACGAGGCCGCCGTGCAGGCGTTTGTCAAGCAGGTGGAGGAGGAGGTCGGCGTGATCGATATCCTCGTGAACAACGCCGGCATCATCAAGCGCATCCCCATGTGCGAGATGACGGCGGAGCAGTTCCGCCAGGTGATCGACGTCGACCTGAACGCGCCCTTTATCGTCTCCAAGGCCGTCATCCCCGGCATGATCAAAAAGGGCCACGGCAAGATCATCAACATCTGCTCGATGATGAGCGAGCTCGGCCGCGAGACCGTCTCCGCCTACGCGGCGGCCAAGGGCGGCCTGAAGATGCTCACCCGCAACATCTGCTCCGAGTACGGCGAGCACAACATCCAGTGCAACGGCATCGGCCCCGGCTACATCGCCACCCCGCAGACGGCCCCGCTGCGCGAGCGCCAGCCCGACGGCAGCCGCCATCCGTTCGACAGCTTCATCGTCGCTAAGACGCCCGCCGCGCGCTGGGGCACGCCCGAGGACCTGATGGGCCCGGCCGTCTTCCTCGCCTCCGACGCCTCCGACTTCGTCAACGGTCATGTTCTCTATGTCGACGGCGGCATCCTGGCCTACATCGGCAAGCAGCCGTAAGGGAGAAAGAGCCATGAAACCGGCAACGTTTGTATTGGCCGGAGAGGCCATGGCCCTCTTCATCGCCCAGGAGGAGGCCCCCCTCGAGGAGGTTCTTCACTGGGAGAGCGCCGTCGCGGGCGCGGAGCTCAACGTGGCTATCGGCCTGTCGCGCCTCGGGCACAGCGTGTCGTATCTCACGGCCCTTGGCGACGATTCCTTCGGCCGCATGCTGCGCGCCTTCCTGCGCAAGAACAGCATCGGAGAGGATCTCGTCTTCACCGATCCGTCCCGCCAGACCGGCTTTATGCTCAAGGGTAAGGTCAGCCGCGGCGACCCGCCGATCCAGTATTTCCGCAAGGGCAGCGCGGCCTCGGCCCTCGGGGAGAAGGAGGTCGCCTCCTGCCTCGACGGCAGGGAGGGCGGCGTCCTGCACATGACGGGCATCTTCCCCGCTCTCTCCGAGAGCGCGCTGGCGGCGTCTGAGCTGCTGATGCGCCGCGCGAAGGAGAAGGGCATGACCGTCACCTTCGACCCGAACCTGCGCCCGCAGCTGTGGAAGGATCAGAAGACGATGGCGGAGACGCTCAACCGCCTCGCGGACTATGCCGACGTGTTCCTGCCCGGCGTCAAGGAGGGCAAAATCCTCTGCGGCGAGGAGACGCCGGAGGGGATCGCGGACTACTACCTCACGCGCGGCGTGAAGGCCGTCGTCGTCAAGACGGGCGCGAAGGGCGCGTTCGGCGCGACGAAGGACGAGCGCTTCCAGGAGCCGACCTTCCGCGCGGAGAAGATTGTCGACACCGTCGGCGCCGGAGACGGTTTTGCCGCCGGCGTGATTTCCGCCATGGCGGAGGGACTGCCGCTGCGCGAGTGCGTGCGCCGCGGCAACGCGATCGGCACGCTGCAGATCATGAGCGTGGGAGACAACACCGGCTTGCCGGACAGAGAGCGGCTCGAGCGCTTCATGCGCACGACGCCGCAGGAGGGATAAGGTTGAAACACTAAAAACAGACCGCAAATAAGGCAAAAACGAAAAAAACGTGCAAAAACCAAGCCCAGTACCTGGACTGCTTTTGCACGCTATTCCGCCGCAGTTGAAGAATAGGCCAAGGCATT
>CALWRP010000174.1 GCA_944383955.1 uncultured Clostridia bacterium
TCGATTGTGCTCACCGTGCCGCTCGACTACGTTCCCTCCTTCCGCAAGCTGATTGCGCGCAGAACGTTCCGCAATCTTATCTGGACCGATCCCGATCCGGAAAGCGAGCTGCTGCATGGTATGGAAAAGCTGACGGAGCTTTGCACGGTGCACAGCGACGCGCCCCCTGAGCTGCTGACCAAGGGGTACCTTTATACAGTCCTCGGTATTCTGGCGGATCGGCTGGGGCTGACGGACAGCCAGGAGGGGACAGACGCCTTTCTCGCCCGCGATATCCTGCAATATCTCGATCAAAATTACCGCTCCGATGTGACGCTGGAAAAGCTTGCCGCCAGATTCGGCTACAGCAAGAGCCGATTTTCGCACCTGTTCCACGCCTATTTCGGCTGCGGTATTCCGGAATATGTCAATACGCTGCGCTGCCGCAGCGCGGCGCTTCTGCTCACGCAGGAGTCGGCCTCCATGACGAGCGCCGCCATGAATTCCGGCTTTGAGAGCATGCGCACCTTTTACCGCTGCTTCAAGAAGTCGTTCGGCATTTCCCCCAGCGAATACCTGCGGGAGCGCCGCGGCCAGGAGCCCGACGACATGCTCTACAATCCCTTCTATCTCTCGGGCGGCGTCCTCACCCACCGGGAAAACAGCGGACAGCTGGAGGACGAGACGAAAACCTGAAAAATGCGCCCCCTTCCGGGCCCGCCGAGGGCCTTGCGGAAGGGGGCGCTTGTCTGTGTCTGGACGTTTACTCCGCTGCGGAGGGCGTCGAGGCGCTGCCCGCGGACGAGGCTGCGCTGTCGAGGATGGAATCGATGCTGAACAGCGACTGGCCGTCGGAGACGACCACAGGGAGCTTGCCGTCCCACTTGTCGATGAATTCCATCTTGAGCATCTGATCGGTGATCTCCTGCGACTTTAAGCGGTAGCTCTCCGCCTCGGCTTCGGCCTCGGCGATTTTCTGCTCGGCCTCCACCTTCACGCGGGCCAGATCCTGCTCGGCCTTGAGGGCGTTCTGCTGGGCTGTCTGCTTGGCCTCAATGGCGGCGTTGAACTCCTCGGAGAACTGGAAGTCGACGATGTTCACGCTCTGGGTCGAGAAGCCGTAGGGAGCGAGCTTGGAGGAGATCTCCTCCTGCATCTCGGCGCCGACGGTCTGGCGCATGGTGATGAGCTCCTCGGCCGTGTACTGGGCCATGACGGACTTGACGGCCTCCTGGATGGCCGGGATGACGACCACGTTCTCATAATTCACGCCGATGTTCTTGTAGACGCTCGCGGCGCTCAGGGCGTCGATGCGGTAGTTGAGGGCCACGGTGCTGTTGACGGTCTGCAAATCCTTCGAGGCGCTCGCCGAGAGCACCTCCGCCTTCGTCACCTGGTTGTTCATGTCGATGACGCGCGTCACAAAGGGGGTGACGAAGTGCAGGCCCTCGCTCAGCACGGTGTCGTCCACCGCGCCGAAGTGCGTGACGACGCCGGTGTGGCCGGCCGGGACAGCGTGCAGCGAGCTCACGCCGAGAACCACAACGGCCAGGAATACGACGACAGGGATGATCATTTTCTTTACATTCAAGTGTTTCATAAAAGCTTCTCCTCTCAAACGTGACGGGGCGGCCGGAGGCCGCCGCATGGTAGAAGTCGCCCGCGCGGCGGTTTCTGCATGGGATTTGAGAATAGTATACAAAAAGGGCTGTGAAATCGCAACGGCGGAATTTGCCCGTTTTCAGCGGATTTCACCGCTTTTGCGCGCTGGCGCGGCGCTGTCTCCCCCGCCGGCAGCGGGGAGGGGCGGGGGAATCGCGCGCGGGCCGGCCGCCCGTTTTGCAGGGAGAACGCAAAAAAACCGGCCCTCCCTGAGGGAAGGCCGGCTTTCAGGCGGAGAGCTTTACGCCTCGTGGTCGTGGTGATGGTGCTCGCAGAGAGCGCCCTTGTCCCTGAGCTCTCCGGCGAGATAGGATTCCGCGGCGGCGCGGGCGGGGCCCTCGGCTCCCGTCACAATCTCCACGCCGCGCTCCCGGAAAATGGAAGCGGCGTGCACGCCCATTCCGCCGGCGATGATGACCGACGCGCCGAAGTCGGCGACAAGGTTCGGCAGAAGGCCGGGCTTGTGGCCGGGGTTGGGGATCGACTCCTCCTTTGTGATGACGCCGTTCTCCACGGTGTAGAACGAAAAACTCTGGCAGTGGCCGAAATGGCCGGTGACGGCGGCGCCGTCGCAGGCGACAGCAAGAATCATGGCAGCTTCATCCTTTCCATAAATATGAGGGGGTACGGGCAATCCTGCATTTTATTGTAGCGCTGTCCGGAAATCAATGTCAACTGTTTTGCGGTATCGGCCTTTCCGATGAAGTGCATTTGAAAAATAGATGGAGCGCTTTCTTGTAATCGGTTTAAAATCGCCTTATAATGATAAGGCACCACCGCACAATTCGCGCCTTGGGGCTCAGGCGGCGTGTCGCGCCAAAATTTTCCGTGATATTTTCCAAAAATGCTCGCCAATCCGGCAAGGATTGCCTGCGCTTTTTGGATCATCTCA
>CALWRP010000175.1 GCA_944383955.1 uncultured Clostridia bacterium
TTTTCCGTGATATTTTCCAAAAATGCTCGCCAATCCGGCAAGGATTGCCTGCGCTTTTTGGATCATCTCACAAAAAATTTTTTGGCACGCTACACCACCTGGGATTATGCGGTGTTGCCTTAATTTCTAAACGCCCCCGCTGCGCAAGCGGGGCTGCCGGATGCAGGCCTCACAAATTCGTATACCCCATCAACGACTCGTCGACGGCGCGGGCGGCGGCTTCGCCCTCGGCGATGGCCCACACCACGAGCGACTGGCCGCGGCGCATGTCGCCGGCGGCAAAGACGCGCGGCACGTCCGTCAGGTATCCGCCGGGAGCAGTCTGCGCGTTGCCCCGGCCGGTGCGGGAGACGCCGAAGGTCTCAGCGGCATAGGGCTCGCAGCCGGTGAAGCCCGCCGCGATGAGTACGAGGTCGGCGGGCACCTCCTCCTCGCTGCCCTCGACGGGAACCATGCTGAGCCGCCCGGTCTTCTCGTCCTTTTCGGGGCGGAGCGAGACGAGCACGGCGGCGCGCACGGAGCCGTCCTCGTTCGCGAGGAACTCCTTGACCGTCGTCTGATAGCGGCGCGGGTCGCTGCCGAAGACGGCGGCGGCCTCCTCCTGGCCGTAGTCGGTCTTTTTGACGCGCGGCCACTCCGGCCACGGGTTCGAGGGCAGGCGTTCCACGGGCGGCTCTGGCATCATCTCAAGCTGCAGCACGCTTGCCGCGCCGAGGCGCACAGCGGTGCCGACGCAGTCGTTGCCCGTGTCGCCGCCGCCGATGACGAGGACGTGCTTGCCCTTGACCTCGTCCTCCGGCGTCTGCAAAAAGTCGCTGTCGAGGAGCGTTTTCGTCACATGGCCGAGGAAATCGACCGCGAAGGAAATGCCCTTGGCGCGGCGGCCGGGCACGTCGAGATCGCGCGGCTGCGAGGCGCCGCAGGCGAGGATCACGCGGTCATACTGGCTCAGCAGGGCCTCGCCCGAGAGATACCGCCCCACGTCCACGCCGCAGACGAACCGCACGCCCGACTGCTCCATCAGATGGATCCGGCGGTCGATGACGCTCTTTTCGAGCTTCATGTTCGGGATGCCGTACCGCAGCAGGCCGCCGGGGCGGTCGCTGCGCTCATACACCGTGACGCTGTGGCCGCGGCGGTTCAGGCAGAGCGCCGCCGCCAGGCCGGCCGGGCCGCTGCCAACCACGGCCACCGTCTTTCCCGTGCGCACCGGCGGCGGGTCGCCGGAGACGAGGCCGTTGGCAAAGGCGTACTCAATCACGCGGCGCTCGTTCTCCTTCGTGGAGACGGGGCCGTCGTGGAGGCCGCAGGTGCACGCCGCCTCGCAGAGGGCGGGGCAGACGCGCGAGGTGAATTCCGGCAGGCAGTGCGTCGCGCTCAGGCGGACGTAGGCCTCCTGCCAGTTGCCGTGGTAGACGAGATCGTTCATCTCAGGAATCAGGTTGTGCAGCGGGCAGCCCGAGGCCATGCCCGCGATCATCATGCCAGCCTGGCAGAAGGGGACGCCGCAGTCCATGCAGCGCGCGGCCTGCTTTTGCTGCTCCTCGAGGGGGAGGAGGGTGTGAAACTCATGAAAATGCTTGATGCGCTCGAGCGGAGGCGTCACGCGCCCCTCCCTGCGCTGAAATTCCAGAAATCCTGTCGCTTTTCCCATGGGTGTCTCCTCCTTCTCAAGAGCGGATGCTCGCGTAGAATGCTTCGATCTGCGCTTCCTCGCGGCCTATGCCCTGCTCCTCGAACTGGGCGGAGAGCTGCGTGAGGCGCTTGTAGTCCTCGGGGATGATCTTCTTGAACTTCGGCAGATAGCCGTCGAAGTCCTCGAGAATGCGCTTCCCCTTTGCGGAGCCGGTGTGCCGCACGTGCGCCTCGATCAGGCGGCGCAGCTCCTCGCGGTCGGCCTTCGATTCCACCTTCTCCATGCTCACCATGCTCTTGTTCAGATTGCGGTAGAGGGCGTTGTGCTCGTCGAGGACATAGGCCACGCCGCCGCTCATGCCTGCGGCGAAGTTCTTGCCCGTCGGGCCGAGGATGACGGCGCGCCCGCCCGTCATATACTCGCAGCCGTGCTCGCCCACGCCCTCCACAACGGCAATCGCGCCCGAGTTGCGCACGCAGAAGCGCTCACCCGCCACGCCGTTGATGTAGGCTTCGCCCGAGGTCGCGCCATAGAGCGCGACGTTGCCGACGATGATGTTCTCCTCCGGGACGAAGCGCGCCGCCGGGGAGGGATGCACGAGGAGCTTGCCGCCGGAAAGGCCCTTGCCGAAGTAGTCGTTGCTGTCGCCGCACAGGTCGAGCGTCAGGCCCTTCGGCAGGAACGCGCCGAAGCTCTGGCCGCCCGCGCCGGTGCAGGCCACGGTGACGGTGTCGTCCTCCATGCCCTCGGGATGGCGGCGGGTGATCTCCGCGCCGAGCAGCGTGCCGAAGGTGCGGTCGGTGTTCGTCAGGGCGACGCGGAAGGTACGCTTCTTGCCGCCGGCGAGCGTGTCGAGCAGCCCCTTGTCGCGCAGGAGGACGGCCTCGTCCTTCGTCTTTTCCAGCTCGAAATCATAGGCGCGGTCGGGTGAGAAGGTGACATTCTGCGCGCAGCCGGGGCAAAGAATGCGGCTCAGATCGAGCCGTGCCGCCGCGCCGGAGAGATCGGTGCGCTGGCGCAGCAGGTCGGTGCGGCCCACCATTTCGTCCACGGTGCGCACGCCGAGCCGCGCCATATACTCGCGCAGCTCCCCGGCGATGAACCGCATGAAGTTTTCGACGTACTCGGGCTTGCCGCAGAAGCGCTTTCTCAGCTCCGGGTTCTGCGTCGCGATGCCCATGGGGCAGGTGTCGAGGTTGCACACGCGCATCATCACGCAGCCGAGCGTCACCAGCGGGGCGGTTGCGAAGCCGAACTCCTCCGCGCCGAGCAGGGCGGCGATGGCCACGTCGCGGCCGCTCATCAGCTTGCCGTCCGTCTCAATCACAACGCGATCGCGCAGGCCGTCTTGCAGCAGCGTCTGGTGCGTCTCGGCGAGGCCGAGCTCCCAGGGGAGGCCGGCGTCGTGGATGGAGCTCAGCGGAGCCGCGCCCGTGCCGCCGTCGTAGCCGGAGATGAGCACCACCTGCGCGCCCGCCTTGGCGACGCCCGCCGCCACAGTGCCGACGCCCGCCTCGGAGACGAGCTTGACGGAAATGCGCGCGTTCTTGTTCGCGTTTTTCAGATCGTAAATCAGCTGGGCGAGATCCTCAATGGAGTAAATGTCGTGGTGCGGCGGGGGAGAGATGAGGCTCACGCCGGGCGTCGAGTGGCGCGTCTTCGCGATCCACGGATAGACCTTGCGCGCGGGCAGGTGGCCGCCCTCGCCGGGCTTCGCGCCCTGCGCCATCTTGATCTGGATCTCCTTCGCGCTCACGAGGTAGCGGCTCGTCACGCCGAAGCGGCCGCTCGCCACCTGCTTGATGGCCGAGCTGCGGTCATGGTCCGTCCCGGCGGAGGCGAGGCGGTCGTCGCTCTCGCCGCCCTCGCCGCTGTTCGATTTGCCGTGCAGGCGGTTCATGGCCAGCGCCAGCGCCTCGTGCGCCTCCTGCGAGATGGAGCCGTAGGACATCGCGCCCGTCTTGAAGCGGCGCACGATCGACTCCACCGGCTCGACCTCCTCGAGCGGCACGCCGTGCTCGGGGTAGGCGAAGTCCATCAGGCTGCGCAGGTAGCCGGTCTGCTCCGCGTCGACGAGCTTCGTGTATTCCTGAAACAGCTCGTAGCTGCCCTCGCGCGTGGCCTTCTGCAGCAGGTGGATGGTCTGCGGGTTGTAGCGGTGCGTCTCGCCGCCGCTGCGCAGCTTGTGGCGGCCGGGGGAGGCGAGCGTGAGGTCGGTCTCGAGGCCGAGCGGGTCAAACGCCTTCGAGTGCTGATCGTCGGTGCGCTTCGCAATGTCGGCGAGGGTGATGCCGCCGATGCGGCTCACGGTGCCGGTGAAGTATTGGTCCACGACCTCCTGCGAGATGCCGAGCGCCTCGAAGATCTGGCTGCCCTGATACGACTGGATGGTGGAGATGCCCATCTTCGAGGCGATCTTCACGATGCCCTGCAAAATGGCGTTGTCGTAGTCCTCCACAGCCGCGTAGTAGTCCTTGTCGAGCAGGCCGTCCTCCACGAGAGAGGCGATCGCCGCGTGGGCGAGGTACGGATTGACGGCGCACGCGCCGTAGCCGAGCAGGGCGGCGAAGTGGTGCACGTCGCGCGGCTCGCCGGACTCGAGGATGATCGAGAGGGCGGTGCACTTCTTCGTCTTCACGAGGTGCTTGTGCACCGCGGAGACCGCCAGCAGCGAGGGGATCGCCACATGGTTTTCGTCCACGCCGCGGTCGGAGAGGATGAGGATGTTCGCGCCCTCGCGGTACGCCTTGTCGACGGCCACGAAGAGGTGCTCGAGCACGCGGTCCATCGGCGTGCTCTTGTAGAACACGATCGGCACGGTCGTCACCTGGAAGCCGGGCTTCTGCATCCCCTTGATCTTGAGCAGATCGAGGTCGGTGAGAATCGGGTTGTTGATTTTGAGCACGTGGCAGTTTTCCGGCGACTCCTGCAGCAGGTTGCCGTTCTTGCCCGCGTAGACGGTGGTGGAGGTGACGATCTTCTCGCGGATGGCGTCGATCGGCGGGTTCGTCACCTGGGCGAACATCTGCTTGAAGTAATGGAACAGCGGCTGATACTCGCCGGAGAGGGCGGCAATCGGGGTGTCCGCGCCCATCGCGCCGATCTGCTCGCTGCCGCCGAGCGCCATGGCGCAGATGGCTCCGCGGTATTCCTCATAGGTGTAGCCGAACGCCTTCTCGAGGCGGGCGGCCTGCTCGCGGGAGAGCGGCGGCACCTTGCGGTTCGGGATCTTGAGGTCGCGCAGGGAGACGAGGTTGCTGTCAAGCCATTCGCCGTAGGGCTCGCGCTTCGCGTACCGCTCCTTGACCTCCTCGTCGGTGAGCACCTTGCCCTGCACGGTGTCGACGAGCAGGAGCTTGCCGGGATGCAGCCGCTCCTTTCTGAGGATCTGATCCTCGGGCAGATCGAGCACGCCCACCTCAGAGGAGAGGATGAGCCGTCCGTCGGCCATGATATAGTAGCGGGAGGGGCGCAGGCCGTTGCGGTCGAGAACCGCGCCCATCAGGTCGCCGTCGGAGAACAGGATCGACGCCGGGCCGTCCCACGGCTCCATCATCGTCGCGTAATACTGATAGAAGTCCCGCAGCTCCTGCGAGATGGTGTCGTTGTGGTTCCAGGGCTCGGGGATCGCGATCATGACGGCGAGCGGCAGCTCCATCCCGCTCATCACCAGGAACTCGAGCGTGTTGTCGAGCATCGCGGAGTCCGACCCGGCGGTGTTCACGACGGGCAGCACCTTGGTGATGTCGTCGGAGCTGAGAGCCGGGGCGCGCATCGTCTCCTCGCGGGCCAGCATCTTGTCGGCGTTGCCGCGGATGGTGTTGATCTCGCCGTTGTGCACAATGAAGCGGTTCGGGTGAGCGCGCTCCCAGCTGGGGTTGGTGTTCGTCGAGAAGCGGGAGTGCACAATCGCGATCGCGGAATCGTAGTCCTCGTCCTGCAGGTCGCAGAAGAAGGTGCGCAGCTGGCCGACGAGGAACATGCCCTTGTAGACAATCGTGCGGCTCGAGAGCGAGGGCACATAGGTGTTGTCGTTGCTCTGCTCAAAGACGCGGCGGGCGATGTAGAGGCGGCGGTCGAAGTCGAGCCCCTTCTCCACGTCCTCCGGCTTTTTGATAAACGCCTGGCTGATCACCGGCATGCAGGCCAGCGCCTTGTGGCCGAGCACCTGCGGGCAGGTCGGCACGTCGCGCCAGCCGAGGAACTCGAGGCCCTCCTTTTCGAGGATGATCTCGAACATTTTCCTGGCCTGGCTGCGGCGCAGCTCATCCTGCGGGAAAAAGAACATGCCCACGCCGTATTCGCGCTCCCCGCCCAGCCTGATGCCGAGCGCGGCGCACGCCTTCGAGAAGAAGCGGTGGGAGATCTGCGTGAGGATGCCCACGCCGTCTCCCGTTTCGCCCTCCGCGTCCTTTCCGGCGCGGTGCTCGAGGTGCTCCACGATCCTGAGAGCGTCCGCCACCACCTGATGGCTTTTGACGCCCCTGATATTGACGACGGCTCCGATGCCGCAGTTGTCGTGCTCCAGCTCGGGGCAGTAAAGGGTCTGCGGATTGTTCTGGTTCATCGTTCCTCCTCCTTTGTGCTCCCGGACGAAAAAAGGCGCCAAAGACCAGCTGCCGCGCCGGCGGCAGACGGTCTTTGACGCCTTTGTCAAATCCGAATCGAAACTCTTTTTTCTCTGCCTAACACTATACGCCATTTTGCCCCGTTTTGCAAAGCTTTTTTTGCGCTCGGGCGCGGAATCGGCGTTGTGAGAAAAATTGATGAGGGAATCGCCTCACTTTCCGGCAAAATGCAATAAAAGAGCTTCCAGGATTTATTTGTTCCCCCTGGCGGAATTTGCGTCATGCCGAAAAATGGCAGAGTATACCTGGAAAAATCAGAAAACCGGGGCGGCGGTAAGGATGGATTTTTGAAGGAATCGCGATGGGATCCTTCAAAAATGAGGCGAAGGAGGGAAGCGCGTCCGCTCTTCCGGGAAAAAATTTTGCTTTTTCCCGCAATCTGGTATATGATAAGAAGGAAGGGCGTCCGCTGCCCTTGCTTTGCGTCCGATCAGTTTGCGCGCATCCGGCGCGCCGCGACATAAATAGACAAGAAACAAAAAGGAGAAGTGATATGGCAACCAGACGAGTCAAATACTTAATCGACACGGAAAACGTGGGAAGCTCCTGGACGGAGCTGCTCCCCTTCCTCGGCAAGAACGATGAGATTCTGCTCTTTTTCACCCAGAACTCCCCCGGCATTCCTTACCGCGACCTCAGGCAGATCATGGATCACCCGCTTCAGCTGGAGCTGATTCCGTGCAACACGGGCAAGAACGGCCTTGACTTCCAGCTCTCGAGCTATCTGGGCTTCCTGCTGCGTTCCTCCGCCAAGGCGCGCTATGTGATCCTCTCCAAGGATACGGGCTACGACCCGCTTGTGCAGTTCTGGCAGGAGCGCGGGGCGGAGATCACGCGCGAGAGCGCGCCCGACGTGGTGAAGGCCATCCGCGAGGCCTTCGAGCAGAAGACCCGCGCTCAGGAGGAGCAGCCGCGCCTTCCGGCACAGGCGGAGGCGACGGCCGCGGCCGCCCGGCCCCAGGAGAAGGTTGAGGAAGCCGCGGCGGAGGCGGCAGGCGAGGCTCCCGCCGCAGAGGCGGAGCCGCAGGCGCCCGCGAAGAGAGGCCGCGGCCGCAGAAAGAAGGCCAAGCCCGCCCCCGATCTCGAAAAGCGTGTGGAGGGGCTGCTCCCGGAGACCTTCCGCAGCCCGGAGAACATCCGCGACGTGGTGAGCATCGTGCGGGAACACTATCCCAGCGGCCTGCAGGAGGTCAACAAGGCCCTCACCTCGCGCTTCGGCCAGGAGGACGGCAACGACCTCTACCGCGCCCTCAAGCCCTCCTTCCGCGAGATCTGCGCCGCAGAGCAAAACGGCTGACAGCTCCCAAAGCAGAACAGCGCCCCCGGATGGTCCGCAGCAGCGCGGCGCATCCGGGGGCGTTTTTTTCGTCTCTTTTTCCGGGTTCAGCCGGCGAAAT
Source organism: uncultured Clostridia bacterium (assembly GCA_944383955.1). Lineage (GTDB taxonomy): Bacteria > Bacillota > Clostridia > Oscillospirales > Acutalibacteraceae > Caccousia. The sequence goes on from CALWRP010000175.1 coordinate 7,662, forward strand.
GGCGGTGGCAGCTGATGCCGAGATACTTCGCGGCCTCCTCGAGAATATCGGCCACATGGCCGCGCACAAAGCAGACGTGGTGCTCGAAGCCGTTCTCGCACAGGTAGCGCAGGAGCTTCTGCAGGCCCGCCACGCGGCAGTTCGCCACGCCGCCCTTTGTCGGAATCTCCTCTTCCTCGAACGAGCCCTCGCCCACATACATTTTGAGCTCTCCCCGTGCGTCGTCAGTCGAGAAGCGCACGAAGGTCATCGGGCCGGGAGCCACCTGTCCCTTGCACGCGCCGAAGGTGCGCTCGCGGCCGAGCGTGCTGCCGAGCACGTCGAGGCATTCGATCTCGATCTGCGGCGCGGCGAAAAAGCTCTTCGGGAAGTTCGAGCAGTGCAGCGACACGCAGCAGTCGCGGTCGTCGCGGATGTTGTTGTTCCAGTCCATCAGGGCGGGGGCGCTCTGCGCGGCGAGCTGCGCCGCGAGCATGGAGACCGCGCCCGTCACGTCGCTTTCGCAGGCGCTCGGCAATCCCTTTTCGCCCATCATGCTCATCGCCAGGCAGGCGGCGCAGCCGTAGTTGTTCTCCAGGCTGTCCCAGCACTGCACGGTGGAGGCGTTGCAGTCGAGCTTTCTCACAAAGTCCTCCAGCGCGAGGCACAGCCGCGCCTGCCGCGTGATTTTATAGTCCTCGATGGACGCCGGGATGGAGCCGTAGGCGCGGATCTCGGCCTCCTTCGCCCGCACGGCTTCCCCGTCCGCAATCGCTTCCGCCGCCGCGATCACTTCGCTGAGGTCGACCGTCTGCACGGCGATGCCGTGCTTCTGCAGGATTTTCTCGGAGAAGCGCACGGTGTTGAACGCCACAGGCCGCGCGCCGAGCATCGCGATGCGGGCTCCCCGCAGGCCGTTGACCACGCGGCAGACCCCGGCGAAGCGGAGCAGATCGGCCTCAAATTCCGGGCTGTCGATGGGGCAGGTGTGCAGCTGCGTGAGGCTGAACGGAATGCCGCGCTGATACAGGTTGTTGCACAGGCTCAGCTTGCCGCAGAATGCGTCGCGGCGGTTGGCCATGTCGAGCTTGTCGAAATCATCGTCGCACGCCTGCACGAGGACGGGGACGTGCAGCCCGGCCAGCGAGATGGCCTCGGCCACGCCGAGCTCCTCGCCGAAGTTCGGCAGGATGCAGAGAATGCCGTCGATCTCGTCCGCGTGGGCGCGGAACAGCTTCGCGCACGTCTTGGCCTCCTCATACGTCAGCACCGCTCCGAATTCGGTGTCCTCCTCGGAGACCATCACGCAGCCGAAGCCGAGCCGATCGAGCAGGGCGGTGATTTTTTCACGCGCCGTTTTGACAAGGTGAGACGGGAAAAAGCTTCTTGTGGTCACGATGACGCCGAAGGTTTGCTTTGTCATGGTTTTTTCCTCCCAATCGGTTTGTTTTGTCGTCGGAAAGTCGTCCGCCGGCCTGCGCGGCGGCTGCCGGAAAAAATGGAACCGCGCTATTTGCCTGCCGCCATGGCGACGGCCTCATGCCAGCCCCGCAGCAGCGCGGCGCGCTCTCCGCTCTCCATCTCCGGCGGGATTTCGCGCTCGCGCAGGCCTGCAAAGATCTGCTCCTCGGAGACCAGCCTCGCCCCGATGGCGGCGCAGTATGCCGCCCCGGCCCCGGAGAGCTCCTCAATCTCGCTGACAAGCAGCGGCACGCCGAGCAGACCGGCCTGAAACTGCATGAGGAAGCGATCGCGCGTCGGCCCGCCGTCGGCGCACAGGCGGGAGAGCGGCCTGCCCGCCGCTTTGGTTACGCTCTCCACCACGTCGCGGATCTGGTAGGCGATGCTCTCCTCCCCAGCCCGCACAAGGTGCGCGGGCCGTGTGGAGCGGTCCATTCCCACAATGGCCGCGCGGGCCTTCTCATTGAAATACGGCGCGCCGAGACCGCTGAAGGCCGGGACGAGATAAACACCGCCGTTGCCGCTCAGCGAGGCGGCGATGCTTCCCGACAGAGACGGCTTTTCGAGCAGCCCCATCTCCACGAGCCAGGTGATCACCGCGCCGGTATAGTTGATGTTGCCCTCCACGCAATAGACGGCTTTGCCGCGGCGGCCCCAGGCGAGGCTCGTCACCACGCCCGCGCTCTCGCGGGGGCGGACGCTGCCCGCGTTCATCATAATCGAGCTGCCTGTGCCGTATGTCACCTTCGCCGTGTACGGCTCGACGCAGCGGTGGGCGAACAGAGCCGCGTGACTGTCTCCGAGCACGCCGTGGATCGGCACGGGGCGCGGCAGCAGGCCCCCGATGGTCGTCTCGCCGAAGCAGTCGTCGCTCATGCGGATTTCCGGCAGAAAGTCTTCCCGCAGGCCGTACGCTCCCAGCAGCTCCGCGTCCCAGCGCAGGGTGTCGAGGTTCAGCAGGCCGGTGCGGCTTGCGTTCGAGCAGTCGGTGGCGAAGACGCGGCCCTGCGTCAGGCGGAAGACGAGATAGCTGTCCACCGTGCCGAGGCAGAGCGCGTCCGATTGCGCCGCTCCGGCCGCCTCCGGCTCATGGCGCAGCATCCAGGCGAATTTCGGCGCGCTGAAATACGGCGAGAGCGTGAGGCCGGTCTTCTGCCGCACGCGGGGCTCCCAGCCCTGCTCCCGCAGCTCGGAGGCGATGGCCGCCGCCCGCCCGCACTGCCAGACAATCGCCGGACAGAGCGGCTCGCCCGTTTCCCGGCTCCAGCAGCAGGCCGTTTCGCGCTGGTTGGAAAGCCCCAGCACGGCAACGTCGGCGGGGGAGACGCCGGCCTCGGCGAGCGCCCTGCACGCCGCGCTCTGCACATTCTCCCAGATCTCCGCGAGATCGTGGCTGACCCAGCCGTTTTCGTCGATCATCTGCCTGTGGGGCACGTCCGCCCGGCCGAGCAGCGTGCCGTCAAAGCTCCATACAAGCCCCTTCGTGCCCTGCGTGCTCTGATCGATCGAGAGAATGACGCTCATGTCCGCCGCCCCTCCTTCTGCGCAATCACCCCGCGCGCGGCGGCGGCGATGTGCTCCGCCGTCAGGCCGTAGTGGGAAAAGAGATCGCCGGATTTGCCGACGAGCGTCTCCTCGTCCGGGAAGCCGAGCGCGCGCACCGGGACAGGGCAATCGGCGCACACGACGTGCGTGACGAGCTCGCCGAGCCCGCCGTTGACGCTGTGCTCCTCAACGGTGACGATGGCCCCCGTCTCCCGCGCGGCGCGGCGGATGGCGTCCTCGTCGGCGGGCTTGAGGAAGAAGAGGTCGAGCACGCGGGCGCTGATTCCCTCGCGCTCGAGCAGGGAGGCCGCCTCCTTCGCGTGCCAGACCATCTCGCCGCAGGCGATCAGCGTCACGTCGCCGCCCTCCCGGACGGTTTTCGCCTTGCCCATCTCGAACGGCTCGCCCTCGCCGTAGACGGCCTCAACGTCGCCGCGGCCCATGCGCACGTAGGCGGGCCCGCGGTGAGAGACCAGATAGTCCGCCACCGCGCGCGCCTGTACGGCGTCCGAGGGGGCGATGACTTCGAGGTTCGGCAGGCTGCGCATGGAGGCGAAGTCGTGCAGGCTGGTGTGTGTGCAGCCGAGCGGGCCGTAGCTCACGCCCGCCGACACGCCGAGGATCTTCACATCCGTGCGGTTGTACGCCACGTCGACCTTCACCTGCTCGTAGGCGCGCGCCGCCAGGAAGCACGCCGGGCCGCAGGCGAAAACCGTTTTTCCGGTCAGCGCCAGCCCTGCCGCCACCGCGACGGCGTTCTGCTCCGCGATGCCGAGCTCGACGAACTGCTCCGGCAGCTCCTCCGCCATCGCGCCGATGGTGACGCTGCCGCGGCTGTCCGTGCACACCGCCCAAATCCGCGGGTCCTGACGGGCCAGCTCCAGAATTCTCGCGCAGATTGCTTTTCTGCAGGATACCTTTGCCATGGCTCAGCCCTCCTCTGCGGCCCGGAGCAGATCGGCCCGGATCGCCTCATACTGTGCGTCGTTCGGAATCAGATGGTGCCATTCGGCCTTGTTCTCCATGATGGGGGAGCCCTTGCCCTTGACGGTGTCGAGAATCACCGCCGTCGGCCTGCCCGGCGCGCGCGTCAGGAAGGCCTTTTGCATCGCCGCGTAATCGTGGCCGGAGCAGCCGACGACGTTCCAGCCGAAGGCGGCGTACCGTGCGCCGAGGTCGCCGAGCGGCATCACCTCCTCCGTTGTCCCGCTGATCTGCAGATGGTTGCGGTCGACGATGGCCGTCAGGTTGTCGAGCTCATACTTTGCCGCGAACATGACGGCCTCCCAGACGCTGCCCTCCGCCTGCTCGCCGTCGCCCATGAGGGTATAGATGTGGCCGGGCATTTTGTCCCGCTTTTTGCCGAGCGCCATGCCGCACGCCACGGGAAAGCCGTGCCCGAGCGCGCCCGTCGCCACGTCGACGCCCTCGAGGCCGTGCGTGGGGTGCTCGGCGAGCTTTGTGCCGAACTGCGCATACGTTTGCAGCCGTTCCTTCGGGAAGAAGCCGCGGTCGGCGAGGACGGTGTAGAGCGCCTCTGCGCAGTGGCCCTTGCTCAGGACGAAATGATCGGCGTCCGGCGCGTTCGCCCTCCGCTTCTCCACGTCCATGACCTCATAGAACAGGGTGACGAGGGCGTCCATGCACGACATATCCCCGCCGATGTGTCCGCTCCCCGTGCGGTGCACCATCTCCAGAACCTCCAGCCGCCGCTCATACGCGATTCGCCTGAGTGCTTTCGTGTCCATACGCTGTCTCCTTTTTCGTCAGCGGAAGGGAATGCGGCTTCCTTCGTCCACGCGCCGGCCGCAATTTCTTCCTGATTCTGCCACTATTATAAAAGCTGTCATATAAAAGATCAAGATAATCTTATATAAAATTTTATGTAAATAATTAAGAAGTAAATTTATATCAGAAATGCAGTCTGCGGAGGACAGCGGCCCTTCCAAAAGAGAGAAAGGCAGGGATATTATCTGTTAACATTGGGGATTTCGCGCTTCTCCCGGTGTGTGGCCGAGGTGGGGAGTCCGCGTAGCGCAGGCGTCAAAGCGTTTCAGAAAGACGGCGCTCATGGAAAAATCGGGAGCTGATTTTGCGGGACAAATGAGAGAGAGATTAACGAATATAAAATTTGTCAATGAATTTCTTTGTTTCAACTTTACAATAGTTTTTTTCCATGATAAGATGAAGCTGGGCAAAGGCCTTGTGCCGGAGCGTCGATTCGTTGTCTTTCAAGGGTAAGGGGGGATTATATGAAACCGGGACTGCGGCAGATCAGCGAGGCGACCGGATTTTCCACCGCCACCGTGTCCAACGCTCTGAACCGAAAAAAGGGCGTCAATCCGGAGACGGCGGCGCAGATTTTCGCGGCGGCGAAGCGCCTCGGCTATTTTTCCAGAGCGAAGCTCGAGGCGGTGCGCTTTGTGCAGTATAAGAGCAGCGGCCTTGTGGTGGCGGACACCCCGTTTTTCGCCGCGCTCGCGCACGGGATTGAGCAGGAGTGCCGCGCTCTCGGCCTGGAGGCCATTCTGACGACCATCAGCCGCTCAGACCCTGATTTTGACGACCGCCTCGGTCAGCTCCTCGGGGACGCCTCGTGCGGGCTTATCCTGCTGGCGACGGAGGCCTCGGAGGAGGAGATGGAGCTCTTTGCGCAGGCGAGCGCCCCGCTCCTGATTCTCGACAACTGGCCGGAGAGCTCCTCCTCGAGCGCGCTTCTGATCAGCAACACGGACAGCGCCTGCCACGCTGTCGAGTATCTGATCGGAAAGGGGCACCGGAAAATCGGCTACCTGAGGAGCGGCGTGCGCATCAAGAACTTCTTCTACCGCCAGGAGGGCTACCGCCGCGCGCTGGCGCTGCACGGCCTTAGGCCGCAGGAGCGCTTCGAGGTGCCCCTTCCGCCGGACACCGCCGGAGCCTGGGCCGCCATGAACGAGTGGCTCGCGGGGAAGCCGGAGCTTCCCACCGCCTTTTTCGCGGACAACGACAACATTGCCCTCGGCGCGCTCAAGGCGTTTGAGGAAAACGGCGTCCGCGTGCCGGAGGACGTCTCCGTCGTCGGCTTCGACGACATGCCCTTCGCCGAATTCTCCACCCCGCCGCTGACGACCGTGCGCGTCGCCAAGGAGGAGATGGGACGGCTGGCCGTGCGCATTCTTGTGGGCCGCGCGCAGTCGGAGCTGCTTTCCGCCACCAAAACGCAGATCTGCACCGCTCTGGTTGAGAGAGCCAGCGTCTGCCCGCCGCGCGGGTAAGCGCTGCCTGCCGGGCGAAGGGAAAGCGATTTTCAGGCGCAGAACGATGTTTGACATTAAGGGAGGAAAATACAGATGCTCACCTATCCAAAGACCGCAGAGCGCTGGGGCGTCTTCGAGGCGTCCCTGCCCGGAAAAACCGAGGGAAACCCCTTCACCGACTACACCGTCGAGGCCGAGTTCGTCTCCGCGGGCGAGACGGTGCGTGTGGGCGGCTTCTATGACGGAGACGGCGTCTACCGCGTCCGCTTCATGCCGTCCTTCCCCGGCGAGTACCGCTTCACCGTCTCGGGCAGCTGCTTCGACGGCGAGCCCCAGACAGGCTCGTTCACCGTCCTGCCCGCCTCCGCGGGCAATCATGGGCCCGTGCGCGCCAGAGGCTTCCACTTTGAGTATGAGGACGGCACGCCCTACTTCCCGCTGGGCACCACCGCCTACGTCTGGGAGCTGCAGAGCGAGGAGCTGCGCCGGGAGACGCTCGCGGAGCTTGCGAAGGGATACTTTAACAAGATCCGCTTCTGCGTCTTCCCCAAGCACTATCTCTATAACCTGCACGACCCCGTCTCCTTCCCCTATGAGGGAACCCCCTGCAGGATCGATCCCACTGATCGCGAACTCGGCTTCCGCATGGAGGTGCAGCCCGGCAACGACTGGGACTTCACCCGCCCGAACCCGGCGCACTTCCGCCTGGTGGAGGACTCGATCCGCGCGCTCGGGGAGCTCGGCGTGGAGGCCGACCTGATCGTCATGCACCCGTATGACCGCTGGGGCTTCTCCCACATGTCGGCAGAGCAGGACGATCTCTACTGGCGCTATGTGATCGCCCGCTTCGCCGCCTTCCGCAATGTGTGGTGGAGCCTCGCGAACGAGTACGATATCCTCTCCGACAAAACGATCGCCGACTGGGAGCGCTACGCGCAGATCCTCGTCGACGAGGATCCGTACCGCCATCTGCGCAGCGTGCACAACTGCCTGACAATGTACGATTATGGGAGGCCGTGGATCACCCACTGCTCCATCCAGCGCACCGATCTGTACAAGAGCGCCGAATACACCGACGATTACCGCACCCGCTACGGCAAGCCCGTGGTGCTCGACGAGATCGCCTACGAGGGCGACATCGACCAGGGCTGGGGCAACATCAGCGGGCAGGAGCTGGTGCGCCGCTTCTGGGAGGCCGCCATGCGCGGCGGCTACGCGACGCACGGCGAGACCTTCGACCGCGGCGACAACGTGCTGTGGTGGAGCCACGGCGGGAAGCTGCACGGCGAGAGCCCGGCCCGCATCCGCTTTTTGCGGCAGATTCTTGAGGAGACGCCGGGAGCCGGCCTGCGCCGCATGAACGGCCAGTGGGACGAGGTTGCCGCCACCGTGGACGCGATGGGCGACAGCGGCTACTATCTCTATTACTACGGCTTCATGCGCCCCGCCTCCCGCACCTTCTCCTTCCCGGAGGATGTGACGCTCGAGGCGGAGATCATCGACACCTGGAACATGACCGTCACCCCCGCGGGAACGCACACGGGCCGCTTCACGCTCGAGCTGCCCCGAAGGGAATATATGGCCGTGCGCCTGCGCCGCGTCTGAGACGCTCCGGCTTATCCCGGTGCGCGCAAACAGGCACGGCCGGGGAAAGCGTCCCGGTTTTTCACCGCAGGGTGAGAGCCGGGGCGCTCCTGCGTTTTTCGGAGAAGGAAAGCCGGAAAACAGGAGAGACGAAGCAGGCTGCGGATAAAATCGGAACAGGGAGGAACAGTAGAATGAAGACAAAACAGCTGCACCCGGCGCTCATGCCCGTGACGCCTGTCTGCCTCGGCACGGCGCAGTTCGGCGATTCACTGGACGAAACGGCGGCGCGCGGGATCCTCGACGCCTACACGGGCAGCGGCGGCAATTTTCTCGACACCGCCAACTGCTACGGCCGCTGGCTGGAGCACGGAGAAAACGTCAGCGAGCAGATCCTCGGGCGCTGGCTGCGCAGCCGCGGCGGGAGACAGGAGCTTGTGATCTCCACCAAGGGCGGCCACCCGCCGTTTAACGCCATGACGAAGAGCCGCCTGCACGAAACCGAGCTGCGGCATGATCTCGAGAGCAGCCTGACCGCTCTCGGCACCGATTACGTGGATTTCTACTGGCTCCACCGCGACGATACTTCCATCCCGGCGGGCGAGCTCGTCGAGCGGCTCGAGGAATTTCGCCGCGAGGGGAAGCTTCTCGCCTACGGCGTCTCGAACTGGTCCGCCGCCCGTGTGCGCGAGGCCGCCGACTATGCCGCCGCCCACGGCTGCGGGGGCTTCTGCGGCGTGCAGAACCAGTGGAGCCTCGCCCGTGTCGTGCCGGAGCGGATCGCCGACCAGACGCTTGTCTGCATGGACGGAGCGCTGTATGACCTGCTGTGCGAGCGCCGGGCTTCCCTGTGCACGCTCGCCTTCTCCGCGATGGGAAAGGGCTATTTCACCAAGGCCGCGTCGGGAACGCTGCGCGAGGGCGCGCTGCCCGAATACCGCTGCGCGCTCAACGACAGGCGGCTCGAGGCGCTGCGGCAGCTCGCCGGGGCCCGGCAGACGCCGATTGCCGCCCTCGTCCTGGCCTGGATGAGCGCCAAGCCGTTTGCCGCCGTGCCGATCGCCGCCGTCTCCCGCGCCGCCCAGCTCGGCGATCTCATTGCAGCCTTCGATCTCTCCCTGACAGACGGGGAGATTGCGCTCCTCGACGCCGGGGAGGCATATTAAGCCCTAAGGCACCACCGCACAATTCGCGCCTTGGGGCTCAGGCGGCGTGTCGCGCCAAAATTTTCCGTGATATTTTCCAAAAATGCTCGCCAATCCGGCAAGGATTGCCTGCGCTTTTTGGATCATCTC
>CALWRP010000176.1 GCA_944383955.1 uncultured Clostridia bacterium
GAAGGGCTACGAGATTTACGATTTCTGCCCGGTGCAGCATCCGGCCAACGACCAGAACTCCGACAACATTACGACGCACTTCGATTTCCATTCCATCCACGATACGATCTGCAAGCTTGACGAGCTCGGCCACGACGTGCCGACCATTTATCACTATCTCGAGGAATACACCGGTATTCCCGTGATGAAGGTTTCCATGAGCGATCCGGAGGTCATGGCTCTCTTCCACTCGACGGAGCCGCTTGGCGTAACGCCGGAAGACATTGATTCGCAGACGGGTACGTTTTCGCTGCCGGAGCTCGGCACGCCGTTTGTGCGTCAGATGCTGGTCGATTCCCAGCCTCAAACCTTTTCCGATTTTCTGCAGATTTCCGGCCTCTCCCACGGCACGGACGTCTGGCTCGGCAACGCGCAGGACCTCATCAAGAACGGCACCTGCACCATCTCCGAGGTGATCGGCACGCGAGACAGCATCATGACCTACCTGCTGCTCAAGGGCCTCGAGCCGAAGATGGCGTTCAAGATCATGGAGATCACCCGTAAGGGCAAGGCCCCGGCCCTGCTCACGGACGAGCACAAGCAGGCCATGCGCGACCACGGCGTCCCGGAGTGGTACATCGAGTCGTGCCTCAAGATCAAATACATGTTCCCCAAGGCGCACGCCGCCGCCTACATGATCTCCGCCCTGCGCCTCGGCTGGTATAAGGTGCACCGCCCCGTGGAGTATTACGCCGCCTACTTCTCCGTGCGCGGCGAGGACTTCGACGGCGTGCTCGTCGCCCAGGGCCGAGACGCCGTGCGCCGCAAGATGAACGAGATCCAGATGAAGGGCAAGGAGGCCAGCAAGAAGGAGGAGGACGCCTTCGCCACCCTCCAGATTGTCAACGAGATGCTGGCCCGCGGCATCCAGGTGCTGCCGGTTGATCTCTACCGCTCGCACGCGAAAAAATACCTCGTGGAGGACGGCAAGATCCGTCTGCCGTTCGCCTCGCTCGCGGGCGTGGGCGAGGCGGCCGCCAACAGCCTCTGGGAGGCCGGGCAGCTCGGCAGCTATATCTCCGTCGACGATTTGCAGGCCCGCTCGAAGGTCTCGAAGTCGGTGGTCGAGATGCTCACGGAGGCCGGAGCGCTCCGCGATCTGCCGCAGAGCTCGCAGATGACGCTCTTCTGAGCCGGGGCTGCGGGCAGCTTTCCCTGTTTCTGCGAGCGAACCGCGGCGGGAACTGTGCAGAATTGCGGCTTGACGGGGGACAATTCATTATGCTATTATATTAGCACACTAAAGCGAAAGGCCGCCCTCCCGCTGCGCGCTGGAGGGCGGAGAGTACACAGCAAGATGAAAAAATACAGCAAGGTCACGCCCGAGGGGACAAAGGATCTCCTCTTCGAGGAGTGTCTGATTCACCGCGTGGTGGAGCAGAAGCTGAGCCGGGTTTTCGCCTCGCGCGGCTTCAACGAGGTGGTAACGCCGGGGATGGAGTTCATGGACGTCTTCGATCCCGAGTCGTCCGGCATCGCCCCGGAGGTGATGTACAAGATGGCGGACCGCCGCGGCCGCCTGATTGTGATGCGCCCCGATTCCACCATGCCGATCGCCCGTCTGGCGGCGACAAGGCTGCAGAACGAGGAAAAGCCGCTGCGCCTTTACTACACGCAGCGCATCTACCGCAACAATCCGAACCTGACGGGCCGCAGCGACGAGGTGCTCCAGTCCGGCGTCGAGCTGCTCGGCGCGGCGGGCAAGCGGGCCGACCTCGAGGCGATCGCCACCGCGGTGGAGGCGCTCTCCTGCTGCACGCCCGATTTCCGCCTGGAGCTCGGCCACGCCGGCTTCTTCCGCGCCATCGCCGATCAGCTGCCCATCAACGGGGAGCAGCGCGAGAACATCCGCTCCACCATCGAGGCGAAGAACTACGCGGCGCTGAACACCCTGCTCGACGGCCTCGTGCAGACGCCGTCCGTGGCGGCCATGCGCCGCCTGCCGCGCCTCTTCGGCGGGGAGGAGGTCTTCGCCGAGGCGGCCCCGCTCTGCGGCAGCGAGGAGGCGGCCTCCATGCTCGAATACCTCCACTCGCTCTACAGCAGCCTCGTGAAGCTCGGCCTCGGCGATCGCCTGATGGTCGATCTCGGCCTGGTGCAGCGCAACGATTACTACACCGGCGTCGTGTTCAGCGCCTACGCGCAGGACTGCGGCGACGCCATCCTTCTCGGCGGCCGGTACGACAACCTGCTCTCCCGCTTTGACATGCCGATGCCCGCCATCGGCTTCTCCGTCAACGTGGACGCGGTGGCGAAGCTCCTCGAGGAGCAGGGCTACGCCCCTGACTGCCCGAAGCCGGACGTGCTCGTCTACGGCCCGGAGGGCTACGAGATGAAGGCTCTGCTGTTCGCCTCCGGCGTCACGTCGCAGGGAGGCAGCTGCGAAACCTCCGTCTTCGAGACGGAGGAGGAGACGATCGCCTACGCGCGCCGCCGCGGCATTGTCCGCCTGGCCATCGTGGGCGAGAAGGTGCAGGAGCTGCGCCTCGACCGGGAGAACGCGAAAGGGGGAGAGGGCAGATGAAGCCTCTGCGCATCGCGCTGACAAAGGGACGGCTGGAGAAGGACACCGTCGCCCTGTTTGAGAAGATGGGCTACGACTGCGAGGCCGTCCGCAACAAGGGCCGCCGCCTGATTCTGCCGGTCGGCGATTCCCTCGAGGTGGTGCTCGCGAAGGCCGCGGACGTCATCACCTACGTGGAGCATGGCGTCTGCGATATGGGCGTCGTCGGCAAGGATACCATCATGGAGAACGGCTCGAGCTTCTATGAGGTGCTCGACCTCGGCTTCGGCCACTGCCGGTTCGCCCTGGCCGCCCCGCAGGGGGCCGACTTCTGGAGCGGCTATTCGGCCCGCACCATCGCCACCAAATACCCGGCCACGGCCCGCGCCTTCTTCGAGAGCCGCGGCATGGACGTGGATATCATCAAGATTGAGGGCTCCGTGGAGCTCGCCCCGCTGCTCGGCCTGTCGGACGCCATCGTCGACATTGTGGAGACGGGGACCACGCTGCGGGAGAACGGCCTGGAGATCGTCGAGGAGGTCTGCCCGATCTCCGCGCGGCTGATTGTGAACGTCGCCTCGCTCAAGCTCAGAAAGCGCGAGATTGAAGCGCTGGTGAGCCGGATGGAGCGCGAGACGAGAAAAGAGAAGGGGGAAACGAAGTGATAAAGCTCGTCATGGAGGGCGGCGCGTCCGCCAGGGAATATGTCAGGCTGCTCAAGGAGAGAAACCGCGAGGCGGGCCGCAAGGTGGAGGACGCCGTCGCGGAGATTCTCGAGAACGTCCGCTGCGGCGGCGACAAGGCGGTGCGCATGTACGCCGATAAATTCGACGGCGGCGCGCCCGAGACGCTCGAGCTGCCCCGCAGCCAGGTGGAGGCTCTGGCGGAGAAGGCCGACCCGCTCTTTGTGGAGTCCCTCAAAAAGGCCGCGGAGAACATCCGCGATTTCCACCAGCGCCAGAAGCAGCAGAGCTGGCTGACGGCGCGCGAGGACGGCGTGCTCATGGGCCAGCGCATCCGCGGCCTGGCCCGCGTCGGCCTCTATGTGCCGGGCGGCACGGCGGCGTATCCGTCCTCCGTGCTCATGAACGCCATCCCGGCGAAGATCGCCGGCGTCGGCGAGCTTATCATGGCGACGCCCGTCAAGGGCGGAAAGGCCAACCCGGATATCATGGCCGCGGCCCTCGTGGCCGGCGTCGACCGCGTGCTGCAGGTGGGCGGCGCGCACGCCGTGGCCGCGATGGCCTACGGCACCGAGAGCATCCCGAAGGTGGACAAGATCGTCGGCCCCGGCAACATCTATGTGGCCACGGCGAAGAAGCAGCTCTACGGCACGGTGGATATCGACATGGTGGCCGGCCCGAGCGAGATCCTCGTCCTCGCCGACGGGACCGCCAACCCGCGCTACCTCGCCGCCGACCTCATGAGCCAGGCCGAGCACGACCCGATGGCCTCCTCCATCCTGCTCACAACCTCCGCGCAGCTGGCCCGCGAGACGGCGGCGGAGCTCGAGCGCCAGGTGCAGACGCTCTCGAGAAAGGAGATCATCCTCGAGTCGCTGAAGAATTTCGGCGCCATCATCGTCTGCTCCTCGATGGAGGAGGCGGTCGGCTTTGCCAACGAGCTGGCTCCGGAGCACCTCGAGGTCTGCGTGCGCGACCCGATGGAGTACATCGGCCGCCTCGACAACGCGGGCTCCGTCTTCCTCGGCAACTATTCGCCCGAGCCGCTCGGCGATTACTTTGCCGGCCCGAACCATGTTCTGCCCACCAGCGGGACGGCGCGCTTCTTCTCGCCGCTCTCCGTGGACAGCTTCGTGAAGAAGTCGAGCTTCATCTACTATACGAAGAGCGCTCTGCTTCCCCAGGCGGACGATATCATCCGTCTCGCGGAGGCCGAGGGCCTCACGGCCCACGCCAACTCCATCCGCGTGCGGAAGGAGGCGGAGTGACCGTGTACGAGCTCAACGAGAAGATCCGCGACCTCGTCCCCTACGAGCCGATCGCCGGGGAGTACCCGATCCGCCTCGACGCGAACGAGTCCTTCCTCCCGCTGCCGGCGGAGCTGCGCGCGCGCATCGCGCAGACGGCCTCCGAGGCAGCCTTCAACCGCTACCCCGATCCGCTCTCCCGCGACGTGACGGCCGCCTTCTCCGCCTACTACGGGATTTCCCCCGACCTCGTCACGGCGGGCAACGGCTCGGACGAGCTCATCTCCATCCTCTGCACCTCCTTCCTCATGAAGGGCGACGCGATGATGGTGATCCTCCCCGATTTCTCGATGTACCAGTTCTACGCCTCCCTCGCCGAGGGCCGCGTCGTCACCTGCGGCAAGCGGGACGATCTGACAATCGACGTCGACGAGGTCATCGCAAAGGCGCGGGCGGAGAACGTCAAAATGATCGTCTTCTCGAATCCGTGCAACCCGACCTCCCTCGGCCTGCCGCGGGAGGAGGTGCGCCGCCTGATCCGCTCGGTCGGCGCGCTCGTCGTCCTCGACGAGGCCTACATGGATTTCTGGGACCAGAGCCTGCTCGGCGAGGTGGAGCAGTATGATAACCTCGTGATTCTGCGCACCTGCTCGAAGGCCATCGGCGCGGCTGCCCTGCGCCTCGGCTTTGCCGTGGCGTCTCCGCGGCTCACGCGCGTGCTGCGCGCCGTCAAGTCGCCGTACAACGTCAATTCGCTCTCCCAGGCGATCGGCGCGCTGGTTCTCGGGGAGCGCGAGTGGGAGGCCGAGGCCCGCGAGCGGATCATCGCGTCGCGCAGGGCGCTGCAGGCCTCGCTGGAAACGCTGGCCGCGGAGTTTCCCGGCGCCTTCTCGCTCTATCCGAGCTGCACGAACTTTGTCTTTCTCAAAACGGAGCGGGCAAAGGAGCTCTTCGAGGGCCTGCTGGCCCGCGGCGTCGCGATCCGCCATATGGGCGGCTATCTGCGCGTGACGGCTGGCAGCGAGGCGGAGAACGCGGCCTTCCTCGAGGCCTTCACCGCGCTGCTGAAGGAGGGAAAAGGTTGAAACACTAAAAACAGACCGCAAATAAGGCAAAAACGAAAAAAACGTGCAAAAACCAAGCCCAGTACCTGGACTGCTTTTGCACGCTATTCCGCCGCAGTTGAAGAATAGGCCAAGGCATT
>CALWRP010000177.1 GCA_944383955.1 uncultured Clostridia bacterium
GAGTCGTGATGCATGTTGCGATAGCGTTGGGCGCATCGGTCCAACCGTTTACAAAAATCACGCCCAATGTAAATAATACTGTGATGCATAAGATCGGACTTGATGAGACCCCTTCAAGAAATGCACGAAAAGAATAATCCACAATTTCCCTCCTCAAATCATTGGCAAAAAAAGAAGGCAGACCCTTCTATGAGAAGTTCTCCCTTCTGTGCTTAATCAAATATCAGCAACTAATTTTTGATTAAAAACATTTTGGAATAAATAGAGATGCAAAAAGCTCTCTATGACAGACTCCACCACTTATTCCGGTTTATTATATTATCACAATATCTATATAATGTCAAGTGTGAGTGATCGCAGTCACTTCAGGCCGCGCCAAAACCATCCTCGGCCAGTTTTCGGCTGAGGGAGAGGGCAGCTTCCGCTTTTCCACCGTCTATTTTCACGATCCCACCTGGCCCGTCGAGGAGGCGCTCAACGTCATCCGCCATGAGTACGCGCACTACATGGATCACGAGCTGTACGGCGGCACGGGCCACGGCTCCACCTGGAAAAAATGCTGCGCTGGAATCGGGGCCGTCCCGCAGCGCTGCTACAGCTCGCGCGTGGCAAAGCTCCTGCAGGGAAAGCACAAGGAGGAAACACGTCTCTCCGTGCAGTGCGGCGGCTACCGCCCCGGCGACAGGATCAAGCACCCGAGCTTCGGTGATGGCGTGATCGAGGAGATCCGCGGCGAGTCCGTTCACCGTCTCGCCGTCCTCCGCTTCGGTAAAGCGGGGACGAAGACACTCAGCCTCGCCTGGGTGCACAAGAACTGCCGGAAATCCCCCTGAGGCCGCCCCGCCTTTGATTTCTCCTCAAAACGACAGGCTCCCCCGCCGGCTCAGCGAAATTGAGCCGGCGGGGGAGCCTGTTTATGCTTCTGCTTCGAGCAGGCCAAAGTGCGCGGCGAGGGCGGCGAGCATCTCCTCGCGCGTGTCGCCGGCGCCTTCCTCCCGAACGAGGGTGAAGAAGCCGCTTGAACGGAAGGCCTCATACCGCTCGGGGCTGTTTACCCTTGCGAGACAGGCCTTGAAATTGCGCAGCGTCTTCTCCGGGTCGGGGCAGGACTGGATCACGGAGAGCAAAAACTGCTTTTCCGGATCGCTGCGGTCAAAGAAGCGCTCGCTCCAGCCCTTTTTCCGGTGCGTTCACGGGCGAAAGAATTTGCGAAAAAACAAAAACCGCCGATTTTACAATCGACGGTTTCCTGGTGCGCGAGACGGGACTTGAACCCGTACGTCATGCAACACACGCCCCTCAAACGTGCCTGTCTGCCAATTCCAGCACTCGCGCATATTCATTTTTTGTCGCTTTTCTCTCAGCGACGTTTACGATTATAGCATTCGCTCTCTCGCTTGTCAATACAATTTTCAAAAAAATTTCGACTTTTTGTGAAACGCCGGAAAGCGGGCCGGGGAAGACGGGCTCGGGCCGTCCTCCCCGCGCTTTACGGGACTCACATGATTTCCTCGACGAACTTGATGCCGTCGAAGCCGGAGAACATTTCGATCAGCTTGGTGTGCGGCACCGGGTGCTCCATCTTCACGGTGAACATGACGCCGATCAGGTCGCCCTGCGTGTGATCCTTGCGGTTGACCTGAATATCGCTGATGCTGATGTTGTTTTCGCGGAGCATCTGGATGAAGCGTCCGACATCCTGCATGGTTGAAAACTCCGCGAAAAAGTCCATGACCCGCGCCTTGGCGAGGAAGTTCCACTCGATGCGGTGCATGACCGTCATGCCGAGGTAGATGAGGGCGGTGCAGACGGTGGCTCCGAGATAGAACCCGATGCCGACCGCCAGGCCGATGCAGGCCGAGGCCCACAGGCAGGCCGCCGTCGTCAGCCCCTTGACCTGGCTGCGGCCGGTGACGATGAGGGTGCCCGCGCCCAGAAAGCCGATGCCGCTGATCACCTGCGCGCCGAGGCGGGCAGGGTCGCCGGTGCCGAACATGTGCGTCATGTATTCGCTCGTGCACATGACGAGAGCCGAGGCGACGCAGACCGTCATATAGGTGCGAAAGCCGGCGGGGCGCTTCTTGCGGCCGCGCTCCATGCCGAGAATGCCGCCGAGTACCATGGCGAGCACCAGGCGGAACAGGACGGAGACGAGGTGGAACTCATGAAGATACTGGTTGACGCTGTTGAGTGCTTCCAGCATGGGAGAAACTGCTCCTTTCCCGGCGGGGGGCCCCGCCGTATCACAAATGCGTGCGTGAGCTGAGCTCTGAATGGTTCGAAACAAGAAAGCCAGCCCGAAAGGATCCTGCTCATTATACAACAGAAGGACCAAAAAGGAAATGGCAATTTCGACTGATTTTCATAAAGGCAACACCGCATAATCCCAGGTGGTGTAGCGTGCCAAAAAATTTTTTGTGAGATGATCCAAAAAGCGCAGGCAATCCTTGCCGGATTGGCGAGTATTTTTGGAAAATATCACGGAAAATTTTGGCGCGACACGCCGCCTGAGCCCCAAGGCGCGAATTGTGCGGTGGTGCCTAAAATATTTGTGAACAGGCGAAATAAATCGTCGATCAGTGTATTTCGAAAGGGGATAGCGGCGGACGCAGGGGAGAACGCGGTCCTCCTGCAGAAAATTTGCCCGTATTTCCTTGAAGAAAAAACGGGAATATGGTATACTAACTTCAATTGCCCGGCAGGCCGGGGCGGAGCACGTCCGCTGCGGCCTATTTTCGGCGCATACAGGAGGAACCGCCTTTTGCAGGAAAACAACGCTTCCAGCCGCTCCACGGCCGCCGTCATCGACGACGTGGCGCAGATTATGAAAATACGGGCCAGGGGAGAACGCCCCATGGCCTTCGTCCACTCCTACGGCTGCCAGCAGAACGTGGCGGACGGGGAGAAGATCAAGGGCTTTCTCGAGGAGATGGGCTTCGGCTTCACGCAGGAGCAGGAGGAAGCCGACTTCATTCTCTTCAACACCTGCGCCGTGCGCGAGCACGCGGAGGACCGCGTCTTCGGCAACGTGGGCGCGCTCAAGAACATCAAGCGCCGCCACCCCTCCGTCGTCATTGCCCTGTGCGGCTGCATGATGGAGCAGGAGCACGTCGCCGAGCGCATCCGCAAAAGCTATCCCTATGTCAGCCTCGTCTTCGGCACGCATGTGATCCACCGCTTCCCGGAGCTTCTGCTCGAGACGCTCACGGGCGGGCGGCGCGTTTTCTCCCGCGGCGACGAGAGCGAGGACAAGGTGATCCGCGAGGGCCTGCCGATCCACCGCGACGGCTCGGTCAAGGCGTGGGTCACGGTGATGTACGGCTGCAACAACTTCTGCTCCTACTGCATCGTGCCCTATGTGCGCGGCAGAGAGCGCAGCCGCTCCCCGGAGGCCATCGAGGAGGAGTTCGCCTCCCTCGTGCGCGCCGGCTATCGGGATATCACCCTGCTCGGCCAGAACGTCAACTCCTACGGCAAGACGCTGGAGACGCCCGTCTCCTTCTCGGAGCTGCTGCGCAGGCTCGACCGCATTCCCGGCGACTACCGCATCCGCTTCATGACGAGCCACCCGAAGGACGCGACGCGCGAGCTGATCGATACCATCGCCCAGGGCACGCACATCAGCCACCATCTGCATCTGCCGTTCCAGTCCGGAAACGACAGGGTGCTGCGGGAGATGAACCGCCGCTACGACAGGGCGAAATACCTCGAGCTCATCCGCTACGCGAAGGAGAAAATTTCCGATCTCTCCCTGACCTCCGACGTGATCGTCGGCTTCCCGGGCGAGACGTATGAGGAGTTCCTCGACACCGTGTCCCTTATCCGCGAGGTGGAGTTTACCTCGCTCTTCACCTTCATCTATTCTCCCCGCCGCGGCACGAAAGCCGCCGCGATGGACGATCCCGTCCCGGCGGAGGAGAAGACGCGCTGGTTCCAGGAGCTCTGCGCCGTCCAGGAGGAGATCGCCGCGCGCCGCTGCCAGTCGGCGGTGGGTACGGTGCAGCGCGTTCTCGTCGAGGAGGAGGGCAAGCGCGAGGGTCTGCTCTCCGGCCGCACAGACGGCAACGTCATTGTCGATTTCCCCGGCCCGGCGAGCCTGATCGGCCGCTTTGCCGACGTGCGCGTGACCGCGGCCCGCAACTGGATTTTAACGGGCGAGCTCGTCTCTCCCGCCTGACGCGCACGGTTTTGCTTCGCTTTTTCTTTTACTTTATATATTATAGTTTGGAGGTACCCAAATGGACATCATTGAACTGACCCGTGAGATCGGCCGCGAGCTGCAGAAGGACGAGCGTTATCTCGCCATGCGCAAGGCCAGCGAGGCCTGCGACGGCGACGCCGTGCTGCAGAACATGATCGGCGATTTCAACCTCAAGAGAATGGCTATCAACAACGAGGCCAACAAGGACGAGCGCGACGACGCCAAGCTTCAGGAGCTGAACAATGAGCTGCGTCTGCTCTACGGCCAGATCATGCAGAACGACAACATGCAGGCCTACAACGCCGCCAAGCAGGAGCTCGACGCCCTGCTCAACCGCGTGAGCTCCATCATCAGCCAGTGCGCCGATGGAGCCGATCCGGACACGGCGGACTATGAGGAGTCCAGCTGCGGCGGCAACTGCGCTTCCTGCGGCGGCTGCCACTGACGGCATTCCGGCCGTGCGGCTGAGCCCGCGCGGCGGAAGGAAACTGGAAACCGAAGGCATGCGGAGGGGGAGACGGAGGCGCGTCGCTCCCCGCATGCCTTTTCACTTTGGCTTGGAGGCGGAACCATGGCAAACCTTTCGCCGATGATGCGGCAATATGTGGAGATGAAGGAGAAAAACCCGGGCACCATCCTCTTTTTTCGCCTGGGGGATTTCTATGAGATGTTTTTCGACGACGCCAAGCTCGTCTCCCGCGAGCTCGACCTCACGCTGACAGGGCGGGACTGTGGGCAGGAGGAGCGCGCGCCGATGTGCGGCGTGCCGTTCCACAGCGCGGAGAGCTACATCGCGCGGCTGGTGCAGAAGGGCTACAAGGTGGCCATCTGCGAGCAGCTCGAGGATCCGGCGCTCGCCAAGGGCCTGGTCAAGCGCGACATCATCCGCGTGATCACGCCCGGCACCGTGCTGGAGAGCGCCATGCTCGACGAGTCGAAGAACAATTACATCTGCTCGGTGTGCACCGGCGGCGGGCAGGCGGGCTGCTGCTTTGCCGATATCTCCACGGGCGAGCTGAGCGCCTGCGTGCTCTCGGGCGGCGGCCTCGGCGAGCAGCTCATCAACGAGCTCTCCCGCTTCTCCCCGCGCGAGATTCTGCTCAGCCCCGGCGCGCTTGATTTCAAGGAGCTGCCTTCCTTCATCCGCGAACGCCTCTCCGCCGGCCTGGAGCTTCTCCCGGAGGAGGAGTTCGATCTCGCCGAGGCCTCGCAGGCGGTGACGGAGCAGTTCTCCGGCCGCTCGCTGGAAAAGCTCGGCATCGCCGACAAGCCGCTCATCACCGCCGCCCTCGGGGCCCTGCTCGGCTATCTCAGGCGCACGCAGCGCACCGGCCTCGAGCGCATGACGCAGCTGAATCTGTTCAGCGAGACGCAGTACATGCACCTGGATCTGAACGCGCGCCGCAACCTCGAGCTGACGGAGACCATGCGCTCGAAGGAGAAGCGCGGATCGCTGCTCTGGGTGCTCGACAAGACGCGCACCGCGATGGGCAAGCGCCTGATCCGCGGCTGGATTGAGAAGCCTCTCATCAGCCCGGCGCAGATCCTGCGCCGCCAGAGTGCGGTGGAGGAGCTGGTCGGCTCCGCCATTCTGCGGGATGAGATTGCCGACGGCCTCTCCGGCATTCACGACCTCGAGCGCCTGATGAGCCGCATCGTCTACGGAGCCTCCAACGCGCGCGAGCTGCGCTCCCTGGCCGCGGCTCTGGCCCGTCTGCCGGTTCTGCAGCAGGCGCTCGCCCCGGCGCAGTCCTCGCTGCTCGCCGCCCTGCGCGGGGAGATCGATCCCCTCGAGGATGTGCGCGGCCTCATCGACAGCGCGATAGCCGACGATCCGCCGTTCTCCGTGCGCGAGGGCGGCCTGATCCGCCCCGGCTACAGCGAGGAGCTCGATCTGCTCAAGGGCGACATGACGAGCGGCCGCGGCATCGTGGCGCAGATTGAGGCCCGCGAGCGCGAGCGCACCGGGATCCCCAAGCTCAAGGTCGGCTACAACCGGGTCTTCGGCTATTACATCGAGATCAGCAACTCCTATAAATCGCAGGCGCCCGCAGACTATATCCGCAAGCAGACGCTCGCCAACTGCGAGCGCTACATTACCCCGGAGCTCAAGGAGCTCGAGGGCCGTATCCTCGGGGCGCAGGAGCGCTCGGTGCAGCTGGAGTACGCGCTCTTCGACGCCGTGCGCAAGAAGACGGCGGGCGAGCTGGCCCGCATCCAGCAAACGGCGGCCGCCGTGGCGCAGATCGACGTGCTGCTCTCCTTCGCCCAGGTGTCGGCGGCGCAGAACTACGTGCGGCCCTCCATCAACCTGGAGGGGCGGATCGAGATCCGCGAGGGCCGTCACCCTGTGGTGGAGAAGCTCCTCGACGTGCCGTTTGTCCCCAACGACGTGACGCTCGACAAAAACGAAAACCGCGTGGCGATCATCACCGGCCCGAACATGGCGGGCAAGTCGACCTACATGCGCCAGATCGCGCTGATTGTCCTCATGGCGCAGATCGGCTGCTTCGTTCCCGCCGCGTCGGCCGATATCTCCATCACAGACAGCATCTTCACCCGCGTGGGCGCGTCGGACGATCTGGCCTCCGGCCAGTCGACCTTCATGGTGGAGATGAGCGAGGTGGCGGAGATCATCCGCTGCGCCACTCCGGACAGCCTGCTGATCCTCGACGAGATCGGCCGCGGCACCTCCACCTTCGACGGCATGAGCATTGCCCGCGCCGTCCTTGAGTATGCCGCCGACCGCAAGCAGCTCGGCGCGAAGACGCTCTTTGCCACCCACTACCACGAGCTCACGGTGCTCGAGGATCTGATCGACGGCGTCAAAAACTACAACATCGCCGTCAAGAAGCGCGGCGACGACATCACCTTCCTGCGGCGCATTGTGCGCGGCGGGGCCGACGACAGCTTCGGCATCGAGGTGGCGAAGCTCGCGGGCGTGCCGAACAAGATCATCACGCGCGCCAAGCAGATTCTCGCAGAGCTCGAGGAGGGCAAGGCCGTCAGCATGCCGAAGGCGCGCGGCAGGCGGCGCGGGGAGGAGGCAGATCAGAGCCTGCAGCTCTCGATCGTCCCCGGCGGCGAGCGGCAGATCCTCGAGAAGCTGCGCTCCATCGACGTCAACACTCTCACGCCGATCGAGTGCATGACGCAGCTCTGCGAGCTCACAGCCCTGGCGAAGAAGGAATAAACGAAAAGACAAGGGCAACACCGCATCATTCCAGGTGGTGTAGCGTGCCAAAAAATTTTTTGTGAGATGATCCAAAATGCGCAGGCAATCCTTGCCGGATTGGCGAGCGTTTTTGGGAAATATCACGGGAAATTTTGGCGTGATACGCGTGGTGCACAGCTCCATCTGAGCCCCAAGGCGCGAATGGTGCGGTGGTGCCCAAGGATTGCCGCACGGTGTTGGAGCGGCAGGCAAAGAACGGAGAAGGGAGAAGGCATGGGACGAATTCACGTTCTCGATAAGCATGTGGCGGAGCTGATTGCGGCGGGCGAGGTGGTCGACAGGCCCTCGTCGGTCGTCAAGGAGCTGCTCGAAAACGCGGTTGACGCCGGGGCCACCGCCGTCACCGTCGAGATCAAGCACGGCGGCGTCACCTATCTGCGCATCACGGACAACGGCTGCGGCATCGCGCGCGAGGACGTTCCCACCGCCTTTCTGCGCCACGCGACCAGCAAGGTGCGCGACAGCGCCGACCTCGAGGGCATCGGCACGCTCGGCTTTCGCGGGGAGGCGCTGGCCTCCATCGCCGCGGTGGCCCGCGTGGAGCTGCTCACCCGTGTCGGCGACGCGCTGGAGGGCACGCGCTACGTGATTGCGGGCGGGGAGGAGGAGGCCTGCGAGGACGCCGGCTGCCCCGCCGGGACGACGATTGTGGTGCGCGATCTCTTCTTCAACACCCCGGCCCGCATGAAATTCCTCAAGAAGGACGTGGTTGAGGGCAACGCCGTCGCCTCCGTGATGGACAAGCTCGCCCTCTCCCACCCGGAGATTGCCTTCCGTTTTCTGCGCGACGGCAAGGAGACGCTGCACACGCCGGGCGACGGCAAGCTCAAATCGGCCATCTACGCCGTCTACGGCAGAGAGTTCACCCAGAGCCTGATTCCGGTCGACTATGCCTACGGCGGCGCGTCTGTCAAGGGCTATGTGAGCAAGCCCTCCGCCGCGCGGCCCAACCGCAGCATGCAGAACTTCTTTCTCAACGGCCGCTATGTGAAGAGCCGCACGGCCATGGTCGCCCTCGAGGAGGCCTTCAAGGGCTCGCTGATGGTGGGCAAGCTCCCGGCCTGCGTCCTGCATCTGACGGTCTCCTGCCGCGCGGTCGACGTCAACGTTCACCCGGCGAAGATTGAGGTGCGCTTTGTCAACGAAAAGCCTCTCTTCGACTGCGTCTATCACGGCGTGAAAACAGCTCTCAACGAGGGCGACACGCCGAAGATTGCCCAGGTGCCCGCCTATGTGCCGCCCCCGGTTTTCGGCGGCGTCAAGCCGGAGGCGCAGCAGCTTCCGCTCGCCGCCGCGGTGCAGGAGGAGGAGCCGGAGATCTCCGTGCCGCGCCTCGGCCGGTCCCAGGCCCCGCAGGGCCGCGGCCTGGTGCGCGAGAGGACCGCTTTCCCGTTTCTCTCCCGCCCGCCGGAGGAGGACGCCGGGCCGCTCTGGCCCGCCCGCCCCGTTTCCGTGCAGGGGGAGGAGAGCCCGCAGGCCTCCGGTTCCGCTCCCGCGCGCGGGCAGGACGCCTGTGAGGGGGAGGAGCGGCAAAATGCCGCCTTCTCAGAGGAGCCGCCGGAGCTGCCCGCCGGGGAGGAGCCTGCGGACCTGCCCGCCCCGGAGGCGTTTTCCCGCGCGGCGCGGCCTGATTCAGGCGGCGATCCCACGGCCGCGGCTGCTCCCGCGCCCCTCGCCGCCCCAGCCCCGCAGGAGGAGCATTCTGCTCCGGAAACAGCTGCCGCGCTCTCCGGTGAGGACGCCGGGCCGGTTCCCGCCGGGCCGGAAGAGGAGGACGAGCGCCCCTTCCGCCTGGTCGGCGAGGCGTTCGGCACCTATGTGATCCTCGAGCGCGGGGACGAGCTTGTCTGGATCGACAAGCACGCCGCCCACGAGCGCATGATCTACGAAAAGCTCAAGGCTGAGCGCGGCGACGCCGACTGCCAGCTTCTGCTCGAGCCCGTCTCCGTCACGCTGGAGAAGAACGAGTATGCCGCCGTCCTTGAGGCGAGGGAGCTCTGCGCGAAGGCCGGCTTCGAGATCGACGATTTCGGCGCGGGCACCGTCCTCGTGCGCACCGCCCCCCTGATTCTCGAGGGCCAGGGCGTGGCCGACGCGGTGATGGAGATGGCGGGCTATCTCGTGCGCTCGAAGACGGATCTGACGACGGAGAAGCTCGATTGGCTCTATCACAACGTCGCCTGCCGGGCGGCGATCAAGGCGGGAGACCAGCTGTCCGCGCAGGAGCTGGAAGCTCTGGTCCGCCGGCTGGCGGCGCACCCGGAGATTCGCTACTGCCCGCACGGCCGCCCGGTCTCGATCGTCATGCGGCGGCGCGATTTGGAGAAGCAGTTCGGCCGCCTGCAGTGACGGCCGATTGCGACACGGCTCGCGGCAGAGCGGCCGTATGATAAAAGCAGCCCTGCCGCACGGAAAGGAGGAGAACGCATGGAGCGGGAGAGGATCCCGGTGGCTGCGGTCGTCGGGCCGACGGCCTCCGGCAAGACGGCGCTGGCCGCCGAGCTGGCCCTGCGCTTCGGCGGCGAGGTGATTTCCGCCGACTCGATGCAGATTTACCGCGGTCTGCCGGTGAGCACGGCCCAGCCCACAAAGGAGGAAATGCGCGGCGTGCCGCACCATCTGATCGCCTTCCTCGACTGGGGGCAGCCCTTCAGCGTGGCCGACTACGTAACCCTGGCCGCCGCCGCCATCCGCGACGTGCACGCCCGCGGGCGTCTGCCGGTGATCGCCGGGGGAACGGGGCTCTACGTCTCGTCTCTGCTGCATCATATCTCCTTCTCCGAGGAGCCGCGCGACAACGCGCTGCGCGCCGGGCTCGAGGAGAGGGCGCGGCAGGAGGGGACGGAGCCGCTCCTCGCGGAGCTGCGCGCGCTCGACCCGGAGACGGCGGCCCGCCTCTCCCTGCGAGACGGCAAGCGGATTGTGCGGGCGCTCGAGCTCTGCCGGCTGACCGGCCGGACAATGGCGGAGCTGCGCGAGCAGTCCCGCCGGGATCCCTCGCCGTACCGCGCGTGCTGGATCGGCCTGACGTATGAGGATCGCTCGCTGCTCTACGACCGTGTGAACCGCCGCGTGACGCTGATGCTCGAAAACGGCCTGCTCGACGAGGCCCGCCGCCTGATGGAGTTTTCCGGCGCCGCGACGGTGAAGCAGGCCATCGGCTGCAAGGAGTTTTTCCCCTACTTCCGGGGCGAGTGCACCCTGGAGGAGGCGGCGGACAAGCTCCGCCGGGAGACGCGGCGCTACGCGAAGCGCCAGCTGACATGGTTCCGCCGCGAGGAGGCGGTGCACTGGATTGCCCGCGACCGCGTGCCGGACGCAGAGCTTGTGCAGGAAGCGTCCTCCATACTTGCAAAGGAGCTGGAAATCCGATATACTATAGGATAACGGTTCGCCCGGGCGGGCCGAAGCCCGCAAGTCCCACGGAAGGGAGCGTGTCTTGTGAACAGTCCGGTGCTGCGCAGACTGGCGGCCATCTGCCTTGCCTTTCTGCTTCTCTTTTACATTGGCTATCAGGTCTATAACGCCAACTATGTCTCCGTGCGCACGGAGATCGCCACCTATGTCAGCGGCGACGACCCCGGCACGGCCGAGGTGATTCAGGCCACGGGCACGGCGGTGCGCAAGGAATCCGTCATCCAGCAGCAGACAAGCGGCGTCATCACCTATGTTATCGGCGACGGCGGCAAGGTCTCCAAGGGCGGCACGGTGGCCGAGCTGTACGCCACCGAGCAGGACGCGGCGGCCCAGCAGCAGATTGAGACGCTGAACCTGCAGATCTCCCAGCTGCAAAAACTCTCGAACCCCGGCAGCACATATGCCGCCGATCAGGACACGCTGACCAAGCAGATCAGCCAGAAGCTGATCGCCCTGCTGCAGCAGTCGGCTCTCGGCGAGTATGATACGCTCGAGGAGACGCGCGAGGATCTGCTCTATGTTCTCAACGAACGCCAGATTGTCACCAACAAGGTGGAGAATTTTGACGACCGCATCTCGTCGCTGACGCTGCAGCGCGACGCGCTCTCCGCGGGCCGGCAGTCGCTCGGCTCCGTCTCCGCGCCGGCGGCCGGCATCTTCATCAGCGAGGCCGACGGCTACGAATCCGTGTTCGACTACGACAACATTCTCTCCATCACTGTGGATGAGTACCGCGCCGCGCTGCAGACGGCAGTCTCTGCTCCGGCGGACGCGGTGGGGAAGATCTGCGGGGAGTTTAAATGGTATGTCGTCTGCACCGTGTCGGCGGAGAACGCCCTCAAGTTCCTGGAGGGCAACGCCGTCACGCTCAGCTTCCCCTTCGCGACCTCCGGCTCCATCACCGCGGTGGTGCGGGCCGTCAACCAGGAGACCATTGAATCGGAGGCTGCCGTGGTGCTCGAGTGCAGCACGATGAACGAGGAGCTGGCCCGCCTGCGCACGGAGACGTGCTCCATCTCCGTCACGCAATATAGCGGCATCCGGGTGAGCCAGAAGGCCGTGCACTTCGCCGAGGTGACGCGCACGGTGGAGAACGAGGACGGGGAGGAGGTCGCGGAGACCAAGCAGGTCAAGGGCGTCTACGTGATGCACGGCAGCGAGATCCTCTTTAGGCAGATCGTGCCGCTCTACAGCACCGCGACCTATGTGATCTGCGATCCGAATCCGGACGAGGACGAGCTGATGACGGACGAGACCGTGCAGCTCTACGATGAAATTGTGGTGGAAGGGACCGATCTGTATGACGGAAAAGTTGTCAAGTGAGCTGGAACAGAGATTCCTCGATATGGAGGAAAACTATAAGCGCATCCGCTTCGAGCTCGAGGAGGCCGCGATCGCTTCGGGCCGCTCTCCGGAGGAGGTGACGCTCCTCGCGGCGACGAAGACGGTGCCCGTGGAGGTGATAAACCACGGCATTTCGCTCGGCATCCGCCACATCGGCGAAAACCGCGTGCAGGAGCTGTGCGAAAAATACGAGGGCTACGCCCCGGTGGATCTGCAGTTTATCGGCCATTTGCAGACGAACAAGGTGCGCCAGGTGATCGGCAAGGTCTCCATGATCCAGTCGGTGGACAGTGAGCGCCTGGCCCGCGAGATCTCCCGCCAGGCGGAGAAGGCGGGGCGCACGATGGATATTCTGATCGAGGTGAACATCGGCCGCGAGGAGAACAAGTCCGGCGTCCTGCCGGAGGCGCTGCCCGAGCTGCTCGGGCAGGCGGCGGCAATGCCGCGGCTGCGCGTGCGCGGGCTCATGGCCATCCCGCCCGCAGACGCGGAGAAGGCCGATACCATCCGGTTTTTTTCCCGCATGACGCAATATTTTATTGACATAAAGCAGAAAAGCATAGATAATGTTACTATGGACTATCTGTCGATGGGAATGTCGGCGGATTTCGCAGACGCCATCCGCGCGGGGGCCAATCTGGTGCGCGTGGGCTCGGCGCTGTTCGGTCCCCGAATCTACCGCTGAACGAGAGCGAACGAATTAAGATAGCCAGGAGGTCGGAAAAATGGCAGGCTTTGTGCAGAAAATCAAGAATATGTGGACTCCCCCGGACGACGAGTACGATGAGGTCTACGCCGAAGACGAGCAGGAGGAGGACGAGGAGGAGTTCATCTCCCCGATCGACAATCGCGACCGCGAGCCGGCGTCCCGCCGTTCTTCCTCCGGCGCTTCCTATTCCGGCGGCAGCAAGGTTGTGAACATTCACACCACGGCGCAGCTGCAGGTGGTGCTCTTCAAGCCGCAGAATTTCGCGGAGGAGACGCGCCCGATTGCGGACGAGCTGCTGAAGATGCACACGGTTGTCCTGAATCTGGAGAAGACGGAGAAGGAGGCCTCCCTGCGCATCATCGACTTTCTCTCCGGCGTCGCCTATGCCAACGGCGGCAAGATCAAGCGTGTGGCGACCAACACCTACATCATCATTCCGTACAATGTGGATCTGACGGGCGACGACCTGATTGACGAGCTCGAGAACAACGGAGAGTACTATTAAATGAGAGCGAACCGGGACGATGAGCTCCTGGAGGCGCGGCTGACGGACGCCGTGAAGACGGCGGAGCACCGCGGACGCTGTCATTTTGCGGGCTTTTTGGATGAACGGGAAGCGGAGCTGGCGCGGGCGCTGATGAAGCGCCTGCGCTTTGACCGCTTCCTTTTGTGGGGCGGCCATGAGGAGGCGGAGCGCGTCCTGTTCGGCGCGTTTCCGTTCCACCTCGATCCGGATCCGTCCGCTTTTCCTCTGGCGGCTGTCACGGTGCGCTATCGCCCGGAGGATGAGCTGACCCACCGCGACCTTCTCGGCGGTCTCCTTTCCCGGGGGATCCAGCGGGAGGCGCTGGGGGATATCCTGATCGAGGCGGGCAGGGCCGTCTTTTTTGTGCGCGAGGAGATAGCTCCCTTCCTCAGGGAGCAGACGGAGCGCATCGGCCGCGTGGGGGTGCGCCTGGTGCCCGGCGCGCAGGAGCCCTATCCGCCCGCGCACCGGTACGAGGAGCTCTCTGCGGTTGTGGCCTCGCCGCGGCTCGACTGCGTGGTGGCCGCCTTTGCCGGCCTGAGCCGGGAAAAGGCCGCCGCGGCCATTGCGGCCGGCCTCGTCACGCTCAATTACCGCGAGGAGACCTCGCTCTCCTGTCCGGTGCAGGAGGGGGCGAAGCTCTCTGTGCGCGGCAGGGGAAAATTTGTTGTCGATCGCCTGGGGCCGACCACCAAAAAAGGGCGGCTGTGCATCGCAGGCAGAAAATATATCTGATTTTTTCAGACGACATGAAGCAGGGAAAGGGGACGATGGCGCAATGCTTTCGCTCAACGATATCACAAACGTCAGCTTCCGCAAGGCGGGCTTCTCCGGCTACAAGCCGGAGGACGTGGACGACTTCATCGACAAGGTGAAGAGCTCCTTCGAGGAGCTGATGAAGGCCAACCGCGCGCAGCGCGAGGAGCTCGACCGCGCGGAGGAGGAGAAGCGCCAGCTGCAGAAAAAGCTGGAAATTCTCGCCGCGAAGATCGAGGAATACCGCAACGAGGAGGACGAGATCAAGACTGCTCTCGTCAGCGCGCAGAAGCTCGGCGACGCCTCCATCCGCGAAGCGCGCCACAAGGCCGAGATCATTCTGAAGGACGCCAACCTCAAGGCGGAGCACATCATCTCCGGAGCGGAGGGGCAGATCCAGCAGCAGAAGCAGCAGATGGTCGATCTGAAAAAGCAGGTTTCCGATTTCCGCGCCCAGCTGCTCGACATGTACCGCCGCCACCTCACGCTCATCGACGCGCTGCCCACGGCGAAGGAGGAGCCTGCCGCTCCCCCGGAGCCCGCATACGAGCCCGCCCCGGCTGTGCAGCCGGAGCCCGTTCCCTCAGACGAGGAGATGGTGGAGCTCGAGCCCGCCCTCTTCGACAAGCGCCCGGCGGTGAACCCGGACAGCGTGCAGGAGCCGACGCTGGAATTCCAGGCCGGTATTTCGAATTTTGACGAATTCTGATAGAAAACTATTTTACATTTAGGAGAGTAATGGACATGGCCCAGGATTACAAAAAGACGCTCAATCTCCCCGAGACGGAATTTGCGATGCAGGCGGGTCTGCCGAAGCGCGAGCCCGCGATGCTCGAGCAGTGGGAGAAGGACGGAATCTACGAGAAGCTGATGGAGAAGAACGAGGGCAAGCCCGTCTTCGTTCTGCACGACGGACCGCCGTATGCCAACGGCGACATTCACCTCGGCACGGCGCTGAACAAGACGCTCAAGGACATCATCGTGCGCCACCGCAACATGGCGGGCTACAAGGCTCCCTATGTGCCCGGCTGGGATACGCACGGCCTGCCCACGGAGCTCAAGGCCCGCAAGAAGGCCGGCGTCGGCAACTCCACCACCATCTCCGACGTCGAGCTGAGAAAGATCTGCCGCGAGTTCGCGATGACCTACCTCGACGGCCAGCGCAATCAGTTCAAGCGTCTCGGCGGCATCGGCGACTGGGACCATCCCTATATCACGCTGACGCACGATTTTGAGGCCAAGCAGATCGAGATCTTCTCCGAGATGGCCACCAAGGGCTACATCTATAAGGGCCTCAAGCCCGTCTACTGGTGCCCGGAGTGCAAGACGGCCCTGGCGGAGGCGGAGATTGAGTACGCGGAGGATCCCTGCGTTTCCGTCTATGTCAAGTTCCGCGTTGTCGGCGACAAGGGGAAGTTTTCCGCCCTCGGCGTCGATCCGTCCAGGGTGTTCTTCGTCATCTGGACGACGACGACCTGGACGCTGCCGGGCAACCTCGCCATCTGCCTCGGCCCCGATTTTGAGTATTCCCTCGTGCGCTGCGGCGAAGAGTACTACGTGATGGCCACCGCCCTTCTCGAGGGCGCGCTGCAGGCCGCCGGCATCACGGAGTATGAGACGGTTGCCACCTTCCGCGGCAGCGAGTGCGAGTATATGAAGACGCAGCATCCCTTCCTCGACCGCACGAGCCTCGTGATTGTCGGCGACCATGTCACGCTCGAGAGCGGCACCGGCTGCGTGCACACCGCTCCCGGCTTCGGCGTGGAGGACTTCGAGATCTGCAAGCAGTATCCCGAGATTGCGATCGTCGTCCCCGTGGACGCCGACGGCAAGCTCACGGAGGAGGCCGGACAGTTTGCCGGCCTGACGACCGCCGAGGCGAACAAGGTCATCGGCGCTCACCTCGTGGAGACGGGCGCGATGCTCGCCACGCAGAAGATCGTTCACCAGTATCCGCACTGCTGGCGCTGCAAGAACCCCATCCTCTTCCGCGCCACCGAGCAGTGGTTCTGCTCCGTCGACGCCATCAAGGAGAAGGCCGTCGAGGAGATCAACAAGGTGCAGTGGATCCCCGGTTGGGGCCGCGACCGCATCACCGCCATGGTCGAGGACCGCAAGGACTGGTGCATCTCCCGCCAGCGCCGCTGGGGCGTGCCGATTCCGATCTTCTACTGCAAGGACTGCGGCGAGCCGCTGATCGACAAGGACGTGATGATGCACATTTCCAGGCTGTTTGCGGCCGAGGGCTCCGACGCCTGGTACGCGAAGAGCGAGGAGGAGCTGGTTCCCGCCGGCACCGTCTGCAAGAAGTGCGGGAGCGCCTCCTTTGTCAAGGAGCACGACATCATGGACGTCTGGTTTGACTCCGGCGTCACCCATGCCGCCGTGGCCGACCAGCGCCCGGAGCTGCACTGGCCCGCCGACCTCTACCTCGAGGGCGCGGATCAGTACCGCGGCTGGTTCCAGTCGTCCCTGCTCACGTCCGTCGCGTGGCGCGGCCAGGCGCCGTACCGCAGCGTCGTCACCCATGGCTGGGTGGTGGACGGCGAGGGACGCCAGATGCACAAATCCTCCGGCAACGGCATCGATCCGAAGGAGGTCATCGACCAGTACGGCGCCGATATCCTGCGTCTGTGGGTCGCCTCCTCCGACTACCACGCCGATATCCGCATTTCCAAGGAGATTTTGAAGCAGCTCTCCGACGCCTACCGCAAGATCCGCAACACGGCCCGCTTCATCCTCGGCAATCTCAAGGATTTCGATCCCGACAAGGACATGGTGCCGAACGAGAAGCTCTTCCCGATCGACCTCTGGGTGCTCAAAAAGCTCGAGGACGTGATGAAGAAGTGCCACGAGGGCTACGAGACGTATGAGTTCCACCAGGTCTACCACGCGATCCATAATTTCTGCGTCGTCGATCTGTCCAACTTCTATCTCGACGTGGCGAAGGATCGCCTCTACACCGAGAAGGCCGACAGCCTCACGCGCCGCGCCGCGCAGACGGCCATGTACCGCGTGCTCGACGCGCTGACCCGCCTCGTCTCGCCGATCCTTGCCTTCACCTCAGACGAGATCTGGCACGCGATGCCGCACGACGCCTCCGCCGATCCCGCGTGCATCCTCTTCAACGAGATGCCCCGCACGAGCGGCGTCTCCGTCGACGAGGGCTTCATCGCCCGCTGGGACCGCATCCATCAGATCCGCGACGACGTCAAGAAGGCGCTTGAGATCGCCCGCAAGGAGAAGGTCATCGGCTCGTCGCTCGACGCCAAGGTGCGCCTCTTCTGCGACGGCGAGCTCTATGATTTCGTCTCCTCGCTGAAGGAGGAGCTCGTGCCCGTGTTCATCGTCTCCCAGCTCGAGATCGAAAAGGGCGGCAAGGGCGAGTATGCCGGCGAGGCTGTACCGGAGCTCTCCGTCACGGTCTCCCACGCGGAGGGCGAGAAGTGCGCCCGCTGCTGGTGCTACAGCGATACGGTCGGCTCCTGCGCGGAGCACCCGGATCTGTGCAGCCGCTGCGCAGCTGTCATGGAATAAAAAAAGAACGCGCGCCGGCTGCGTTTTGGCCGGGCGCATGAGAGAAGAAAAGGCGGGCAGGATATCCGAAAAAGGGCTGCCTGCCTTTTCGTGTCAAGGAGGAAGATGCTTGTGCCTTTTCTGATGATCGGTCTGGCCGTGGTGCTGGCCGTCGTGGATCAGATTTTGAAATATGTGGTGGTGCAGAACCTCAAGCCGATCGGGACGGTTTCGGTGATTCCGGGCCTGCTCAATTTCACCTATGTGGAGAACCGCGGGGCCGCGTTCGGCATTCTCAGCAACCAGCGCTGGTTTTTCATCGTCACCACCGCCCTTCTGATGCTTGCGATTTTGATCCTGCTGTTCCGCTATCACCACCACACCGGGCTCACCTATCTCGCGAGCTGCCTGATTTTCGGGGGAGGCCTCGGCAACATGGTGGACCGCGTCTGGCTCGGCTACGTGGTGGACTATATCCACGTCTCCTTTTTCCCGCCGGTCTTCAATTTCGCGGATTGCTGCATTGTGATCGGCACGGCTTTGTTCGTGATCCATGTCCTCTTCTTTACGGACAGGAAGGCGGGCGAGCCCGTTCTGCGGAGCAAGCACTGAGATGGCCGTCACCGAAACGCTTCTGGTCCTGCCGGAGGAGGGGGGGCAGCGGCTCGACAAGTTCATCAGCGTCAGGCTCGGGGAGGTGACGCGCACCGCCGCCGAGAAGCTGATCGCGGCCGGAGCTGTCTCCTGCGGCGGCAGAGCGCTGCCGAAATCCTACAAGGTGCAGGCGGGAGACAGCATCGCCGTCACGATTCCCGATCCCGTGGCGGCGGACGTTTTGCCCGAGGCCATTCCGCTGGCCATTGTCTACGAGGACGAGGATCTCCTCGTCGTCAACAAGCCGAAGGGGATGGTGGTGCATCCCGCGGCGGGAAACCTCTCGGGCACGCTCGTCAACGCCCTGCTCGCCCACTGCGGAGAGTCGCTCTCCGGCATCGGCGGCGTCATCCGGCCCGGGATTGTCCACCGCATCGACAAGGACACGAGCGGCCTTCTGATTGTGGCGAAGAACGATTTCGCCCATCTGCGGCTGGCGGAACAGATAAAGGTACATAGCTTTACACGTGTCTACGAGGCCGTCGTCTACGGCTCGCTCAAGCAGGACAGGGGGACGGTGGAGGCTCCCATCGGCCGCCACCCCGTTGACCGCAAAAAAATGGCTGTCACCAGCCAGCATTCCCGCCCGGCGGTGACGCATTTCGAGGTGATCGCGCGCTATCCCGGCTTTACGCATGTCCGGCTGCGGCTGGAGACGGGGCGCACGCACCAGATCCGCGTGCACATGGCGTATCTCGGTCATCCCGTCGCGGGAGACTCGGTTTACGGCCCCAAAAAGGTGATCGAGGAGCTGCACGGCCAGTGCCTGCATGCAAAGCAAATTGGCTTTACACATCCGCGCGACGGGCGCTGGCTGGAGTTTGACAGCGAGCTGCCGCCGTATTTCACCGCGTTCCTCGAGAAGCTGCGCCGCAGGGCGGGCGCGGAAGGAGGCCCGGACGCATGAACCTGCGCAATATCCTGATTGCAAGCGATATCGACGGCACGCTGCTGCCCGAGGACGCCGTTCTGCCCGCGCGGAACGTGGAGGCGCTGCGCCGCTTTGCTGAAAAGGGAGGCCGCTTTACACTTGCAACCGGCCGCTCCATTGGCTCCGCGGGCCGATTCCTCGACCAACTTCCTGTGAACGCGCCCGCCATCTGCCTGAACGGCTGTCTCCTCTATGACTACGCGGGAGGCGAGGTGCTTGCCCGCTGCCAGCTGCCGAAGGAAAACACGGCGCCGCTTGTGCGCGCCCTCTACGATCGCTTCCCGCAGCTCGGCATGGAATGCTTTTACGACGATTGCGTCGGCATCATCCGGCGAAGCCGCTACATCGGCAACACCAGGACGCCGGAGATTTATCCCTTCACGCGGGGGGAGGAGACGGCCTGCTTTGCGCCGTGGCTGAAAATCCTTCTTGGCGGAGACGCGCCGTCGATCCGCGACGCCCTGGCCTTCGCCTCCGCCCAGCCGCACCCCGGCCTGCGCCTGGTGCTCTCCTCGGAAAATTTCCTCGAGCTTTTGCCGCAGGAGGCCAGCAAGGGGGCGATGCTGCGCCTCCTCGCGCAGCGCCTCGGCATCCCGCTCGGCAGCGTCTACGCCGCCGGCGATTTCTACAACGACGAGGAGCTGCTCGCCGCGGCGGGGCACGCCGTCGTCCCCGCCAACGCCCCGGAGGACCTCCGGCGAAGGGCGGAGCTCGTCGTCTGCGATTGCCGCGACGGCGCGCTTGCCGATCTGGTGGAATATCTGGAGGCCCTGTAAACCGCGTGCCCGGCAATCCGGTACACGCCGGACGCGAAGGTGAAATACGGCTTCTTTTTGAAAAGGAGAACAACATGAATCGATACAACGGGCCGCTCTGCATTGCGGCCGCTCCGTGCAAGGGCTGAGGACGCTGCACGGAGGGAAGCGCCACGCCCTGTGAGCTTTTCCGGGGCTGCGGCGGAGTCCTCGGTCTTTGCTCATTTGACACAGAATGAATCAAAGGAGCAAAGATACCATGAAACCATTCGATCAGGAACTGAAACCATTTTTTCTGCTTTGGAGCACGCAGTCGCTGTCTCAGCTCGGCAGCGGCAAGGGCTCCGGCGCGGCTGTGACCATGCTGCTGCTCGGTGTGCTCGGCGTTCTGGTCTGCCTGATTTTCGGCAGGCTGCTGCGCCGCTTCCGGTTTTCAGACGCCCGGCCGTGAGCCGGGGGAGAGACAGGCACGGAAAAACAAAAGGGCGGCTCTGCGCTTGCAGGCCGCGGAGAGGAGGACGCAGGATGGAGAGGGAAGCCGTGCAGACGCGCATCCTGGTTGGCGTTGCCCTGCTGCTGGCGGCGCTGATCGCCGGCTACTATGCGTTTTACGTCCCGCAGGTCACGCGGCCCGTGGTGGTGACCGCCGTCTCGGAGGAGGCGTCCTCCTCTCCCGCGTGGCCGGTGGATCTCAACACAGCCGGCCTCGAGGCGCTTGACACGCTGCCGGGTATCGGCCCGGTGACGGCCCAGGCCATCCTCGACTACCGCGAGGAGAACGGCCCCTTCTCCTCTGTGGAGGAGCTCGAGAACGTGTACGGCATCGGCGAAAAGACGCTCGAAAAGCTCCGCGACCTTGTCACGGTCTCCTGAAAAAGCGAAGGCCCTCCTTCCCGGTTCCGCGTCAGGCGGATCGGGGAGGAGGGCTTTTTTAGCGGCAGAGCACGGTCAGGCGTTTTCCGGGAGCGCCCCGGCCTGCGGCCGCGCCGGTTCCCTGGGGACGCGGAGCGTGCGGATGGCGTTGAGCACGGCAAGCACCATCACGCCCACGTCGGCGAAGATGGCGGCCTGCATGCCGGCGGCTCCCAGCGCTCCGAGCAGGAGGCAGACGCCCTTGACGCCGAGGGCGAACACGATGTTCTCGCGCACGATCCGCAGGCACTTGCGGGCGATGCGCATGGCGAGGGAGATCTTGCGCGGATCGTCGTCCATGAGCACGATGTCCGCGGCCTCGATCGCCGCGTCGCTGCCCATGGCGCCCATCGCGATGCCGATGTCGGCGCGGGAGAGGACGGGCGCGTCGTTGATGCCGTCGCCGGCGAAGGCGAGCGTGCTCTTCGGCGGCTTCTGGGCGAGCAGCTGCTCCATGCGCTCCACCTTATCGGTGGGCAGCAGGCCGCTGTGCACCTCGTCGATGCCGAGGGCCTCGCCCGCCGCGTGGGCCGCGGCGTCGTTGTCGCCGGTGAGCAGGACGGTGCGCACGCCCTGCGCCTGCAGCCCCCTGACCGCGGAGGCGGAGGTGGGCTTGAGCTCGTCGCTGATGACGATGGAGCCCGCAAACCGCCTTTCCACCGCCACATAGACGACGGTACCGGGGCGGCTGTTCTCCGTGAAGGGGATGCCGAGCTTTTCCATCAGGCGCGCGTTGCCCGCCGCGACCTCTTTGCCGTCCACCTGGGCGACGACGCCGTTGCCGGCCAGCTCCTGCGCGTCCGCCGCACGGGAGAGGGAAAGCTGCCCGCCCGCGGCTTCGCGCAGGCTGCGGCTGATCGGATGGTTGGAGTAGGATTCCGCGAGGGCGGCGAGCTCGAGCAGCTCGCCCGGCTGCCAGCCTGACGCGGGGGCGACCGCCGTCACGGAGAACACGCCCTTCGTCAGGGTGCCGGTTTTGTCGAAGACAACGGTTTTCGCGCTGGCCAGAGCCTCCAGATAGTTCCCGCCCTTGACGAGAATGCCCGCCCGGCTGGCCCCGCCGATGCCGCCGAAGAAGGAGAGCGGGATGCTGATGACGAGGGCGCACGGGCAGCTGATGACGAGGAAGGTCAGCGCGCGGCTCACCCACACGCTCCAGTCCCCGAGGAAAAGCGGCGGCACGACGGCCAGCAGCGCGGCCCCGGCGCAGACGGCGGGCGTGTAGTAGCGGGCAAAGCGGGTGATGAAATTCTCGGCCCGCGATTTTTTCAGGCTCGAGTTCTCCACCAGCTCGAGGATCCGGCTCACGGTCGACTCCTCAAACGGCTTCGTCACGCGCACGCGCAGCACGCCGGAGAGATTGATGCAGCCGCTGATCACCTCGTCGCCCGGCGCGGCGTCGCGGGGCAGGCTTTCGCCGGTCAGGGCGCCCGTGTTGAGCGAGGAAACGCCCTCGATCACTGTGCCGTCAAGCGGGACGCGCTCCCCTGGGCGCACGACAATCACGTCTCCCGGCTGCACCTCGTCCGGGTCAAGGACGAGAATACCGCCGTCGCGCTCCACGTTGGCGGCGTCCGGGCGAATGTCCATCAGGGCGGCGATGCTCCTGCGGCTCTTGCCGACGGCGTAGCTCTGGAACAGCTCGCCCACCTGGTAGAACAGCATAACCTCCACGCCCTCCTCCACCTGGCCGAGCGCCAGCGCGCCGACGGTGGCAATCGCCATCAGGAAGTTTTCGTCGAAGATTTCCCGGTGCCAGATGCCGAGGGCGGCCTGGCGCAGGACGTCGTAGCCGATGAGAAAATAGGGGACCAGATAAGCCGCCAGCCGTCCCCAGCCCTCGAGAGGGGAGAAGTGCACCGCGACGGCGAGAACGGCGGCTGTGAGGATGCGCGCAAGGGTCAGCTTCTGTTTTCTGTTCATCTCTGTCATTCCTCCGAACAGGAGGGCGGGCCTTCGCCCTCCCGAAATGGTGCGCGCCCGCGGCTACAGCTCGATCTCGCAGTCCGGCTCCACGCGCTTGCAGGTCCTCACGACCTCCTTCATCAGGCTGTCGAACCGCTCCTCCGACGCCTCGATCATCAGCTTCTGTCCCAGAAAGCTGATCGAGGCGTCCGTCACGCCTTCGAGCTTTTTCACGGCGTTCTCCATCTTCGCCGCGCAGTTCGCGCAGTCGACGGTGATCTTGTATTTTCTTTTCATACCGCTCACTCCTTATTCCGCTATATGGTCGAGCCCCAGCGCGATCATGCTGCGGACATGGTCGTCGTCCAGAGCGTAGAAGACGGTCTTTCCCTCGCGGCGAAAGCGCACCAGCTTGCTGCTCTTGAGAATCCGCAGCTGATGGCTCACGGCGGAGGGGGTCGAATTCAGGCACAGGGCAATGTCGTTGACGCACAGCTCGTTTTCGAACAGGGCATAGAGAATCTTGACGCGCGTGGTGTCGCCGAACACCTTGAACAGCTCCGCAAGGTCGTACAGCACCTCGTCGTCGGGCAAGCTCTCCCGCGTGCGCGCGAGGGCCTCGCTCTCCGTCTGCTCCTGTGTCTGCAGTTCATCCGCTGCCATGGGAACGCCTCCTTTGAATATTTGAATATCTGTTCAATTGATATTATATTCACTTCACTCGTTCCTGTCAATAGGCTTTCCACGCAAACCGATCTTTTTTCAGGAAATCCATTCGCAGCGGAGAAGAGAAAAGCCGCTTTGCCCCCTGTTTGCTGCGGGGGATCTGAGCCCGCCTGACGGCGAATGCCTTCCGGCCATTCTCCCATGATATTTTGTCTTGGCAAATTGTGTTTGCCGGTTTCGAAGGTCGCACGAGCAGGGGAAGGAGGGAACAGGAGCTCCATTTTAAGATAGAACCCTCCGCGTCGGGGCTTGCCTGCTCCGGGGGTTCGCTTTCGCCCGTTCCCCGCAGAAGGAAGCGGCGGGGAGGAGGCGCATAGTTTTCCCAGGCATGAAAAAACGCCCGCCGGAGGGCCCTGGGCCCGCCGGAAGGCGCGAAAGCTGTGAGTGGGAGATTCGTATTTCTGGAGGCTTACGCCTCCGCCTGCGGAGAAGCGTGGCTCTTGATGGCCTCGAAGGACTCCTCGCTGATCACGTGCTCGATGCGGCAGGCGTCCTCCGCCGCGATCTCCGGGTCGACGCCGAGGCGCACCAGCCAGTCGGAGATCAGCGTGTGCCGCTCGTAGATTTTCTCCGCGATCGCCCTGCCTTTTTCGAGCAGGGTGATGTAGCCGTCGTTGTCGACGGCGATGTACCCGTTCGTGCGCAGATTCTTCATGGCGACGCTGACGCTGGGCTTGGAGAAGGCGAGCTCGCCCGCGATATCGATGGAGCGCACCTGCCCGTTTCTGCGCGACAAAACCAGGATGGTTTCCAGATAGTTTTCGGCAGACTCGTGAATCTGCAAAGAAATCAACTCGCTTTCCCAAATGAATTCTCCGGCCAACCGGAAGGAGGGGGAGGCTCACGC
Source organism: uncultured Clostridia bacterium (assembly GCA_944383955.1). GTDB lineage: Bacteria > Bacillota > Clostridia > Oscillospirales > Acutalibacteraceae > Caccousia. Next base: position 24,435 of record CALWRP010000177.1, read on the forward strand.
TGCGCCCCGCGCGCCGCCTTTTCGTGCCGAAGCGGTCTGGAAAAGACGCGCGCTCTCTCCGCGCGAGGGCGGACGGCGCAGCCAAATTGTAATTTCTTTATTTTATCACAGAGGGGATCGCAGTGCAAGAGCTCCTCTCTTTTTTGCCGCAATATGGATGCAGAGAAAATTCCTGCCTCTCCTTGCCGTCTCGCAGCCCGGGCGAGGCAGGCGGGGATGCCGCTTTGCCCAAATGCCCAAACAGGGCGAAATGATGGCGAGAGCGGCTATTTGGGAGGAATATTGGCCTCTCTTTCATAAAAACGATGTGTTTTTCATAAAAAACCGGCTTGCTGCTCCGAAATATTGTCCTTACAATAGAAAAGACACAGGCGGCTTTCGAAAGGAAACGCGGCGTTTTCGGGCTGGGAACCGCTTGGGGAGCGGGTCCGTTTTGAGCCGGAGAAGGGGGAGGGAGATCTTGAAAAAGTCGTATGGATTGTGGGACAATCTGCGCTTCGTGCTGCGCCAGATGCGGAAAACAGCCGGGCGTTCGTTTCGCATGATTGGGCTGAGCGTCCCCATGAAGGTAGCGCTGCCGTTCATCGGCATTCTGCTGCCGAACCTGGTGGTTCGCGCCGTCACCGAGAGGGAGGACGCCCCGCGGCTGTTCCTGACGGTTGTGCTGCTGGGGCTGGCGGCCGTCGTGTGCAGTTTTGCCGAGCAGTATGCCGCCGGGGTGATGGAGGAGGAGCAGAGCAGGTTCTGCCAGAGCCTCGACGATCTGCTCTTTGAAAAAAGGCTGAGCTGCGATTTCGAAAATCTGGAGAACAAGGAGCTTTCAGGAAAATTTGAAGAGGCGGAAGACAATATCTGGGATTACCGCCGCGGCCTTTCCCAGGCCGCGGTCAGCCTGACCATGCTTGGTTCCGGTATTTTCGGGTTTCTCGTCTATCTCTCCGTTCTGCGCGAGCTCCCCGCGCTCCTGCTCCTGCTGATGACGGCCTGCACGGTCGCGGGTTTTCTGTTCGCCGATCTGGGAGACCGGGAGAGGCAAAAGCGCGGCGATCAGTTCGGGGCGGGCCTGCGGCGCTTCGCCTATCTGCAGAACGCCTCCGCGGAGCCGAAGGCGGGAAAGGACATCCGCCTCTACGCGATGTACCCCTGGATTGAGGAGCGGTTTTCCCTGTTCCATCGGCAAATGCGCAGGGACTACACCAGCGTGGAGCTCAGAAACTATCTCTCCGCCGTCATCACGGCGGGGGCGGGAATCGTGATGGAGCTTGCCGCCTACCTGACTCTCACCCGGATGACGGCAGCCGGAGAAATGTCGCTGGCGGACTATGTGCTGTGCATCGGCGCGGTTCTCGGCTTTTCCACCTGGGTGCGGCAGATCGCGGATCAGCTGCGAAAGCTGTGGACGATGAAGGGGGACGTCTCCGTCCTCCGCGAATGCCTGGACATGCCCGATCGCAGCCTCCTTCTGCGCCGGGGCGAACAGGCGGCGCCGGCGGATGCGATCTGTCCGCAGGGCGCGCCGTGCGAGATCGAGTTCTCTCACGTGAGCTACCGGTATGCGGGAAACGAGACCGATACCATCTGCGACCTCTCGTTCCGCATCCGCCCCGGAGAGAGAATCGCCCTTGTGGGGATGAACGGAGCCGGCAAGACGACCTGCGTCAAATTGCTGTGCGGCCTGCTCGAGCCCACGTCCGGGGAAA
>CALWRP010000178.1 GCA_944383955.1 uncultured Clostridia bacterium
CCCTGAACTTCAATTCGCTGCTCGGCGACTATGACATGTCCGTCTTCCTCTATCATCCGCTCAACCAGACGCTCGGCGTCTACATCAAATCGCTCACCGATTCGCAGACGAACGCGGACAACACGGCTCTCACCTTCGTCTATGCCGTGCTGATGATGATCATTTCCGGCGTCGTGCTCTACTTCGTCTACGGCCGCGGTAACAGCGAAAAGATCGACAAGCAGTCCTGAACACACGAAAGGGGATATCACACCATGACAGGTAGAGAGTGCTATGCAGAAATCAACAGTACCCTTGACGCCCTTCTTGAGGAAAAAAAGATCCTCGTCGCCGTGCACCGCGGCGCGTGGGGCGGAAACATCGTGGAGAACACCATTCCCTCCTGCCGTCTGTGCCGCGAGATGGGCGGAGACGTCTTCGAGTGCGACGTGGCCAGCTCCACAGACGGCGTTCTCTACGCCTTCCATGACGGCGGTGAGCCTCGAATGCTCGGCCGCAGGGAAAACATCAAGACGATGTCCTCCGAAACGATCGACCAGCTCACATACAACAACTGCATTTTTGAGCCCAGCGGGGTCCATGTGGAGCGGTTCGAGGACATCGTGCGCTATTTCTGCCACGGGGAAATTTTCAACATCGACCGCGCCTGGGACATTCTGCCCCAGCTCACCGCGGCCCTCGACAAGTATCCCCACGCTCTGAAGCAGGCCATCATCAAGACGCACGTCGTGCCCGAGCAGCTGCAGTTCCTCAACGACTATCCCACGAAGTATATGTATATGCCCATCGTCTACAGCATGGACGAGGTCCGGCAGGTGCTCAGCTATCCCACGCTCAACGTTGTTGGCATGGAATTGATCGCCGGCTCGAAGGACTGCGATCTGTTCCAGGATGAGAACATCCGCTTCATCCGCGATCAGAATATGTATGTGTGGGCGAACGTCATCAAGCTCGGCACGCTCGACAAGCACGTGCTCTTTGCCGGCCTCGACGACGATGTGGCCCTCCTCGACGACCCCGACAAGGCGTGGGGCGAAGCGATCCGCAAGGGCTGCAACGTTCTGCAGACCGACTGGCCGCTGCAGCTCTCCCGCTATCGCGATCGGGTTTGCGCAGACTGAGGCGGCGCGGCGTCATTCGCACCTGACGGCTCAGACGGCGCGGCGCGCCGGCGTGGTCGGGGATGGCTTCATCCTTTTTCCGGCGCGCTCTGCCGCCTGAAATTGCGCGGCATTGCCCTGAACCTGCGGATACCGGCGGCAATCCTTCCACTGTTTCGATCCTGCATTCCTCTCCCGGGGAGAGGGGCCTGACGCTCTTGCAAAGTCACCCGCCGCCGGTACCGATTTGTTTTCCCTCCTGACCGCCCCGGCGTCCGTTTTTCGGCCGCCGGGGCGCTTTGATTGTCTCCGCGAAGGCGCTTGCCCCTGCTTGGAGCCTGCGCGCCTTCGCCGGGAAGAAAAACGACAGAAAGGAACAACGACAGATGGACTACAGCAAAATAGCGCTCTTCAGCGACCTCGACGGCACGCTCTTCGATGATTCGACCCAGGTGCAGAGGCGGAACCTCGCGGCTCTGCGCCGTTTCACGGAGGGCGGGGGCCTGTTCTGTGTGAGCACCGGGCGCACTCCGGAAAATGCCGCTCAGTATCTGCAGGAGGCTCCGATCAACGGTCCCGGCATCTTCTTCAACGGAGCAGCCGCCTACAGCCTTGCGGAAAAGCGGTACGTTCTCACCCATAACCTTGACAGCGCGGCGCTGACGCCTCTGCTCAAAAAGCTGCTGGCGGAGCATCCTGCCGTCAATATTCAGGTTTACAACACCGAGGCAATCTGCTTTGTCTCTCCGCGCGAGCTGGCCGACGAGTGGTTTGTCAGCCAGCATCAGCCCTGTGTATTCCGTTCTTTGGAGGAGGTGCGGGAGCCGTGGCTCAAGCTTTTGTTTGAGGGCACACCGAAACAGCTTCACGAGATCGAGGACCTTGTGAACGAGGCGGCGCGCGGCGTAGCCTCCGCCGTCTATTCGAGCCCCACCTATCTCGAGCTGCTGCCGCTCGGCGTGAGCAAGGGCTCCACGCTGCGCGAGCTCGCCGCCAGGCCGGAATTTGAGGGCCGCCTGCTTGCCGCGATCGGCGACTACAACAACGACGTCGAGCTTCTCTGTGCGGCAGATGTGAGCGCCGCTCCCTCGAGCGCTCTGCCTGCCGTGCGCGCCGCCGCCGACTATGTCGTCTGCTCGAACAACGACGGCGCCGTCGCCGACTTCATCGAGAATATTTTCCCCAGGCTCTGAAAAGACGCGGGGTTGCCTGGGAAGACCCTTTCCGCCGCAGGAGCGAAGCGGCGTTCCGGCCGCATCCCGTGGCGCTGCGGCGCGGAATCAGTCGCGCGGCGCAATTTTTGAGGCGGCCCCTGTTCTTTTGAGCCGATCCATGGTATACTTTCCCTAATAAGCGGCGCTTTCCGCGCCGCAGGCAAGGGGGAACCGGAATGAACCGGCTGGAAAAGCTCCTGGGCGCGCTGCTGGTGCTCGCGCTGACGAACCTGCCCGTGTGGAGCGCGCTGGCGGGCCTGCCCGGCCTGGCGGCAGCCGGGCTGGCCCTGCTGCTCACCGTGGGATTTACCGCCTTCAACCTGATGCCGATGTGGCGCAGAGACGCCTTCACGCGGCTGGGCGCGATGGTGGGCGGCGAGATCCTCACCGTCGTCAACCTCTTCACGCTCACGGCGAACATGGCCCTTTTTCTGTGCTGGGGCTTTCAGATGGAGGCGCTCGCCATCCCTCTCGCGTCGTTCGTTGTGGGGATCGTGCTGGCTGTGCTCTCGGGCGTGATTTTGTCGCTCAACGGCCTGCTGCGCATGATGGCCTCCTCCGTGCAGCTTGGCGTGCGGCGGCGCGTGCTGCTGCTCCTGTTCTGGTGGTTCCCGGTGGTGAACGTGGTGCTGCTGTGGCGCGCCTGCCGCACGGTGCGCGAGGAATACCGCTTTGAGACGGAGAAGCTCGCGCTCAACGAGGTGCGCCGCGAGAGCGAGCTGTGCGCCACGCGCTACCCGATCGTCCTCGTGCACGGCGTTTTCTTCCGCGATACGCGCTTCCTCAACTACTGGGGCCGCATCCCGGCGGAGCTGCTGCGCAACGGCGCGCGCGTTTTCTACGGCAATCAGCAGTCCGCCGCCTCTGTGGCCGGCTGCGCCGCCGAGCTCAAGGAGCGCGTGGAGGCCGTGGTGCGGGAGACGGGCTGCGAAAAGGTGAATCTCATCGCCCACTCGAAGGGCGGGCTCGACTGCCGCTACGCCATCTCCCGGCTCGGCCTGGCCCCGATGGTCGCCACCCTCACGACGATCAACACGCCGCACCGCGGCTGCGCCTTCGTCGACTGGCTGCTCAAAAAATGCCCCTCCTCCGTGTGCTCGCACATCGCGAAGACATACAACGCCGCCCTGCGCCGCTTCGGCGACAAAAACCCCGATTTCCTGGCTGCCGTGCGCGACCTGACCTCGGAGCGCTGCAAGCTGTTCAACGAGGAGGTGCGCAACGCGCCCGGCGTCGTATACCGCAGCGTCGGCTCGAAGATGTGGTCGGCGCGCTCCGCCCCGATGCCGCTGTTTCTGACCTACCGCTTCGTACGCCATTTCGACAATGAAAACGACGGCCTTGTGGGCGTGGAGTCGATGCCGTGGGGCGACGCCTTCCGCATGGTGGATCCGCCCGGCCGCCGCGGGATCTCTCACGGAGACATGATCGATCTCAACCGTCAGAACATCCGCGGCTTCGACGTGCGCGAGTTCTACGTGTCCCTCGTGCGCGCGCTGCGGGATCAGGGCTTCTGACGGCTGCGCACGCCAATTCTTTCCCGGGAGCGCGCTTTTTTTGGGCAAGTTCAGCGCCCGCTCCAGCCGCAATGGCCGGGGCGGGCGCTTTTTCTCCGGCGGCGGATTTCGCGAAAAATTTTTCTTCTTCGCCTCCGTTTTCCCCGTTTCGCTTTCTCAGGCGCTGTGCTATAATGATCGCGATGAAAGACCCGGCAAAGGCCGGGAGAACAGGGAAGGAGTTTATACCACAATGAAAACACAGCTTCTGAACCACGGCTGGCGGTTCCGCCTCGGGCTGCCCGGCGCTTTTCTCGAGGACGATTGGCGCGACGTCCGCCTGCCCCACGACTTTATGCTCGGCCTCGACACGAAGCCGGACGCCCCGGCGGGTCCGGCCTCCGGCTTTTATCCCGGCGCGGCCGGCACGTATGAGCGCACGCTGAACATCCCGGCTCAGTGGGAGGGCGAGACCATCCTGCTGCGCTTCGACGGCGTCTACCGCAACGCCGCCGTCAGCCTCAACGGCAGCCGCCTCGCCTTCCACCCCTACGGCTACAGCCCCTTCACCGTCGACCTGACGCCCCAGGTGCGGTTCGGCCAGCCCAACCGCCTGGAGGTTACGGTGGACACTACGGCCCAGCCGAGCTGCCGGTGGTACTCCGGCGCGGGCATTTACCGCTCGGTGGAGCTCCTGCACGGCGCGGCCCAGCGCATCGCGCCCTGGGGCTTTTCCCTGCGCACAGAGGCGCTGGTGGACGGCGACGCCCTCGTCCTCGCCGAGGTGACGGTACAGAACGATGAGAACCGCGCCAGGCCCTGCCGCGTGACGGTGACCCTCTCCGGGCCGGACGGGGAGGAGGCCAGCGCCTTCACAAGCCTCTGGCTGGCCCCGCAGGCGGCGTCCACGGCGCGCGTGCGCGTCAACGTGCCGCAGGCCCGCCTGTGGAGCCCGGACGCCCCCGCTCTCTACACGGCCCGCGCCGCGATCGATTGCGGCGGCGTGACGGACGGAGAGGAGACGGCCTTCGGCGTGCGCACCGTCACCGTGGACGCCGCGCACGGCCTGCGCGTCAACGGGGTGGAGACGAAGCTCAGGGGCGGCTGCATGCACCATGTGACGGGCATTACCGGGGCTGCCAGCTTCCCGGAGCAGGACCGCCGCATGCTGCTGCGCCACAAGCAGGCCGGCTACAACGCTGTGCGCTGCGCGCACAATCCGCCCTCGTCGCATTTCCTCGATCTGTGCGACGAGCTCGGCATCCTCGTCATTGACGAGGCCTTCGACGGCTGGGCCGCCCCCAAGCAGAGCCAGGACTATCACACCACCTTCGCCGACTGGTGGCAGCGCGACCTCGACGCGATGATCCTGCGCGACCGCAACCATCCCAGCGTCATCCTCTGGTCGACGGGCAACGAGGTCTACGAGCGCGCGGGCTGCGGCGACGGCTTCGCCTGGGCGCAGCGCCTGGCTGCCGAGGTGCGCCGTCTCGATCCCTCCCGCCCGGTGATCAACGCCCTGTGCTCGCTGTGGAACGGCCTCTCCGACGAGGACAACGAGGCCGCCGCGGAGGAGCGCCGCCGCCGTCTCGAGGAGGGCGGCACGCTGCAGAACTTCGACGGCGAGTATACGGCCCGCATCTGGGCCGACCGCACCGAGCCCTTTGCCGCCCCGCTCGACGTGGTGGGCTACAACTATATGGAGGACCGCTATGAGCCAGACCACGAGCGCTTCCCGGACCGCGTGATCTGCGGCACGGAGAGCGTGCCCTTCGCGATTGACAAGATCTGGGCGATCGTCAAGCGCTGCCCGCACGTGATCGGCGACTTCACCTGGACGAGCGCCGACTACCTCGGCGAGGCCGGCATCGGCTGCTGCTTCTATCACGCCCCGGACGACGATTCCACCGCGGAGTTCCATCTGGCACGCCCCTTCCCGTGGCGCGCCGCCAACGACGCCGACTGGGACCTCTGCGGCTTCGAGCGCCCGCAGCTGGCGTACCGCCGCATTGTTTGGGGCTCGGACGAAACCTTCCTGGCCGTGCGCGATCCGGCCCACTTCGGCATGCGCGAGGATATGAGCTTCTGGGGCTGGCCGATTGTCTCCGACCGCTGGACGTGGCCGGGCATGGAGGGCCGCCCTGTCGCCGTGGACGTCTACTCCCCCGGCGAGGAGGTGGAGCTCTTCCTCAACGGCAGAAGCCTGGGCCGCAGCCCGGCGGGCGAGGCGAACCGCTTCACGGCGCGCTTCACGGCGTCGTATGAGCCGGGCGTCCTCGAGGCCGTCAGCTACCGCGGCGGCGCGGAGCTCTCCCGCGCCCGCGTGGAGACGGCCGGCGCTCCCGCCCGCCTCGTCCTCCTGCCCGAGCAGGACAGGCTCGTGCCGGACGGCCTCCTCTTCGTCGCCGTCGAGGTGCAGGACGCGGAGGGCCGCCGTGTGCCGTGGGCCGAGCCGCTGCTGACCGCCTCCGCGGAGGGGGACGCCTCGCTGCTCTCGTTCGGCTCCGCGCAGCCGCTGGCTGTGGACAACTACACCGCCGGCTCCTTCCACGCCTGGGAGGGCCGCGCCCTGGCCGTCCTGCGCGCCGCCCCCGAGGCGGGCCAGGCCGTGCTGCGCGTCTCCTGCGAGGGTCTGCCGGAGGCCGCGATCTCCCTGCGCTCCTGAGCCCTGTCCCGCGTGTGCGGGCCCCTGAGACAGAAAAATCCCGTACCGGCGCGCCGGTACGGGATTTTTTTCGCAAAAGAAAGGATTACGAGACGGCGCCCCGCTCTGCCTGGCCGTTGATCTCCGGCAGAAGCTCGTGCAGCCGCTCCGGGCTGCCGGCGGCGAAGCCGTCCTTCGGCAGGGGAAGCGGAGGCAGGTTCGGCGGGTACACCCAGAAGCAGTCCTCCGTCTCCGCCACGCCGCCCGTCTGCGCGTGCCAGAACGAGAGCGGCTGCCGTCCCGCCGGGAACACGACGAGGTAGTCGCGGTAGATGTCTGCGTAGCCCACGGGCGTGGAGACGCGGCAGACGAAGCCGGGCAGCACCGGCGGCGCGGGCCGGCTGCGGCGCACGGAGCGCGCGAGGAAAATCAGCACCAAAAGGAAGAGCACAAGGCCGAGATAGACGGCGGCGATCGACGCGATCTCCTGCCAGGACTGCGGCAGCAGGCCTTCCACCGGATCGCCCTGCGGCAGCGAGAGCGTGTCCATGGCGTTGTCCAGCACGGCGAGCTCCTCCTCGAGCAGAGGGCTGCCGTCCGCGGAGCTGTAGAGCCTGAGAGAGAACCAGCAGCCGCCGAGCACGGTCTCGTAATAGCGCAGGACAACGCCCTCCTCGGATTCGGTTGTGTGCAGGAGGAAGGGCTGCCCGCCGCAGTTCTCGAGCGAGGCGGTCATCCGGCGGCCTCCCCAGTCCTGCGGATAGTCGGCGATGCGCGCGAGGAGCCGTTCTTCGCTCTGCGCGGCGAACGTTTCCAGAAACATGCTCTCCTCGTCGCTCCAGTTCTCCACGGTGATGGAGGCCCCCGTGTCGGGGAAGTAGGCATGGAGCAGAATGCCCATCTCCTTATAGTATTGGTTGAGATCCGATGCGGAGTTCCAGCCCGTCAGCGGGATGAACGGGTCGCCCTCCTCCACGGGATAGCGCAGCGCGCGCAGCTCCGCGGGCAGGGAGACGGAGACGCCGATCTCCTCGAAGGTGTAGCTTTTCTCCGCCGTGGTGGCGAAGGAGCACAGGAAAACGACGGTCAGAACAGCGGCCAGCAGCGCCGCCGGCTTTGCACGGTTTTTCATTTCAGGCGGGCTGCCAGCGCGATCCAGCCCTTCTCCTCTCTGCGCGCGATCAGCTCGAAGCGCGGTGCGATCGCCGCGAGCACCTCCTGCTCTCTCGTGTCGATGATGCCGCTCATCAGGTAGAGCGCGCCGGGCTTCATGAAGCGCTCAATGTCCTGCGTGAGCCGGATGATGACGTCGGCCACGATGTTCGCCGCCACCACGTCGAACTGCCCGGAGACCTTCTCCGTCAGGTCGCCGCACAGGGCGGTGAAGCGATCCTCCACATGGTTGAGGGCCGCGTTCTCCACGGCCGTCTTCACGGCCAGCTCGTCGATGTCCACGCCCACGGCGGAGCCCGCGCCCAGCAGCAGCGCCGCCACGGAGAGGATGCCGCTGCCGCAGCCCACGTCGAGCACCGTCTCGCCCGGCTTCACGAGCTGCTCGATCAGCTCCATGCACAGGCGCGTCGTCTCGTGGGTGCCGGTGCCGAAGGCCAGGCCGGGGTCGAGGTCGAGCACCACGCGATCGGCTCCGGCGGAGCCGTCGTATTCCTCCCACGTGGGGCGGATGAGCAGCCGCTCGCCGACCGGGATCGGCTTGAAATACTTCTTCCAGTTGTTGATCCAGTCCTCCTCCGCGCAGGCGGCGGTGGCGATCTCGTGGGAGATGCCCTCGGCTGCATAACGCTCGCGGAGGAAGGAGACGGCCTCGGCGGGGTTTTCCTCCGGGCTGATGTAGACGTGCACCACGCCCTTCGTCCGGTCCTTCTGCAGAAGCTCCTCGTCGATGAGATCGATGTGCGCGATCTCCCATGCCTCCTCCTCGAGGTGGGAGTAGTCCTCGATATAGATGCCGTAGGGGACGACCATCTGCGCGATATCCCCCGCGCGGTCCACGTCCCGCGCCGGCACGGTGATGCAAATTTCAGTCCAGTCCATGGTGAAACGTTCCTTTCTGCCGGTAGGCAAAAGCTGTTTCTTCATTATACCGCATTTTTCCCGCTGTGAACAGACTTATTTTCACCTCCCGTGAATAGGAATAGGGGAAGGGGGTGAGCGGATGAGAGGAAAGGGGAGCGCCTTTCTGCGCGGGGCGGCGGTGCTCACGTGCGGCACACTGCTGCTGCGGCTGAGCGGGATTCTGTTCCGCTCCTACATCTGCGTGCGAATCGGCGACGCGGGCATGGGGCTGTATCAGCTCATTTTCTCGCTGTTTGCCCTGGCGGTGACGGCCTGCACCTCCGGCCTCGGCCTGGCGGTGACGCGGCTGGCGGCGGAGGGCGGCGGCGCGCTGGGAACGCTGCGGCGCTGCGTGCTGCTGGCCCTCTCCGCGAGCCTTTTGGCGTGCGGCGCGCTGTGGGCGTGCTCGCGTCCGCTGGCGATCTCGGTGCTCGGCAGCGAGCTGGCCGTGCGGCCCCTGCGCATCCTCGCCTGCGGGCTGCCGTTCATGGCGTGCTGCGCCTGCCTCAAGGGCTGGTTTCTCGCGGAGCAGCGGCCCGGCGTGCCCACCGCCGCAGACCTCCTCGAGCAGGCCGTCTCCATCGGGGGAGGCCTCGCCCTGCTGAACCTGCTGCCGCCGCTCGAGGCGCTGATGCTCGGCTCCACGCTCGGCGAGGCCGCGTCCTTCACGCTCACGGGCCTGTGCTTCCTGCGCTGCGCCGGGGGCAGAGAGCGGGGCAGGCCCGCTCCGCTGCGCGGCATCCTGCGCATCGCCGTGCCCGTGGTGAGCAGCTCGTTCACCCGCAGCGGGCTGAGCAGCCTGGAAAATCTGCTGGTGCCGCGCGGCTTCCGCCTGCACGGGGCCGGCTTCGAGGATTCGCTCTCCCAGTATGGGCGCATGCAGGCCGTCGCCATGCCGGTGATTCTGTTCCCGGCGGCGCTTGTGACCTCGGTGTGCCAGCTTCTTGTGCCGCGCCTGGCCTCCGCCGCCGCCCGCGGCGACAAGGCCGCCATCCGCGCCACGGCGGGGCGGGCGATCCGCTTCACGCTCGCCTTCTCCTTTCTTGTCACCACCCTGCTCATCGTCTTCGCCGATCCGCTGTGCCGCTTCTTTTTCAGGAGCGCCGAGGCCGGAAACCTGCTGCGGATCATGGCTCCCATCGTGCCGCTGATGTACCTCGACAGCGTGGTCGACGGCATGCTCAAGGGCCTCGATCAGCAGCTGTTCGCCTTCCGCTGCAATCTCGCGGACTCGCTGCTGCGCGTCGCGGCCGTGGCCGTGCTGCTGCCGCTGTGGGGCATGGCGGGCTATGCCGCCGTCCTCTTTTTCAGCGAGATCTTCAACGCCTCGCTCTCGATCTACCGCCTGCTGCGCGTCACGGAGCTCGACGCCGATCCCGTCACCTGGGTGCTGCTCCCCGCCGTGGCCGCCGCCCTGCTCTATTATCTGCTCGTCCTGCTCCTGTAGCGCCGCCTTCCTGTGTTTCCGAAGGGCCTTCCCGCTCCGGGAGCACGGCGGCGTTTGCCGGAAAGCTTGCCCGGTTTTCCCCGGCCGGCGCGCCGCGGGCGTCCGCCGCGCTTCGCGCCGGTTGCGCGCGGGCGCAGGCTGTGCTACAATACCATACATCGAACAGGAATAAAACGCGGCGGAAATCCGCCGGGAAGGGGAGACGGCGATGCCGGATTTGAGAATTGTTTGTCTGTTGTTTTTTCTGTACAGCGCCGTCGGCTGGCTGTGCGAGAGCGTATATTGCTCCGTCCCGGCGCGCCGGTTCATCAACCGCGGCTTTCTCAGCGGGCCGCTCTGCCCCATCTACGGGGTGGGGGCGCTGCTCACCGTCTTTCTGCTCGAGCCGATCGCCTGGTCGCTGCCGCTGCTCTTTATCGGCGGGGCGCTTGTCACCAGCGCGCTGGAGTATGTGACCGGCTGGCTGCTGGAGACGATCTTCCACGCCAAGTGGTGGGACTATTCGCATAAAAAATGGAACCTGCACGGCCGCGTCTGCCTGCACAACTCGATCCTCTTCGGCCTGATGTGCGTGGCGCTCATGCGGGCGCTGCACCCGGCCCTGCTGCGGCTGGTGCAGCGGATTCCCCAGGGCGTGCTCACGCCGCTGTGCGCGGTGCTGTGCACCGCGTTCGCGGTTGATCTGGTCTTCTCCGTGCGGGGCGCTTTGCAGCTGCGCGGCAAGCTGGAGGCACTGCAGGAGATCCTCGACGAGCTGCGCGAGCGCACGGAGACGGCCCTCGAGGAGCAGAAAACGGCGGTGCGCTCCGCCGTGGACACGCTCGGCCAGCGGGCGCAGCAGGGCCGCGAGGAGGCGGCAGGACGCCTGCGGGAGCGCCAGGCGAAGCTGGAGGAGGCCACGGAGCGTTTGCGGGAGCGCCAGGCAAGGCTCGAGGAGAGCCTGCGCTTTGCGCACCGCCGCCTGCTGGCAGCCTTCCCCACCGTGCGCCCGCCCCGCGCCCGCGAGGCGCTTGCCCGCCTGCGCGAGGCCGCCGAGGAACGGCGCGGAAAGCTGCGCCGCCGCCGGAGAGAGGACTGATCGTCTTTGTTCAACCGGCACAGGAATGAGCGCGCCGGGCGAAAAAAACTCTGGCACAAAAAAGATTTTCAATTTCGGCAGGATATGCTATACTATTATATTGTGCAATCGCCCCGAAGGCGGGGCGCCGGGCGCGCCGGAAACGGGAACGCGCCGGGATACGAGAGATAGGCGGCGGCTGTTTCCGCCGCGCCGCGGAATTGTCGAAGAGAAGAGGTTACACAGGTATGGATGTTAGATCGGATATCAGAAATATTGCCATCATCGCGCACGTTGACCACGGCAAGACGACGCTTGTCGACCAGCTTTTGCGCCAGAGCGGCATCTTCCGCAGCAACGAGGCGGTCGCCGAGCGCGTGATGGACTCCAACGACCTCGAGCGCGAGCGCGGCATCACCATCCTGTCGAAGAACACGGCGGTGATGTACGACGGCGTGAAGATCAACATTGTGGACACGCCCGGCCACGCCGATTTCGGCGGCGAGGTGGAGCGCATCCTGATGATGGTCGACGGCGTGCTGCTGCTGGTGGACGCCTTCGAGGGCTGCATGCCGCAGACGCGGTTCGTGCTCAAGAAGGCCCTCGGCCTCGGCAAGAAGCCCGTTGTCGTTGTCAACAAGGTCGACCGCCCCGGCGCGCGTCCGCTCGAGGTGATCGACGAGGTGCTCGACCTCTTCATCGAGCTCGGCGCGAACGACGACCAGCTCGAGTTCCCCGTCGTCTACGCCTCCGGCCGCGACGGCTACGCCAGCACCGACCCGAATGTCCCCGGCACGGACATGAAGCCGCTCTTTGAGATGATTCTGCGCGAGGTGCCCGCCCCGCAGGGCGATCGGAACGGCCCGGCGCAGATCCTCTTCTCCAACATCGACCACGACGATTACGTGGGCCGCATCGGCGTCGGCCGCGTGGAGCGCGGCGAGGTCAAGGACGGCCAGTCCATGGTGCTGTGCTGCCGTGACGGATCGACGAAGAACGTCAAGATCGGCAAGCTCTATCAGTTTGAGGGCCTGCGCCGCGTGGAGGTGGAGTCCGCCGCCCTCGGCGACCTCGTGGCCGTGTCGGGCTTCACGGATCTGAACATCGGCGAGACGGCCTGCTCGCCGGACTGCGTCGAGCCCCTGCCGTTCGTCAAGATCGACGAGCCGACCGTCTCGATGCTTTTCATGGTCAACAACAGCCCCTTCGCCGGCCGCGAGGGCAAGTATGTGACGAGCCGCAACCTGCGCGACCGCCTCTTCAAGGAGGTGGAGACGAACGTCGCCATGCGCGTGGAGGAGACGGATTCCCCCGACACCTTCAAGGTTTCCGGCCGCGGCGAGCTGCATCTGTCCATCCTCATCGAGCAGATGCGCCGCCAGAACTACGAGTTCCAGGTGTCGAGCCCGCACGTCATCTACAAGGAGATCGACGGCAAGCGCTACGAGCCGATCGAGCTTCTGATGATCGAGGTGCCGGACGCTTACGTCGGCGCGGTGATGGAGAAGCTCGGCGGCAGAAAGGCCGAGATGATCAACATGGGCACGCGCGACACGGGCGTGACGCACCTCGAGTTCAAGATCCCGGCCCGCGGCCTGATGGGCTACCGCCAGGAGTTTTTGACCGACACCAACGGCAACGGCATCATGAACAACGTCTTCGACGACTATGAGCCCTACAAGGGCGATATCCCGGAGCGTCCGCAGGGCTCCCTTGTGGCGCACGAGACGGGCGAGTCCACCGGCTACGGCCTGTGGTACGCGCAGGACAGAGGCCGCCTCTTCATCGGCCCCGGCGTGGAGGTCTACGAGGGCATGATCGTCGGCGTCAGCCCGAAGGCCGACGACATCACCGTGAACGTCTGCAAGAAGAAGCATGTCACGAACACCCGCGCCTCCGGCTCGGACGAGGCGCTCAAGCTCACGCCGCCCACGGTGCTCAGCCTCGAGCAGTGCCTCGAGTTCATCAAGAACGACGAGCTCGTCGAGGTCACGCCGAAGAGCATCCGCATGCGCAAGATGATCCTGAGCAAGGAGCAGCGCATGAAGCTCGCCAGCAAGAAGAAATAAACCAAAACGCAGGCGGCGTCCCGGCGGTTCCGGAGACGCCGCCGCTTTGTCCGGAAGGGAGGGAAAGGCCATGCCGGAGAAAACGTATGTGATCCTCGATCTGGAGTGGAACGGCACCTACAGCCGCCGGATCAAGGGCTTTATCAACGAGATCATCGAGTTCGGGGCCGTGAAGGTCGACGAGTCTCTCAACATCCTCGACACGTATGAGGCGCTCGTGCGCCCGCAGGTGGGCAAGAAGATCAGCGGCAAGATCCGCACGCTCACGAGCATCACCAACGAGGAGCTCGAGGGCGGCCTGCAGTTCATGCAGGTGACGAGCCGCTTCCGCAAATGGATGGGCGGGGCCGTGCTGCTGACGTGGGGCACCTCCGACATTCTCACGCTGATCGAAAACTGCCGCTATTTCTGCGGCAGCCAGCAAATCCCCTTCCTCGAGAAATATATTGACCTGCAGGCATACTGCCAGCAGCAGCTCGGCGCTGAGCCGGGCAAGCAGATGGGGCTGACGACGGCGGCGGAGCTCCTCGGCATCAGCGGGGACGACTTCGATCACCACCGCGCCCTCGGCGACAGCCTGCTCTCGCTGCGCTGCCTGCAGCGGGTGTACGATCCGGAGCGCCTGACGGCGATGGAGCAGACAGCAGACGACGAGTTCTACCGCCGCATGACGTTCAAGACCATGATCCTCTGCGACCTGAACAGCCCGCTCATCCGCCCCGGCGACATGGTGTTCCACTGCGCGGACTGCGGACGTCCGGCGCAGCGCGTCGGCGACTGGCAGCTCAAGAACAAGAGCTACCGCGCGATCTTCACCTGCCGCTCCTGCCACAGCAGCTTCTACGGCCGCGTGCAGTTCAAGCTCAAATATGAGGGCCTGATGGTGAAAAAGAGCATCATTCCCATCCGCCCGGAGAGCGCCGCGCCGCAGGCGAAACCGGAGGAGGAGGAATAGCTGCCAAAGAGCAAAACACAAAAGTTTCGCCCGCCTTTTCAAAGGGCGCGGCGTGCCAGTGGCACACAATCAAGGCGCCGACCGAAGCGGGAGCGTAGACCCGGCGGGGCGCGGGGCGCGGTGTGCCGGTGGCACACGAATTAGCGCCGACCGAGCCGGCAGGCGAGACCAGAGCCCCGACCACTCAGCTGCCGGTGATCGGATCCCATCGCGAAGCACTGAAAAAGGCAGGAAAAACAGCGAAGCGTCTTTTTCCGGATGGCGTCGCACTCCTGTACTTTTCTCCACACAACCTT